>JAFNIV010000035.1 GCA_017601145.1 Candidatus Brockarchaeota archaeon
GTCAAAAAGATTGTTAGTTAAAGCATACTCTATACCTCATAATCTTGAGGTGAATGAGCTTATAGAGGATTATATGAGAATCTTAAACTCTATCTTGGAAGATTTATGGAAGAACATTGAATGGAAAAGGAATAGGAAGAGGCTTATACCATTTCTGAGGAAAGATAAGGATTTTAGGAAAAGGCTTAGAGACAAGAATCTTAGAGGATGGGTTTACTCCAAGCATTACGTGGACTCTGCGATAAAACAGGCTTATTCTATGCTTGAATCGTGGAGGAAGAGATACCTTCATGGGCGAGCTAAAAGAAGACCTGAGTTGAAGAGAAAATTTGTTAGAGTTAAGGAAACGCTTTACAGTTACAGGGATGGAATTCTCAGGATTTCAGTGAAACCTTACGAAGAGAGTATAACTATAGATTTGAGGAAGACGTGGTGTTGGGATAAAATAAATGGCTTAGAATTCGGTGAACTAATACTTAAACAGGACAAGCTTATAGTTACTGTTAGAAAAGAGGTGGAGCTAAAGATTAAAGACCCAATAGCATGGGATGTAAACCTCTTTACATTAGATGGTTATGACAGTGAAAAACACTATTCGATAAGCCTGAAGAAAGTCTACACGATTCACAGAATCTACGAACTAAAGAGAAGGGTTGTCCAAAAGCTCCCAGAGAAAACAAGGAAGAGACTCTTAAAGAAGTACAGTTTAAGAGAGAGAAATAGAGTTAACGATGCATTACATAAACTCACAAAACGATTATCGGATAGAACAAACGTATTCGAGGATTTAAGAAACTTCAAGGAAAGAATAGCTAGGACAAAGAGTAGAAGTATGAATAGGCAGAACAGCAAACACGACTATATAAAACTCCAAAAGTACGTAGATTATAAGTCTGCATGGAATGGTTATGCTACTATATATGTGAAAGCGAAGGGCACTTCAAAGACCTGCTCCAGATGCGGGTACTACAACAAAGACCTAAGAGGAGAGGTCTTCGAGTGCCCAAAATGCGGACTTGTAATAGATAGGCAAGAGAATGCATCAATAAACATTTGGAAAACATTCCTTAGGATGTGGGGATTCATGGGTTCCCCCCGAAAGGAGCAAAGCTCAATGATTCCTTCAATGAACCCTGAGGAGGAAAAGAGCGTTGAGGCTCAAGGACTAAGTATGGATTCCATGCATATCCATACTTAGTTCAGAACCCATTTATTCCTTTTGGATAAACATTCTTTGGTTCGGTGCCTTCAGACCAAACTAGTACCTTGATTTTCCTTTCCATTTCTCTTAAACACAGCGTTTTCTCCAAAACAATAAGGATATAAAGTTAATTAAACTTAATGTAAAAAAAGCAAAGTTTATATAACGGTGTTATTAAAAAACTTAGGCATGAAAATTGTTAACAATTTAGTAGTATGCGACAACATACTTGACTTGATAGGGAGAACTCCGATGGTAAAAATTAACAAACTAACCAGTGAAGAAGATGCAACGATACTTGCAAAACTAGAGTGGTACAATGCTGGCGGTTCTGTTAAAGATAGAATGGCTTTGTTCTTAATAGAGTACGCAGAAGCTTCTGGAAAGTTAGACAAGGAAAAGACGATACTTGAAGCAAGTTCAGGAAACACAGGAATAGCTTTGGCAATGATAGCTGCTGTAAAAGGATACAAGGTAAAAATAGTAATGCCAGAGTCAGTAAGTATTGAAAGAAGGAAGATAATAAAGGCATATGGTGCTGAGTTAGTGCTTTCTCCAGGAGAAAAGGGAACAGCCGGAGCAATAGAGCTAAAACAAAAAATTTTAAGAGAAAATCCAGAAAAGTATGTTGATCTTGACCAATTTAAAGATCCTGCAAACATCTTGGCACATTACCAAACAACTGGAAAGGAAATACTTGAACAAACGGAAGGAAAGCTTAACATGGTAGTGGTTGGAATTGGAACAGCAGGTACTGGAGTTGGAACTTCTATGAGAATAAAGAACTTTAACAAAGAAGTTAAAATTGTTGGGATTACACCTAAGCTTGGTGTTAGCATACAAGGCATAAGAAATCCAAGGGAAGAGAATCCAACCCAACTGTTCAGAGGAAAATGGTTCGATGAAATTTATGAGATAAGTTCTGAAGAGATTAAAAAAACTTTTGAGGTAGCTAGAAGGCTTGCAAGAGAAGAAGGCATTTTAGTTGGAATGAGTTCGGCAGCAATAATGTATGTTGCTCTTAAGAAAGCAAAAGAATTAGGGAGAGGAAAAACAATAGTTGCAGTACTTCCAGATGGAGGAGAAAAGTACTTAAGCACTCCAATTTATGAAGATTAGCAATAGACTCCTTTTTGTTTTGCATAGTTTATCATGTGAACAAAGTTCTCTGCATTCGTGTTAACCGAAATGTTAGCAGAAACTGAAAGTATATAACCTTCTTTTCCTCCTTCTCTTAAGCATCTATCGACTTCTCTTTCAACTTCTTCTTTCGTCCCAAATTCTATTACTCTAGGATCAACATTTCCTACTAGACAAATCTTATTTCCAAATTCTTCTTTTACCTTTCTTAACTTCATGCCAGCTATTACATCTATACCTTGATAGGCGCTGATTCCAGCATCTACAACATCAGCTAATATTGGCATAATGTAACCATCGGAGTGAAGCACTACAAAAGCACCTTTTCTTTTAAAAGCATCTACGTGCCTCATTAAAGCTGGCTTAACGAACCTTCTAAACATAGCTGGAGACATCCATGGACCATTTTGATTCCCATAATCAACACAAAGTTGAATTGCATCTGCTCCTTCATCAATAGCATACTTTCCATACTCGATCGCTATGTTAGTATAGTAGTTAATTATGGTTTCAACAACATCGGGCCTCTTATAAATCCAAATTAAAACATGCTTAAGCAAGTTTGGATAAGATACTATTGGGCCCCATGTCCCATCTGCATCAAAGGAGAGAAATATTTCTCTTTTAACTTCCTTAACTAATCTTCTAAGTATGTCAAAAACTTTTGGGTTAACTTCAACTTTATTAACTCTGAACGCCCTTATTACTTCATCTGGATCGTAGATTTTTGGTTCATCTAGATCCCACATACTATCACCAGACCATTTGTACCTTCTACCATCTATTTGCCAAGTATGCTCTTCAAGTTTCTTTAAGTTCCTTGGGACACTTGTAAAAGCACCAACAACACGAATCCAGTCTATGCCTAGTTTCTTGTACAGGCTTAAAAGTTCATTTGCTACTTTTTCGTTAATCGCATCTAGATTAACTTCTTTCTTTGAAATTACTAGGTTGTAAAAAGCTTCTGGATTATGGAGCATAACTTCGTCTATACTTTTTCTTAGGATTACTGAAGAAATCTTTGGAGGAATATGCATCTCATATATTGGAACTCTATCGGGTACTGAAAGTTGCATAGCTCTAACTACTCTTTCCCAAGAATTCATAAAAAGTAAAGAAAAAGAAACCTAATAAAGTTTTTCGCTATTTAGTCAACTTCTACTAAGCTATACTTTGTAGTACCAAGCCCTAGTTTTTCAGCTGCCTGAACTTGCATGTAAGGGTCTTTCCCATGGATTATGAGAAACTTGTTATCTCCAGACTTGAGATTGTATTTTTCAGCTGTTGAATATGGTAAACCTGGAGCTTTATTTATTAAATCTAAGGTCGCTTGTTCTAAAGCGACGATATCCTTACTAACTACAATTCCTATGTCCGGAACTATTGGTGTTGGAGACCAATTTGCGCAATCACAATGTTCAGCAACATCCATTATGTAATTTAGGTGGATTGCCTTATCTTTAAACTTCCTAAGAACTGCAGCAACTACATCAGCCATACCTTCTTGAAACTTTCTTGCTCCATCTTCTTCTCTTTCCATACTATGTAGTTCATGTCTATTTTTAGGAGCTGAACAACCTAAAGCAATGTTCTTTATTGCCCCTCCATAACCACTACTTCCATGACCTTTTGCATGAGCAAAGTTAACTAATACGTCTGCATCATAAACGTTTCCAGCAATTCCAACTTCCTTTAGTCTTAGGCCATCTTCAAGCTTTACCCATCTTATGTCGTTTTCTCTAATTCCATTTATTGGAATAACCGGAGCACCTATGCTTTCATAAGTTATTCCATTTTTTACTGCCGCTTCTAAGTGGCCAATACCCCAAGTATCTACTAAGAAAGGAACTCCTCCAAACTCTTTTATTGTATCTATTAGGTTTCTTAAAAATTGAGGCTTTATTGCTCTGAAACCTCCAATCTGACCGAAGTGTATCTTTACTGCTACAAGGTCTCCCTTTTTTATAACTTCTCCAAGTCCTGCCTTCTTTGCAGCTCTTATGAACTTAAAAACTAAGCTTGCATCTTGCTCGTACCTTTTTAATTGAGCTGAAGCAAAGTAAACCTCTGACATAGCAGCGTTATGCTGAAAAGGCGATATTTAAACGTTACTTACTATTAACTGGGAGTAGTAAAATATTTATCTGAACTTACAACAGCGTACTGCTCATGCAAAGAGTTGAGAAAGAGACAGTTTTCATATTAGACAGGAGCATAAGCATGGAGTATGACAACAAATTTAATGAAGCTATAGAAGCTATAATAAACATAGTTAATATGTTTAAAATAAGAAAAACGAGTATTGTAGCATTTGACCACTTGGTTGACGAAATTCTTCCTCTAAGAGAGATTACTAACCTAGACGAAATGATGATAGAAGCACTAAAGAAAGTTTTTCCAAGAGGAAACACAAACATTTCCAAGGCAATCAAATTTGTCAACGAACAATATACTTCTACTAACTTTTTCTTAATATCTGATGGAAGAGCAAATTTAGCTCTTAATGGAAGTGGAACAGAAGGAGAAGAAATAATATTAAACGAACTACTAAACATTTCTAAAGAAGTCAAAGAAAAAGGAAACATGTTATCATGTGTTTCAATAGGGGAAGACTCATTTCTATCCTTTCTCTTTAGCATTTCTACTAAAACGTCTGGAAGCTTCTTTGTTTCTGGAAAAGTTTTAGAGTATGAAAAGTTTAAGACAAAACAAAAAGTTAAAGTTATTGCTCAAACAATTCCAGAAGAACTTCCAGCTGGACAACCAACTTGGGCAAAAGAGCTTAACACAACTCACGTAGCTGTGGCTTCAAAAGAGCTTTTTGAGCTGTACAAGAATTCTAAGTTAACAATAGTTAGAAATGAGAAGAATAAAAAAATTATTAGAGTTCCACTTTTTTCTGTAGAAGAAGAAGTTCTAAAGAGTTTTAGAGAAAGGCTTCCGAAAAGAACTGAGAACGTCAGGAAAGGAAAAACCATACTCCTAGACTCTTCTGCTAGAAAAGCTTTAGGAGCTAAACCTGGTGATGAACTTGTTCTTGAGTTTCTTGAGTTTTAGTTACCCTTTCAATTAAGAACGGAAGAAAAGATATCACTAAACCTGCCAAAGACATTACTAAAAATTGAATTAGTAAGACTTGAACTTTTGAAGCAAGATAGTATGCAACGAACGCACTAGGAGCACCAAACAATATGTTAAAAAATCCAACCTTTAAGTTTGGTTTTTCTTTGATACTTCCTTTCAAGTAAGCAAACCCAATAGCCATTCCAAAAAAGGCGCCTGTTGTTACAGCAGCATCTTTTCCACCGCAACCTGAAACAACAGAAATAATGAATAAAATTAAAGGCAAAGATACCCAAAAGTAATTAATGTAAGTCTTAACTTTCTTGACGACTTTCTTTTCAACAAAAAAACCAAGAGCTAGAACTATGGCCCCAAAGAACACGCCACCTACAACATCAAGTAAGCTATGAACTCCTAGCTCAAGCCTTGAATATGCTACAAGTAGCACTATAAGTATAGTTAATAGGAGAAGTACAACTGAGCTAAAGTACAAAGAGAGATAACCCCAAAAAACTGTAGTACCTTGGGTATGTCCACTTGGAAATCCATAACCCTCTACTGGATACTTCCAAAACTCCTTTGGAGGTCTTGGAATTTTAAAGAAATCTTTTAGGAAAGCTGATAACCAGATGTTTGAAAGTTCTATTGTTGCAAGTTTTTTACCAAGTTTCCTGTTAAGTCCTAAATAAATTATAGTGAGAGCTGCAACATAAAAATAGTCGCTTCCTAGTTGTGTTATTAAGTACCACACGAAATCCCAGGCATTCACAACATTTTATTGAAACTTACTATTTTAAACTTTTTTTTATATTCATTAAAACACATAAAAATTTCAAATTTTTAGGATTTTTTTTAAGTTTTTATACAATGTAAAGAGAAAAATTTAATAATTGACACTTGTGCAACAATACTAGCAAAAATGATGAGGTGAAGAGTTTTGCAACGGAATGATGATTCTAGGCTAATTGCGATTATAGAATCAATAAAGACAGTAGGGCCAAGGAATTGCTCTCTAATTTCGAGGATGACAGGAATTCCAACCGAAACTGTAAGATACAAGATAGCTAAGCAACTAATCAGGAAAGGTATATTGTTTAGACCTATAGTTGACTTTGAACTTATGGGCTTAAAGAGAGCATTCGTAACGATGAATTTTGAAGAGGAAGTTCAAACTAGAGCAACTGAAATACTCAACAACTTGCATCCTTTCGGGTTAACGTACTATGCAAGAACTCTACCAAATGGCACCTATGTAACAATGTTTGCAATGCCCTATTACCAAACTAGGCTATATGAAATATTTTTTGAAAGGCTAGTTGAAGAGAAAGTACTAAGATCCTTTGAAATTTCGCCTGTTGACTATGTACAAAGTGTTAGTTTAAGGCCAGAGTACTATGACTTTAAGAAAGGAGATTGGAAAATAGATTGGGATAACCTTGTCCAAATGGGAATAAGACTAAGTAATGAAGAAGCTTTTGTCCCGAAAAGAGATCGAGTAAAAATTGATTTCATCGACTTGCTTATAGTTCATGAGATGCAGAGAAATGCATTCTTCAAGATTAATCAACTACAAAAGAGTTTAAATATTAATTCTAAAGTCTTGAGGTATCACTTTATATCACATTTAGTAAAAAATAAGATAATAGCAGGATATGCTATATATTGGAATGGTCTTGATTATGGCAATAACAGGGTAATTGGAATTATAGTTAAAGTAAAAGATGTTTCTCCTTCTGATGGGACTAAGCTTCAAGAGATTTTCTTAAAGTTGCCATTCTCTTGGAACTATGCTTACTCTAGCAGAACAAGAACTTTTTACTTAATGTTGTTTATACCTTCAGAATACTATGCAATACTTCTCTCAAACATAACTGATAGCTTCGCACGTCTTAATAAAAAAATAGAAAGCATTACATTAGACTATAAGAACGTAAGATCATTCACAATACCAATAGCTCTTTATGATAAAGAGCTTAACGAATGGGCATTTAATGAACCAAAAGCACTTGCTGGAACTTTAGAAATATTAAAAGCACAAAAAGCTAAAATCTAGAAATAAAAAAGAGTAAGACTCTAAAGTGGAGCTGGAGAATTGATAGGACCAGCAAACAGTGCAGGTATAACTCCAAAGTGTGCTAACACAAAGACTCCTACTACAATTGCTGCAAATATTAACCTTATTTTCCACTTTGCGTCCATTTTGTTCACCTGAACTTACTTTTAATGAAACCTATATTTTAATTTTTGGTTTTTTCATAACGATTTTTTTATTTTTTTGTGAAAAAGTAAAAAAATACTTATAAATTAATTAGTAAACTATACTTAGTCGATAAGCTAAGAAAGAGAGAGAAGACTAACCTCTTTTTTTATTTTTAGGGCTTCGACTAATTAACAGAAAACATTACTTCTCCAGAGCATAATGTATTAACTAACAATAATTGGCTTTTCAACCTTTTAAAAAGTTAATTTATAACTTACAGAAAATAAAGAACAGGCTTATGATTCATTAAAGTTCTTTAGCATAACTCAAGGATAACTTAAAATATTTTTTTGCAGTATTTATTATTTTACTTTTTTCTTCCAAGCCTATATTCCTGTCATTCAATATGAAACTTGTAACTTTTCCTCTAACGTAAGCTCTATAGCACTCGTAAAAAGGCAGAAGCTTAAGGAGCTCTTCATCTGAACTAAAGTTAATGTAACTTTTAACAAAATGCTTGGATAAGTCTTCCTTTCTATGGTACTTTAAGTCCATACTTAAAAAAGCAACTTCTGCTGCAACATCACTATACCTAAACCTAGTGTTGAATTCTATGCAATCAAATATGTATATCTTGTTTGTTATGAAAATGCTTCCAGAATGAACATCTCCATGACAATCTCTAATTCTTCCATTTTTTATTCTTCGATCAAATAATTCTACATTTGATTCCATGTATGTATCTACTTTTCTTTTTATTTCATAAAACTCTTCTTTTTCTATTGTTTCTCCTATAAACTCTCTTGTTTGATCAAAATTTTCATTCCAGTTAAACTTTATTGTTTTTAAGTTACCACCTTCATTAACTTCGCCTCCGGTTAAAGCTCTTGAATGAAAATCTGAAAGTATTTCAGCAATTCTTTGAACATCGTTTTTTGAGACTTTGTTTTCCTTTAGTAAGTTCGACATTAAAGCTGTAGATGGTAACTCTTTCATCTTTACAGTGTACTCTACTACGTTACCCTCTCCATTTACCTTAAGTTTTCCTCCTTTTTCAGTTATTGGCAAAGCTCCAAGATAGAGCTCTTTTGAAAGTCTGCTGTTCAATGCTACTTCTTGTTCACAAAAAAACTTTCTCTTTTCCAATGTTGAATAGTCTAAAAATCCGAAGTTAACTGGTTTCTTTACTTTGTATGCGTACTTCCCAGTTAGAAATACCCATGAAATATGAGTTTGAACAACCTTTACATATTCAACTGGCTCATCGTAAGTTTCTGGCTTAAGCATCTCATTCAATATGTTAACAGACATTACAACAGTATACTAAAAACAAAGTATAAAAATTTTAAGAAGTAATCAACCTATAACAACAAGACTATAGTTTACGCAGATGATAGATGGCACTCAATGAGTAAAATAAAGCAGTAATCGCAGAGTGAACAAAGCTTAACAACAAAGATAGCGGCATGTTCTTCAAAACAAACCCTAACAAAAAGTACAAGAGGTATACATTTCTTCTTCCGTCAACTATAGCAAAAATTCTGTCCACTTTACTGTAGGTTGTTAAAGGAATTCCAGTTGATGCTTTAAACTGCATATATAAATGTTTAATGAAAGAATTAAGGATTATTATAAGCAACCCTAGAATAATGTTTGAAAAATTCCCTGTAACAGAGAAAACTGCTAGTGAGAAAGAAGCATACCAAACTTCTTCGTAGAGGGTATCGAAGGAATGTTCTAATTCTCCAACTTTTGAAGTTGTTCCTCTAAGTCTGGCAATCTTTCCATCAAGCCCATCTGTTATGGAAACTAAAAAGGCAAGCAAAATACCAAGTAAAAAATTGTTTAGTAAGAATAGTGTTGCTACGATGTATGCTAACAAATTTGTGATTAGTGTAATAGTGTTTGGAGTTATATAACTAAATTCTACAAGGTAAAAGGACAAGAAGTCTTCAATCCTTTTATTCACTTGAGAGGTGAAATGTATTCCCTTTTGACCCCTCTCAAGTAGAGCCTTTTTACAATTTTTTAGGTCATCTTTGTTGCTAATTTTAAAAACGAATGGGCTTAAAACTCTCTTAAGGTTAACAGAGTAAAAGCTATTTGAAGAAACATCAACGAAGTTTACTTCTCTTTCTTTAATTGTTGTAAAAAGTTTGTTAAAGCTAGTAAAGTATTCCTCATCAGAAGAGTTGCCTATAGACTCGAACTGATTAGGAGCAAAAAAAAGTAAGCCTGAGTACAAGTTACTATTAGAGTTTGTGGATGGTATAAAGCTAGTTAAACAAGCAACTACAGGACTTTTTACTCCTAGAAGTAAATCTATTGTACTTTCATCAAAGATTACTGTATCACAGAAAAGTATGGCTTCTTTTCTTGAAGCTTTAACTATTTCCTTAACAGAACTAACTATTCTTATGCTAATTTTTCTTAAATAGTTTGAAGAAAAGGCTATAGCTTTCTCAGCTTTTTTTCTGTCTTTGGCTAGTAGTATTACTTCCTTAACATTTGCCTCTTTCTTTAGGATATAACAATCTCTTACAAAAGCAGTTATTCCACAGAACCTTGTTAAGAAAAAAGATTCAAATATGTCTTCTGAAATCTCATCAACTAAAAACACTGCGATCATTGAAATTAAACTTTTCCTATAACTTTAATTAACCTTTTTACATCATCTGGAGTATCAACGTCAACCCAAGTGTAGCCTGTTACATCTATTGCTTTAACATTATATCCTTTATTTATCATCTTTTTTATACAATGACTAAGAGTTACCTCTTCACTTTCTTTTAAGACTTCTTCAACTGCCTCGAATATCTTTTCGTCAAGTATGAATAAGCCGGTATCGATATAGTTCCACTTTTTAATTTCCTTACCTATATCTACTACAAACATCTTTTTATCAACTAAAACCTTTGTTGATTCTTTAATCCAGTTTCCCTTTAGGTTACCATCAACAGCCATAGCTCGAGGTTCTTTACTCTTAATAAGCATTTCAACTATCTTTACATTGAAAACGTGGTCAGACATTGATAAAATAAAGGATCCAGAAGGTACAACTTCTAAAGCTTTGTACAAAGTTGAGCCGTTTCCTCTGAAATAATTTTTGTTCTCAATTATTTTCATGTCTACGTCAAGTTTTAAACTTTCTAAAAATGATTTAACTAAATTCCCTTTGTATCCCACGATTATTATGAATTCTTTAATTCCTACACTCATCATTCTAAGTATAACATGCTCTATTAGAGAAATACCCTCTATTCTTAATAATGGCTTTGGAACCCCTCCTGAATATTCTGCGATCCTTTCACCTCTTCCACCTGCTAGTATTACTGCTGGCAAGCTCATATGTCCCTTTCACCACTTATAAATTTGTTGAACCAATCGAGGGCCATATCATCTGAAACATTTACAGGAGGATGTTTAAAGGCATAAGCTGAAACACTAATTAACGGGCCAGAGATTCCTTTATCTAATGCTATCTTAACTGCTCTAATGACATCAATCATTACACCTGCACTATTCGGAGAATCTTCAACGCTTAACTTTAGTTCAACAACTACTGGCCTTTCTCCAAAGTTTCTTCCTTTAATATATATGTAGGCAATTTTAGTGTTTCTAAGAAAACTTACATAGTCAGATGGACCTATCCTTGTAGAAACTTCATAAGGAATTAGACTTAAAACTGCATTCGTTTTGCTTACTCTCTTTGTTTTCAGCCGGTCTTCTTTTGTCATATTTAGAAAGTCTGTATCTCCACCAATGTTAAGCTGATAGGTTTCATCTATCGCTACACCCCTCCTTACAAACAGTTCAACTATTCTTCTATGGAGTATTGTTGCTCCAAGCTGACTTTTTACATCATCTCCGGCTAACGGCAAGTTTGCTTTTTTGAACTTCTCGCCCCAACTCTCATCCGAAGCTACAAACTCTGGGATTGCATTTATGAAAGCACATCCTGCGCTTAGCGCTTCATTTGCATAAAATCTAGTAGCATTTGAGCTTCCTACTGGCAAATAGTTTATGAGAAGATCTGCGTTGGAAAGCTCCAGAACCTTAGAAACATCAACGGGCTTAATTTCTTTTCCATATGGTAAAAATGCTTCTTCTGTATGCTTATCTACACCATCTAATATTGGTCCAGGGTGGACCTCAGCCCCAAGTCTTCTAACGTTTGAGAACCTAGTTACGCAATTTGGAGGCTCAAAAATTGCTTCTGCCAAGTCCTTTCCGATTTTCCTCTTATTTATATCAAAAGCTGCAACAAATTCTATGTCATCTAAAGTGTAATTCCCAATAGTAGGATGAGCTAGGCCAGGAACAACATCTTTTGATGAATTTTTTTTCATAAAGTCTTTGTAATACTCTATGCCTTGAATTAGGGCTGAGGTACTATTTCCAACCCCAGCAATTGCAACCCTTATCTTACTCTTCATAGTCTAGAAGAAGGAATTTTAAACTAAATATTGCTTTTTGTCAACTTGAGTATGTAGAGACTGCTTCACCGGATGCAAGCGTTAATTTTTTGTGTTTAAAGCTTGCTTAGCGTACAAAAATCTTTTTAAAGCAGTTAAGAAAGCTAAAAAGTTAGTACTTCAATGTCTGAAAGTGAGGATACTATCTCAACCTTCTTTATGATATTGTCTCATCCTCTAAGGAGACTAATAATTGAAGCATTGTTTGAAATGAAAGAAGTCTCTTTCTCTGAACTACTTAGAATGTTTTTTATCGACAACAGCACACTTAACTTTCACCTAAAGAAATTAAATGGATTAATTAGGCAGCTACCAAATAAGAAGTACGCCTTAACTGAAATGGGTCAAAAGGCCGTAGAGATTCTTCAAGAACTAAAGAGTGTAACTCTTCAAAGCAAAGTTCAAAGTTTTCAAGAAACCGTTGAGCTTTTACTAGCACCTACGAAGAAAAGAATTCTAGCGAGTCTAATTGACTTTTTGATAGGTTTTGGAATCTTTATTTTGCTTCCGCTGATCCTCGCCCCTTTAAGATGGAGCCCTGAAACTTTAGTTTCCTCGCCAGAGAGGAATCTTTTATTTCTTATACTCTTTTGGTTTTACCTTACGTTACTCGAAGGATTTTCAGGACAAAGCTTAGGCAAAGTGTTCATGCAAATAAAGGTAGTTAGAGTAGATGGGAAAAAATTAACATATGATAGAGTTGCGATAAGAAACTTTGGAAAAGTTTTTCTCTTGCCAGTAGACCTTCTTTTAGCTCATTATTTTCTAAGAGAAAAAGTGTACTTAAGGTATTTTGATAAATTTGCAGGTACAACAGTCATAGAAGCAATCCAATGAGTCTCTGAGCAATCAAGTTTTCTTAACTAGATTTTTAATTTAAGGAGACAATGGAACATTAAAACTAAAAATTTGCTTGCAAACAAATTACAACAACGCGCCTCTTAAGTTTTGAACTCTTTAGCAACCCAAAGCCGGAGACTAAGTTTCATACCAATAAGAGAAGGGCTATGGTAGTTCAATAAGCCAGAAAAGCTAAGGACTTATCAAAAACAGGATCATTGCTCACGAAGAATTATGTAGTTTAAAACTCAAAAGTTT
>JAFNIV010000036.1 GCA_017601145.1 Candidatus Brockarchaeota archaeon
GTCTTCAAATGCCCAAGATGCGGACTTGTAATCGATAGGCAAAAGAATGCATCAATAAACATTTGGAAAAAATTCCTTAGGATGTGGGGAGTTATGGGTTCCCCCCGAAAGGAGCAAAGCTCAATGAGTCCTCCAATGAACCCTGAGGAGGAAAAGAGCGTTGAGGCTCAAGGACTAAGTATGGATTCCATACTTAGTTCAGAACCCTAGAAAGCCAAATAAATAATAAGAGGCTCAGTTCTAAGCTTTAGCTTTCTAACTTTAAGAGCAAAAACATTTAATAAAATTAATTCTTTCAATATCACATTATTTAAAGCTATAAAATTCATAATAATCAACGAAAAATAGAAGAAGTCTTTAATAAATTTTGGAAAAGAATTTTTAAATAGAAAAGATTTTTTCTCCAACCAGCTTACAAACTGAGCACACAGCTTTTGATTTTTCTTCCTCAGAATAATTCTTGTTGACCAGCATTTCAGCTAACTTGTTTATGGTAGTCTTTATTTCAGGAACACTTGAAATCTCTTTAACCAGTTTCTTACCTCTTTTCGAACTTAAGTATTGGCTTATTGAAGCTTGGGAAACGCCTAAAAAACTAGCAACTTCAGTTTGAGACATATTTTTTTCTTCTATTAAGTACCTTGCGACCAATGCCCTTATAGCAGGTAGAGCATACTTCACAAAGCGTTCACATTGCACATCCATGATAATAACGATGTAAAGTTCATTATTTAACTGTATCTTTTCGCTTTGGAGAACTAAAAGAAAATTATTTAAAGCTTAGGTATTCTTGCTAATCTGGGCCAGGGTGGCCGAACCAGGTGATGATAACTAACTGAAAGGCGATGGGCTGCAGACCCATTTTATAGGGGTTCAAATCCCCTCCCTGGCTTTCTAAAAATATTTAAAGTTAGTGCATTTGTAAAAAAGTGCTGAAGAATAAAAAATGAACATTTTTTTAGTACTGTATCCTGCTCTCGAATTTGCTTCGGGCATACTTGCAATAGTAGTTGCTCTAAGAGCACTAAGAAACTACAACATTTCTAGTGAGAAAATTTTCTTAGGCTATGAGATCGCATTCTTGTTAATTGGAACATCAAGCTTGCTTAGGAGTGCTATTTTAATTGAAACTATTTTTAGTTCCATGAAAACAATAATTCCTATAAACGCGTTTTCAGACATGTTTCAAAGCATACTAAGTTTAATTTCTTATATAGTGCTACTTTACTACCAGCTTAAAACATCTTTTGAATCAATTAAAAAAAGCCTTGAACTTGTTCCTTTTTTTATAGTTTCAAATGAACTCAATCTTATAAACGCTTTCATACTTTTATACTTGTCACTTTATGTATTAGTTAAATATATCAATTCAAGGAAGAGAAATCAAATGATAGTAAGTATGGGGTACTTTTTCTTAAGCTTAAGTCACATGAGTTACTTCGTTAGAATGAGGTTTGGAACAGCTTTAATCCTAGAAAATTTTTTTAGATTTCTTGGACTGGCATTCTTTATTGTTATGCTGAGTGAAACAAAGAAAATTGAAAAATGAGCTTCAAGAAATACAGGTCAAATTTATCCATAATCGTAGATATATTGAGTGCAATAAAGGAAGAAGGAAGGATAGGTAAATCTAGAATAATGCAAAAAGCAAACCTATCCTATGATAGACTAGGACCAAGGATAGAAGAGCTTTTGAGGAGAGGCTTAATTGAAGAGGTGATAGACGAAAACAAAGTACTTTACCAATTAACAGAAAAAGGTTATACTTTTTTAAACGAGTATCAAAAAATGAAAGCTTTTTTAGATGCCTTTGGTTTAGAAGTATAAACTAGAATGAAAGTTACTTTAATTTTGGTCTGAACTTAATTCCATAATGGATTAAACCTTCTTCACCTTCCTCTCTGTATTTCCTTACTATACCCTCAAGCGCCATACCAATTTTTATATCTTTGAGGTCTACATCAGTTAACTGAGATATGATGTTAACTCCATTTTCAAGGGCGATTATACCAATTGCATAAGGAGCATATTTTTCAAACTCTGCAGGAGGCTTCCTAACTATAGAGTAGCTTAAAAGCTTACCTTCCTTAGGAAGTTCTACTTCTGTTAACTTTTTACTCTTGCAATATGGACATACTTTTCTTGGCGGGAATGTTATTTTTCCACAATTTTCGCACTTAGAACCAATTAATCGTTCTCTAACTTTGTTTTCTCTCCAATATCTTGGAACAGATTCGCTCATAAGAATCACCTCCTCTTTAAAACACTCACAGAAGTTGTGGTTCCAACCCCACCAACATTAAATGCCACTCCAACTTTTGCATTATCTACTTGATTTTTTCCTGCATTGTTTGTTAGTTGTAAGTAAATTTCAGCTATTTGAAAAAGTCCAGTTGCACCTATTGGATGACCTCTCGACTTTAAGCCACCCATAGTATTTACAGAGGGCTTATCAGAAAGTGAAAATTTATTGTTTGCTATTAGTTTAGCAGCTTTACCTCGCTCAACTATATTAGTAGACTCAAGGGTAAGATAACCAACTATTGTAAATGCATCATGAAGCTCTATAATGTCTATTTGTGTCTTTTCTATTTTTGAAGCTGAAATAGCATTTGCAAATGCTTTTTTAGCAGATTCGAATGTCAATAAGTCTTCTCTTTCGTAGTATCTTATTGTATCGGTTGCCATCGTTGAAGCTTCAACGCTAACAGCATAAGATTTACTTTTAACAACTTCTTCTGATGCTAGAATTACAGCTGCAGCACCATCTGAAGTAGGAGCAGCTTCGAGAAGGTGAATTGGGTCAGCTACGTATGGAGACTCTAAAACTTCTTTTATTGAAATTTTCTTACGGTACATTGCAAATGGATTGTTAATTCCATTTTCATGCGAAAGCACAGCTAATGAAGCCATTTCTTCTTCTGAAACATTAAACCTTTCCATGTAAAGACGATGAGCTAACGCATTTAGACTAACAAAGCTTGCACCATAGAAACCAGTATACTCGCGATCTTCAGCCGTCATCAAAGCAGTTGTTGTTTGTTCCGTTGAAGTATCCGACATTTTCTCTGCACCAACCACGAGAGCTATGTTGTACAAACCAGACTTTATCATGTTGTAAGCAACGTGAAAAGCTGCACCACCAGAAGCACATGCAGCTTCAACTCGAACAGCAGGAAGACCTCTTAGTCCAAGTTCATCTACCAATAAGGTTCCAAGATGATCCTGTGCTTGCAGTCTACCGGACATCATATTGGAAAAAACTACTACTTCTGGGATTAAGTTAGAAGAATCTATTGCTTCTAAAGATGCTTCAAGCGCGAGATCTTTTAGTGACTTACTCCATTGTTCTCCTACTTTAGTCATCCCAACTCCAGCTACAATTGGTTTCATTTTCTATCACCTCACTATTTTATTCTTATACAACGCATAAGTTGCATAGGTAATGTATTTCTTTCTTCTTAAGTAATCAGAAACTGAAGGTGCAAGATTTTTTTTCTCTTCAAGGGCTTCTTGAGTAACAAACGAAAACGCATCACTTCCAGCTCCAGATCCAAAAGATGCAACAAGAATTCTTTCATTTGGCTTAGCATTTTCAAGAACAGCAGAAAGTCCTAGTGGCACTATTCCAGCATATGCATTACCTATCATGGGACTTAAAAGCCCTGGCTTTATTTTTTCAGGTGAAAAACCTAAAAGTTCACCAACTCTTAAAGGGAATTTAGTATTTGGCTGATGAAATACAGCATAACTAAAATCACTAGGCTTAAGGCCAGTTTCTTCAAGCAGCGTTCTTACAGAAGAAATTATGTGGTTGAAGTAAGCAGGTTCTCCAGTAAACCTACCTGCGTGCTGTGGATACTTTTGACCTTGTCTTCTCCAAAAGTCAGGAGTATCTGAAACATAAGAAACCGAATATTCTAGAAAAGCTACTGTTTCTTCAGACTTTTTTGAAAAAATAAACGCTGCAGCTCCAGCACCTGATGTAAATTCTAGTTCGTCTCCAGGTCTTCCTTGTGCTATGTCAGCTCCTATTGCCATTGCATATTCTAGCATTCCACTACCAACTAAAGCTATTGCAGACTGAAAGGCTTCTGTTCCTGCTTTGCATGCAAACTCATATTCCGCTGCTAAAGACCTATTGTCTAAGCCTAAAGAAGTTACAAGCATGGAGCCAGTAGGTTTTACAGCATAGGGCTTAGATTCCGTGCCAACGAAAGCAGCACGGATTAAATTTGGACTAATTTTTGCTCGAGCAATTGCATTCTTTGCTGCTTCATAACTCATAGTAAAAACATCTTCATCTGGACCGGGAACAGCTTTCTCTACAACAGGGAGGCCTGAAGTTGGAGCATTCCAAGCACATGCAATTTCTTCATCTTTTATTCTGTACATAGGTATGTAACCACCAAAGCCAAGGATGCCTACTTCTCTGAGAGGCTTCATGAACAAAAGCTAAACATCAGGTTATTTAAGCAGTTGCTTTTTTATTGTAAAATAAATTAGACTAAAAGCTATTCAAACTAGTTAGTAATGGCAGTTTAAAGCTTTAAGTTAAGTCAAATACTTTTTGCTTTCAACCTTTAACGCTTTAAAAGCCATAAAAATATTTATTGAGTTCCTTCTTGCTCCATTCCAGGCCAAACTGCGGAGGGGTCTCTAGAAGCTATTAGTATGCTCTTTCTAAACCTTTCAACTTCTCTGTCATGCCTTATCTTGCTTGAAATCAGTATACCAACAAAGCTCATGATAATCGCTATTATGTAGATTATCCAATAAATTGCCCCAGTAGTATCACTCGTTTGATTGGAAAACATCGCTCTCAGCAAATAGTTAAATAAAAAATTACTATTTAAATTTTTCTTAAAGAAATGTGCTAAAACTCATGACTACTTTTTCTCTCAAGGAAGATAGTATTTTGTGTATTAGACAAGTGTAATGGAATTTTCATTAGAAAGGAGAACCAATTTTTACTGACGAAAAAGCAGACTTCCAATTTTCAGGATCTTCCACTTGGAATGAAGGCTGCTCAAGATTTCCAGAAGATGATTTATAGACAACTGTGAGTACAGGCTTACTTAGAGATGAATATTTTCCAACTTTTACTTCTGAAATCTGGGTTAAGAGTACTTCAAAAAAGAGCTCAGGTCTTTTATCGAATAACCCTCCAATAATGACTTCAAAATATAACCTTTTATTAGTTAAAACGAGAGAACCATCTAGTTTAGAAGACCACCTGGAATGACCACCAAGGTAAGTTGCGCCACTTTCGTGAACTACCTTTTCATCAAACGGGAGAAACCTTCTTGCTGCCATTCTCGCTATAGTTTCCAACTAAAGAAAAGGAGGATTTAACACTTTATTTGGAAGTTAATTAAGTTTTTGATTTCTTAAAGTTGACTTAATAATTCTGCGGCTTCCTCCAAAAGCTTGAAGATAGGGCTTCTACCTTAGATTAGATTCTCTTTCTGAAATGAGATCGCAGACGTTTTTAGTTTTGTTAGAATGCCTTAATTTTAATCATTCTTAATGCTTCTTCATACTCTTAAAATTTAAGGTTAAAAATGAAAAATAGTAGCCTCGAAATATTTGTAACCTAATTAAGATAAAGTTTAGCTTAGATCTTCCATGTAACCTTTGGTTGTGCATTCCTTAATAGGTTCAACTGTTTCAAAGTTCTTTCTCTTATTTCTTTTGGAGAAAGAAGGTCTTTTGTTATTTTTCCCTTTTCCATGAATACCTTCAACAAGGGCTCATAATTTTCTAATGGTTTGGATCTATCTAACTGAACAACGTCCTCGAAAGTTTCCCAGTTTCTGTACACTTGTTTTTTTCCAGAAATGTCACCTCTCTTCGCTCTAGGAACTCTTTCTCCATTTGGATAAATTAGCTCAACAACTTTTCCACTAAAATCTACAGAAGGAGCATTACTTATATATGTACCAACTCCAAAACCATCAACAATATCCTTTAAGTTATTTACTACAGTATCATCTACATTTCCAGAAACAATTATTTTTATATCACTTCTACCCCTTACTGCTAGTTCCCATCTTACTTCATCTATTATTCTTCTCCAGTTCCCCTTTCTAGAACCAGGAGTATCCATTCTTATACCATACAAGTTCTTGCCAAGAGTTTCAGCAGCCATTATTGCTTCTGTTTTTTCGTCGTATAAGGTATCTACTAGAGCAATTCTAGGTACTGTTTTATCTACTATCTCATCAAAAGCTTTCCAAGCTTCCCTTTGATCACCTAAGATTAAAATTAAAGAATGTGGCATTGTACCAGCAGGTTTTTGTCCAATAAATTCAGCTCCTATGACATTAGAGACAGCATCAACACCTCCAATGAAGGCACTCCATTCTATTGCAGGCGCAATAGCAGGATGTGCTCTTCTAGATCCAAAACTTAGTAGAAGTCTGTCTTCAGCGATAAATCTTAATCTTGCGGCTCTTGTTGCAACACCACTCATGCTACATAAGAAACCAAGAACAGGATTTTCAAATTTAGCAAAATCAGAGTAGCGACCTTCTATCTGAAGAACTGGTTCATATGCTACAGTTCGAGGATCAGAGAGAAATATAGTTCCTTCTTCCATTGCTCTAACATTAACAGGCTTTCCTTCAAGTAGTTTCAGAACTTCGTAAATGCCACTTACAACACCCCAGTTACGACCATCTGGAAAACTCCTAGTGTAAATCTCCATAACGACACCTATATCATTTTTCTTTCTAATTATTTCCTCAGTAAATAAGAAATAAACGTCTGTTGTCAAACCTTTCTTTATTTCCTCATCTTCTGCTATCAGGAAACGTTCCTTATACATTCTTACTCCCTTTAAATCATTTTAAAACTTTTTTAAAAACTTTTTATTTCTTTTCATAATCATAAACTTTTTCTTTATATAACTTTAAAAATCATTTTATACTGACGAGGCTATTTTGAAATGTCAAATATAGACATAGCCTGCTTGTTGTAGCTTCACTTATCTTGGATAGAGCCTTATTCCAGCTTTTTGACATCCATTCGAATCGAGCAACTTGTTCAAAAATCATCAAGAACTGAAGTTATAGGCTTTCTTGCTTATTTCACGTAAAAACAATAACAGGATTATACTTAAATATAGGAAAAGATTTTGACTGACGGAAGAGAAATAATGTCTGAAGGGAGATTGCTTAGTAAGGAAGATGCTGAATACTTAAAGCAAAGGTTTAAAGAAGAATTGGATAAACCTGTAAGAGTAGTAGTTTTCATAAAGGAAGTAGGATGCAGGTACTGCAAAGAAACTGTAATGATTGCTAAAGAAGTATCTGACTTAGATGATAGGATTTCACTTTACGTATACAAAATAGACGAAAATAAAGATAAAGCTACTGCTTATAGCGTTGATAAAGTACCAGCAACGATTATAGTAGGAAGTGATGCATACTATAAAATAAGATTCTTTGGGATTCCATCTGGGCACGAATTTGCAACATATATAGAGGATATAGTTAATGTATCTCGAAGAGATCCAAATTTAAATCCAAAAACAGTAGAAAAGATAAAGAAGATAGACAAAGAGGCACATATCCAAGTTTTTGTTACTCCAACATGTCCTTACTGTCCAAGAATGGTTCTAATGGCGCATCAGTTTGCGATGGTAAATCCTTTGATAAAAAGCGATATGATTGAAGCTATAGAATTTCCACGACTTTCTCAAAAGTATAACGTAATGGGAGTCCCTAGAACAATTGTAAACGAAGTAAATGCTGTTGTTGGGCTAATCCCAGAGCCACTATTTGTAGAGTTCTTATATTACTCAGTTGGCCTGATTTCTCAACCTTCTGAACGACTGCAACAAGTTTTAAGACAAACGGAAATGGAAGCTGAACAAGTTGACTATGCTGAACATGAACACGAACATAGCAACGATGAAGAAGAAAGTTAAAGATTTAAAAATTATACGGTTTTTAGCCTTTTATATACTTCTTCAAACCTTTTTGTTACAACTTTAATATCTAGGTTTTGAAAAACCCAATTTTTTGCATTTTCTCCTATTTTGGTCAGATCTTCTGTTAGGGCATACTCTATTTTTTCTTCTAACCCATTTTCTTTATCCAAGTTAAAGATTAGTCCAGTTTCTTCGTTTTTTATCCAATCCTTCATTCCACCCTTATCAGAAGCTATGATAATTTTTCCGAAGGCCATACCTTCAGCTAGAACTAATCCAAAAGTGTCTCCTCTTGAGGGTAAGACTTGTAAGTATGTTTCTTTTAAAAGAGAAGCTTTTAAATCTTCTGGTACGTAACCTAAAACTCTTACCACTTTAACAAGATCTCTCTTGGTTACTTCGAACCTTAGTTTTTTTATTTCTGGGCCTGTGCCAGCATAAACAAGGTAAGCATCTTTCAGTCTATGCCTTATTCTTTCGAATGAGTTAAGTAGTAGATAAACACCTTTATCTATTGTTATCCTACCTAAATAAAGTATTATCTTCGCTTCTTTTGGTATTTTTAGATATTCTCTCAAATTAATGCTAGGTTTAAAGTTCTCATATTTTCTTAGATTTAATCCAGGAGGTATAATTTCTGTTCTTGTTTTTAGACCTGAATCTCGCATAAATTCTAACATCGAACGTGTTGGAACAGTTACTAAGTCACAGCTATTGTAAACTAGAGCAGAATACTTGTTTACAACTTCAGCCACTGCAGCTACTGCAGGGGAGTTGCCAATTGCAGAAGCCATATCTCTCAAGTTACTATGAAATGTACCAACTACAGGAATTCCATTATTACGAGCATAAGCTATACCACCAATCCCTGAAAAAAAAGGTGTTTGTATGTGAACAATATCTATTTTATCATTTTTTGCGCTTTCAATAAACTTATCAATCCAAAAGTAAGATAACCAATACTGTTCATAAAGTGGAAACGGTAATGATGAAATTCTTCTAACTCGATCTTCTTTTGGTCCGGGGATAGAAGTATAAACATAAACTTCAAAACCATCTAATGTAAGAACTTCTTTAAAATCCTGAATAAACTTTGATACGCCATCAACTGAAGGATAGTATGATTCACTGAATAAGCCAAGCTTCATTTTTGTTTTCTAATTATGTTTAAAATTTCGATTGTTTTTTCTGCTGGATTTTGTGCATTTGTGATATACCTTCCAACTACAAAAATATCTACGCCATAGTTTAATAGAAGCAAAATTTCTTTTGAAGTTAAACCTCCAGCCATGGCTAATGTAATTTCAGGAAACATTTCTTTTATTTCTTTTGCTCTCTTTATTGCATATTCTATGTTGCTTCCTTCGTCAATGCCGGAGTGAAAAAGTAGTATATCCATATTTTTGCTAAATTCTTTAAGTTTGCTTAGGTCTCCAGTGTACCCAATTAAGTCAACAACGGCAAGAATATTAGCTTTTTTACATGCTGTCAAAAATTTTTCGATGGTCTTTTTTGGAGCTAGTGCTGAGACTACAGCACCATCTGCTTCTCCAAGTTTCGCGATTTCAACTTCAATTTCTCCAACATCAAGAGTCTTCAGGTCTGCTATTATAATGTTTTCCTTTACTTCGTGTTTAATCGTGCTTATGGCTCGAATTCCCTCAGACTTTATGAGCGGAGTTCCTACTTCAAAGATTATGTCCTTTTCTTTTGGAATTTTTCTCACAAGTTCTAAAGCAGAGTTTAGGTCTATGAAGTCCAAAGCTATCTGAAGGTACTTTGAATCACCTAAAGAGCTTTTTCTCATTCCGGACAATATTAATGATTTCAGTATTTAAAGGTTCTAGATTTTGATTTAAATACTATGCCTATTGATTTTTTGCTAACTTAACTTTGCTGAACACCAAAAAGTACTAGCCCATAATAAGTCATAAGCATAGAGATAACAGCACTAACTATAACTTGCGACCATGTGTGCGCACCAACCTTTACTCTAGCCCACATTAGAACGGGTAACATAATGAATCCGATAAAAGTTAGAGCAACGTTCAAAAGTGCAAGAGTGTTACTTATCGTAACAACGCTCCACCTCACAACTAAAGTACTCATAGTAGTTAATGGTATGCTCAACCCAGAGACATGCAAGCTTATTTTCCATCTTAAAGTTATTAAGAAGTAAACAAGAGATTCCAGAAGGAATATTGTTGCAAGAGCAGAAAGCCACCTATAACCTATATAATAGAAGTAAAAAGCACTCAAAAACAACGGTATCATGCCTACTATCATGAGAATTGGTCTTTTTTCCCGTTCACTCACAAAGAGGTCACTTCTGTTCCTCAAGTACATCACAAAGGCTCCAGAGTAAGGAGCCACCCCAAGCAAAAGTGTAGACACTAAGGCTATTTTTAAATCATAACTTCTTGTTTTAATTAAAGATTCATTTAACGCTATTACAAAGGCAAAAATGCTGTCGACTACAGGATTAGACAATATTACTGACATAGCTTGAGCAAGTTTCCTACTTAGGTTGTTCATTTTTATCTTTAGGACAGCTCTTTGATGTGAAATTTTACATTAATAAAACTTTCGTTATTTTACAAAGTAAATATTTGTAACATGAACCAAAAAATCTTAAATATTTTTGGGATGTACTTAGGCTACAATGTTCCAGCAACTATCTATAAAGGTGGTTGAAATTTCTCCGCTTGAAGGAGAACAAATAATTATAGGTCAGGCGCACTTCATTAAAACTGTAGAAGACCTTTACGAGGCTCTTATTACGTCTTCAACCAAGATAAAATTCGGAATTGGATTTTGTGAATCTAGTGGACCTGCCCTCGTAAGGCACGAAGGAAACGACAAAGAACTAGAAAAAAGAGCAACAGAAATAGCCTATAAAATTTCAGCAGGACATAGCTTTGTAATCATACTTAAGGATGCTTATCCAATAAATATACTAAACAGGATAAAGGCTGTAGAAGAAGTTGTAAACATTTATTGCGCAACTGGAAATCCTTTGAAAGTCTTAGTTGTGGAATATGAAGGAGGAAGAGGAATAATTGGAGTAATAGACGGATTGGCAAGTAAAGGTATAGAAGGTGAAGAGGAAAAGAAAGAAAGATATGAGTTTTTAAGAAAAATTGGGTATAAAAAGTAGAAATTCAAAAAATGAAAAGGATTGGACTAGTGGATGTACATTGTCATATTTCAGACCAATCCTTTGAAGAAGATAGAGACTTAGTCATTAAAAGGGCTACTGATGTAGATGTCGTAGCTATGATAAGCAATTCTGAGAACTTAGAGGATGCAAAAAAGGTTCTTAGAATTTCTGAGAAATATAAGGGTATCGTTTTTGCAGCAGTAGGAGTTCATCCAATAGATTTATTAACTTATAATGAAAGCTTTGATAAGATAAAAGATTTCATTGTATCGAACTCTAAGGAGATTGTTGCTATTGGAGAAGTTGGTCTAGACTACTTTTACGGAAGAAAAGAAAGAGAAAGAGAAGTTATGAAGTTGTTTTTGAAGGAATTCTCAAAGCTTTCAAGGGAACTCGATTTACCAATAATAGTTCACTCGAGGAGTGCAGGAAAGTATGCTATCGAGATCTTAAAAGAAATGGAGGTAAAGAGGGCAATACTACATGCTTTTGATGGAAAGGTCTCGTTTGCAGCTCAGGCTGCAAAATATGGATATTTTTTCAGTATTCCTCCATCAATAGTTAGGTCACAACAAAAGAAAAAATTAGTGAAAGCAGTAAAGCTAGAGAACATACTTCTTGAGTCTGATGCTCCAGTACTGTCTCCAGATCCAAAAGAAAGAAATGAACCTAAGAATGTAATAATATCTGCTCAAGAAATATCTAAAGTTAAAGGAGTTTCATTTGAAGAGGTAGTAGAAAAAACAACTCAAAATGCTTTAAAGTTATTTAATTTTGATTGGATTTTGGACTCTTAAGTTAACAGCGTTTTGCCTCTTCAGCAGTTTCAAAATAGAAATGTTTAAATAGTGGTCCAACTCCCTTAACTCTTTGATGGAAGAAGAACTCTTACGACCCTCCGAGGTTGCTAGAAGGTTTGGAATCTCAGTTAAAACGCTTTGAAAATGACAAAAGAAGGGGATTATTAAGGCTATTAGGCTTCCAACACTAAGAGTGAGGTTGAAAGATTATGGAAGCAGTTAAGAGCTATAGAATCCCAGTAGAAGCTCCAAAGG
>JAFNIV010000037.1 GCA_017601145.1 Candidatus Brockarchaeota archaeon
ATGGGACAGGCCGAAAGAGACGCCTGCTGAGGGCAAGACCTCCGTAACCCACCTTCCACACGGGTTCCTCGAAACGGCCTCACTTGCCGAGGCCTCCGCTGTGGGTGAGTGGAGAGCGAGTCTGTCCATGGAAGCAGGAAGCTCCTTGCGATAGCGAGGAGTAGTTCACCATTCTTTATCTGCTGCCTATTAAATGCAATCTTAGTAATTTTGTAGGGCGATCACCTTAGAATAACAATGAAACTAAAAGATTTCTTGTTGTTATACAAACTACTTCTTTAAGTTGTTGATGCAAAAAGGAAAGTTTTATTTAAACTCACTAAGATGAGTTGGGTATATAAGAATGATAAATCAGAAAGTAAAAGTTGCAGTACTAGGAGCTGGAAAAATGGGAAAAGCTATTATTTCTTCTTTGAAGCCCTTTGGCTACTATGAAATCTATGCTACAGCAAGAAGTAAAGAATCAATTGAAGAAATAAAAAAATTAGGAGTAGAAGCCTTAAGCAATATAGAAGCAGCAAAAGAATCTGAAGTAATCATAATTTCAGTAAAACCAAATCAAATTGATCAAGTTTTAGAAGAAGTTAGCCAATATTTAACCAATAAAATTGTTGTTTCAATCGTTGCTGGTGTTCCAATTAAATGGATTAACAGACACGTAAGAGAAGGTTATGTTTACAGAGCAATGCCAAATATAAATATTCTTTCTAACGGAGCTATAACAGCTTTGACAACTAATAATAACGAAGAAGAAAAAAAGAAAATTGTAGAAAATATTTTTAGAAAGATGGGAAATGTAGTTTGGGTTGAAGAAAAATTAATGGATGCCTTTACAGCGCTAAGTGGAAGTGGACCTGCTTTTGTTTGTGAAATAATAAACGCTTTTGTTATGGCAGGGGTAGCTTGTGGTTTATCAAAGGAGTTAAGTTATAAAACAACGTTGGAGCTTTTTGAAGGCACTATTAGAACTTTAAAGACCAAAAGCATGTCACCATCAGATGTAGAAGACTTAGTTGTAACTCCAGGTGGAACAACAATAAGGGGAATTATAAGAATGGAGAGGGGTAAGCTTAAGTATACAATAGTAGAGAGTATAAAAGAAGCTTATGAAAGAGCAAAAGAAATTTCTAAGAACTTCGATGCTTTGAAATGAACAAGACAACAAAAAACAAAACGAGAGAAATAACTACTGCAAAGAAAACTTCAGGAGTAAATAAGTTAGATTCTTGACTTTGTAAACTTGAAGAGCTAGAAGAATTTAAGAAAAACAAAATAACAATTTTATCTCCAGTATTAACGTTCGAAACTTGTAAGTATTTATCTAAACCAACCAAACTAGTTTTTATTGTTCCTGAGTTTAGAGATAAATTGTTGAAAGTTATTGAAAAATTTTTGCAATTTACAGGAACAAAAATTTTTAATGTACCGTTACCGCAACCTCCAAAAGTTAAGTTTAAGGATAATTTGTTTTGATTCTCATCGATTCTAGAATTATTAACTACTAAGTAACCACTAACATTAAAACGGTAAAAGGCTAAGATTGTCCATGCAGCTTCAGCGACATTCCAGGGCCACTCGTTGCCTGGATAAAGAGCTGAAGCTTTAGCGAATAGTACTTGAGTTATGTTAGATCTTCCAACAAGATAAGAAAAATAAGCCGAAGACATCGCAGCGGAGGATTTTGAGACCGAAACATCCCAATATTTATTGGCGCTAAGTAAGTCAAAAATTCTTTGAGCTGTTGAACTATTACCATCAACTACCCCCATTACAATTGGCCAAAAATTAGCCATTAAATCAGGATAAAAGTTATTTAAGTTTACGTTAACTGATGGAGCCCATATGAAATATCCTTCTTTTGCTAAAAAAGTTGAAAGAATGCTATTTCTTATTGATTCTGATTTTTTTATTAGTTCAATGCCATAGCTACTACTTCCTAAAGCTAACAAAATCTTTCCTGCTGAATAAACGCCTCTATAAACTTCACAGTTATCCATTAGGTACTTAACCTTATAGTCTGGCTTTGCATAGGTTAAGTTGTCTTTGTCCATAGTTGAGAAGATAGCATTTAATGCCAGTTGTATGTTTTCTTTTCTTTGTTTTAAGTAAGAGGTATCATTTGTGACTAAAAAATATTCATAAATGGCCCAAAGATAGGTTGCAGCATATGAGTCACTAGAATCATAGTCAAAAGTTGGAGCTTCTGAACCGTTACTAAGTAGCTTAAAATCATAAATTGTACCTGAAATTCCTTTGATATCTATTCCTTTATTTTGGTGTATAGAGTACCAGTCAAGCCAATTCTTTGCTGCAATTAAGTATGTAGAGTTTCCTGTTAGTTTATATGCTTTCAATAGGCCAACAGCAGCTATATTTGAGAAGTATGGTATTATGTCTTGACTTGTTGGAGTTAATTTAATTGAACCAGTTTTAGTTTGAGAAGCTAGGATATAATTAGCTTCTTTTCGTAACAACTGATATTCACTTGAAAAACTGGAGAGAACGGGAGAAAACGTTAGAGGAAGAATAAAGAAAAGAAAGAATATGCAATTAAAACAAACCTTCATAGCTATGTTATGTTGTGAACTTTTATTTAATCTTTTCTTGTACTTAACTTCACAAGAAAGGAACTTAAAACAAGAGAAATCACATTAATCGCTCTAGTAGTCTTAAAAGTAAGTAGTGAAAAGTTTTTCTTAAGTTTAATACAACAATAACTAAGAAGCTCTAGCTTGCCTAAAGTCTTGAGCAACAAACCAAAAACTACGAACAGAAAAGCTTAAATTATCTTTATAACAGTGTTATAACATGAAAGCTACGGATATTCTAGAAGAAGAACATAGGATAATTGAGAAGGGAATAATGTACCTAGATTTTTCTGTAGAAGCGATAAGAAACAAGAAGGAAGTTAAGAAAGAAGAGTTCTCTAAGGTTTTAGACTTTTTCTCAACATTCGCAGATAAGTGCCACCATTTAAAAGAAGAGAAAGTTCTATTTCCTCTACTAGAATTAAGAGGAATCCTAAAGGAAGGCGGACCAATAGGAGTTATGCTTTTTGAACATGAAGAGGGAAGAAAACTTGTAAGGGAAATGAAAGAGGCTCTTAACAGCGAAAGAAAAAACACCATAACAAACGAACAAATTGCAATTTTAGCATCCAATTACGCTGAGCATTTAAGATCTCATATCTGGAAAGAAGAGAATATACTCTTTAAGCTAGCAAACGAAGTACTATTAGAGGAGGATGATGAGAAGATAGTCAGTCTTTTTGAAGAGTATGAAGAAAAAGAAGTTGGGTATGAGAAACACAAGCATTATGTAGAAATGATAAACCAAT
This sequence comes from Candidatus Brockarchaeota archaeon, assembly GCA_017601145.1. Lineage (GTDB taxonomy): Archaea > Thermoproteota > EX4484-205 > EX4484-205 > JAAOZO01 > JAAOZO01. The sequence continues at coordinate 3,338 of JAFNIV010000037.1, forward strand.
TAAGCGCAAAAATAAAAGTCCTTTGAAGTTTCAAAAATAAGAAAACGAGCCCTGCATCAATAGTTCTACAAGAGATACAGTCTTATTAGAAGAACAAGAAAAAAGGAAAAGCATCTGTTCCATAAGTTAGGTGAGCTAAAACTTTTATTTACTATGCTTTTCTGAGTCTCATGCAAAAAGAAGAGTATGAAGGTATTGTAAGTAAGTTTTATTCTTTACTTGTGGTACTTCCAAGAAGAAAGACACTAGTAGTTATGTTGTTAATTGAAATTGTTATTGGGAATGTACTGGCAATCTTATTGGATAAAAGTTTTTTGGTTCTACAATTTACTTCTGCGCTTCTTTTGATAAGCATGGCAGATTCAATATTTAAGAATAATAAAAGAGTTGTAGGACTTATTACTATATATTATGGGATTTCTTTAGTTGTAGGTATCTTAGCAACAACTTTTACAAATAAGAATCTTGGAATCGGGTTTGTTTCAGCTTCTTCATTCTTTCTTTTAGTTTTATTTTCTTTAATAAGAAGTATCAAACTTACCATTATAGAATCTTTACTGATGCTTACTACTCCAGTTATCCTAATAAGTTTAGTAGAACCAATGAAGCTAGTGTACTACATAAAAGTTCTAGCTTTTGGTAGTTGTCTAGTTATACTATTCATTCTTTGGATGAAGAAACATACTTATGGCGAAGATGCACTTCACCTAGTTAAGGCTTTCTTACGTTCTTGGATAGTTGACGATAACGAACTAATAGAAGAAGTTCTCTACAGGAATGGAGAGAACTTTAAGGCAAAAGCTCAACTATATTTTCTCGATAATTTTTGTTTGATACTAACTAATTTTCACTATGGGCCATATAGAAGAGTAGGAAGTAGTAGACTTCAACTCTTAGTGGAAGAAGAATTGAGAAAAGTTGGAATTGAGTCTGTAGTTTTCCATGGAATTTCAACACATGAACAAGACTTAACGCGTCAAAAAGATGCTATAGAAATATCTAAACAACTAATCAATGAGGTATTTAACAACGACAAAAAGCAAACAAACATAGGAGAACCAATAGTCCCAAATAAAATTAACTTTGAAGGATGGGAAGTTGTTATTTTTGGTGGAAAAAGAGTACCAATACTTACATTATCGAATATCTTATATGGATCTGACGATATACCTATTGAAACTTTAAAAGAAGTTGAAAAAATAAAGAACGATTACAACTTACTAGATTTGTTCATAGTAGAGGCTCATAACAAAGAGTTAGTTAAAAAATTAAGAAACTACGATACGCTAAAGCTTGCAGTTGAAAAAGCATTAAGTGAAGTTGAGTATAGTTCAAAGATCCTGTTTGGCTATGGAAGTTGCAAAGTACTAAAAAAAGACAGCGAACTTTGCCACGATGAAGTTAGTTGCTTAACTTTTAAGGTTGGTGAAAAACAAGCATCAATTTTTGTGCTTAGAGGAAACAACATTAGTAATGATGGAAGGAAGCTTATACTCAACAGATTTCCAGGACTAATAACAGAAGTTATTACTACAGATGATCATAGTTGTGCAGCAACTATAACAAAAGTAACTTATAATCCAATAAAAGTAAGTGAGGCTTTAATAAGAACAATGGAGGAAGCTCTTAAAGAATCACAAAAAAATCTTAAAGAAGTTAACATGCGCTACGAAGAAATACTATTAGGTGAATACAAAGTTGTAGGGAAAGGAGCTTTCAAACTGCTTAAGATTCTTAAAGAAAAGGGTAAGCTAGCACTTCTTATTACTTTTGCTTTATTTTTATGGCTCATCTTTGTTCCAATACTTGCTTACTTTATTTTGGTTTAGAATAGTTTTATTTTCACTGAAGTTAGGTTAAAAGTTCTTCACATGTGTTACCCCAAGAATTCATGAAAACAATCTCCCTTAGCTGTTTTCTGTTTGTAACTTCTCCTTTTTCTTCGTCTGGGTAACCTATGGGAATCATTGCAACCACTCTTACTTCTTCCGGAATGTTAAGTACTTTCTTCACTTCAGTTTCGTTAAAGGCACAAACCCAGCAGGCCCCAAGACCCTCAGAATAGGCTTGAAGAACCATGTGTTCTATTGCTATCGCAAGGTCAACTTTCCAATATTCTTCTCCATCTCTTCTTTTCCAAGCTAAGCTAGGGTTTGCGCATGCTACTATTATTACTGGAGCTTTTACAAACCAATCACTGGGATATGCGTTAAAAAGTTTCTTTTTTACTTCTTCGTTATCAACTACTATAAAATTCCAAGGTTGCTTGTTTGCGGCTGAAGGAGCGAGTCTACCTGCTTCAAGAACTCTGAAAAGTTTTTCTTTTTCTATAGGAGTAGCTTTGTACTTTCTAATACTCCTTCTCTTCCTAAAAACTTCCATCAGATCCATAAAGTAAATGCTTAAAGACAGTATAAAAATCTTTTCAAAAATACTTATACTGCCAAAAGCTATACTTTAAGTATTCTTCATAAATTTCTGGAGGAAGTTGATATCCTCCAACTAACGCTACAAAACTAATAAAATAATTTTTATTTTCAAAAGAATGTTTAAATATCTGGCAAGAATTGTGATGCATTGAGGTGGTAAATACGAAACTAATAATATTTGGTCCACCTGGCTCTGGAAAAGGAACATATTCTTCTAGATTAAAGGAGATATTTGGTTTAGAAAAAATTTCAACGGGGGACATATTTAGAGAGGAAATAAAGAAGAAGACAACACTAGGAAACAAAATAGAAAAAATTGTGAAAGAAGGAAAACTTGTGCCAGATGATATTGTAATAGAAGTTGTTAATGAAAAGATAAAAAGTCTAGATAACTTTATCTTAGACGGATATCCTAGAACAATAGAACAGGCTAAAGCTCTAGATAGAGTAACGAAGATAGATGCGATAATAAAGATAAATGTTCACGAAGAAATACTTATAGAGAAAATTGCAGGTAGAAGAATTTGTTCTAACCCAGAATGTGGGAGTATCTACAATATTGCAGATATAAACAAGACTGTTGAAGGTATAACTTATGTTTTACCTCCAATAATGCCTAAGAACGACATGAAATGTGATAAATGTGGAGCACCTTTAATCCAAAGAGACGATGATAAACCAGAAATAGTGAAAGAAAGAATAAAAATTTATGAAAAACAAAGTGAACCAGTACTCAAATACTATCAAAATGAAAACAAAGTTCCATTCATTGAAGTTTGGATGAATAGACCGCTTGAAGAGATAGTTGAAAAGATTGAAAAAGAAATAAATAAATTAGGAATAAGTTAGGTTTAATATTTAGGAATTTATCTTACGTATAACTTCAACGTTTATTTTTGGTTTTCTATCAAAAGTTAAAAGACCATTTACCTCTTGCTCGATATCATAAAACTGGGTATAGCAATACCCTTTTATGACTGGAACTTTCTTTATGTTTTGAGTTATGTCTTCATACCACTTTAAAAACTCATCCTTCGTAAGTAGCTTCTTATATGGAAATTCCCTATCTCCTTGTGGAGGATAGTCAACAATTCCTAGCCCACCATATTCACTTATAACTATTGGTCTTTTAGTAAACTTTATTCCTTTAGCAAACAAAGGAAGGGGACATGGAATCTCTGATCTTTTTTCCAAGTATGCGTCCCACTTACTTTTAAACCCTGCAGAGTCATAATCGTGAATGTCTATTATATCAGTTTTAACATGAACATAACCACTATTGTCTATGACTAACCTAGTTGGATCAAGCTTCTTAGTAAGATTATAAATTTCTTTTATGAATCTTTGTTGCTCCTTTGACTCATACACATTCGAAACTCCCCAACACTCATTAAAAGGAACCCAAGCAACTATAGAAGGATGATTAAAGTCTCTTTTTATTGCCTCTTGCCACTCTTCTTTCATTAACTCTTTAGCTGCTTTACTCCAAACATAAAAAGAGGGCATCTCTTCCCAAACGAATATTCCAATTTTGTCAGCATAGTAGAGCCAAATTGGACTTTCAATTTTTTGATGTTTTCTAACACCATTAAAACCCATTTCCTTTAAAATCTTTACATCGTTTTCAAAATCTTTTTCATCTCTTGGAAAGTACAATCCACCAGGATAGTAACCTTGATCAAGCAAAAACTTAAAATATACTTCTTTGCCGTTTAACAGAATACTTTCTTTTTTAACCTTTATTGTTCTAAAGCCAGTATAGCCACTAACCTTATCTATAACTTCATTATTCTTTTTTAGAGAGACTTCAAGATCATAGAGGTTTGGGTCTTCTGGACTCCATAAGCTTAAGTTGTTAGCCTTTAATTTCAAAAATGAAAACTTTCCATTAACCAATTTCTTCGACTCTAGAATAATTTTACTTTCTTTTATTAAAGAAAACTTAACTTCAAGATTCTTAGCATGCTCAGACAAAAAGACCTTTACTTTAATGTAGTCTCCTTCCTTGTAAACTCTTGCTTCCTTGATGAAAACCTTTCCTCGCTCCTCAACGTATACAGGTTGCCAGATTCCAGTTACTGGAGTATAAAATATTCCAGAGGGTTCCTCTCGCCGCCATTCTTGCTTCCCTCTAGGTTGAGAAGGAGAATTGTAGTCTTCTACTCTTAATATAATATCTAACTTGTTTTCAGAAGTACTTCTGATTTCAAATTCGGCAGGAGTATAGCCTCCATAATGCTCACCAGCATACTCGCCGTTTATCCATGCAGTTGAATGAAAGTCTGAGGCTGAAACTATTAAAAAAAGTCTTTTTTCTTTGTTAAACGAGTTTAAGTTAACTGTTTTCCTATACCAAACAACCCTATGGTAGCTTCTATCACCTATGCCACTTAATTCACTTTGGTAAGGATAAGGAACCATTATCTTCTTAGAGAAAGTGTGGTCCTTGTACCATGTCTGCAGTTCGCCTATATCTTCATCATCAAAATCAAATTCCCACTCGCCATTTAGATTTAGAAAGTTTTCTCTTCTGAAGTCTATTCTTGGATGCTTCATGAAAAACTTCAAACTAAAGTAGCGGTAAAGCTCTATTAAAATGTTTTCAATACACTAAACTTTAGTTAATGTATTACTTAAATCAGTAAAGAAGCCAATTGCTACTAAAAGGAGTTCTAGCTATTTTTATAGTAAGTAGCAACTATAAAGTAAGAACAAGTATACCCAGAAATACTAATAGCCCTGCAACTGCTGTTTTTAAGGTTATTTTTTCTCCTAAAAAGATATAGGACATTACTATGATAAACAGTAAGCTTGCTCTATCTATTGGAGCTACCTTCGATGCATCTGTTAACTTTAATGCAGCAAAGTAAAACACCCACGAAAGCGCACCACTTACTCCGCTTAGTATAATAAACACCATATCACCACTTGTAAGGTTAAAAACCTGCGGTAATTTTCCAAGTGAAACAACTATGATTAACATTGTTATCGCCATGATTACTGCTCTAACACTAGTTGCAACCGTGGAGTCCACTGTCTTTAGACCCATCTTACCGAATATAGTTACTAAAGCCGCGAAAAACGCATCCAGAATAGCAAGAATTAACCATGTATAGTTGTCTAGAGCCATGTATCTTTTGCTATTTTTTTAACATAAAAGCTTTTATGTTTATGATCTTCATTATTGCTGTTTTTAGAAGAAAAGAGAATTGATCCAATACTGCCAACAAAGATTGCTACTTATAAGTTTGAAACTTTAATTCGAAATTTTGAGTTTTAGAGAAAGACTTAAATAACCTTTACTTTCAAACGATTCCCGCGGTTATTAAAGCCGCAGGAGATGATGCTCTCCTCTAACCGCCCCCAAAAAAGGAGGGGCTGATAGCATCTGCTTTTCTACTGAAAAAGGTGCTGAAAATGAAGCGAGTAATAGGGGAGTTAGAGGAGAAAAACTTAGCGGAAAGAATAGCAGAATATGTACTAGCTAGAAGAAATGAAGATGGAGGATACACTTCGGTACAATTTGTAGAGTCAAACATACACGATACTTTCTTAGCTTTAGCTATATTAAAGGAAATTAATGTTGAACCACCACATGTAAAACAAACAATAAATTTCTTGAGAAGCTTCCCGCTTTTAGACTTAAGGTCAATATACTATGTTAATAAGTCTCTTAAAATTTTGAAAGAACCTCTAATAGACGCTACTGAATTCATAACAAGCATAAAAAATAAAGATGGAGGATTTGGAACTTTGAACATATACTTGGAATCAAGTTCAGAAATTGAAACAACTTATATGGCTATAGATTTGCTGAAAATGCTAGACAAAACGATTGCTGATAAAGAAAAAACTATAGGATTCATATTAAGCTTAAAGAACCCAGATGGAGGATTTGGGAAGTCATTAAACTCAAACATAGTCTCAACTTACTATGCGGTAAGTACATTAGACTTACTAGAGTATGATATTGACAAACTAGAAGAAACAAAAAAATATGTTACGTCATGTGAAAGTGAAATAGGTGGATTTGCTCCTAAACCACTAGCGGAACCACCATTTATAGAATATACATACTTTGGAGTAATGGCGCTAAAACTTTTTAAGCTTAAGCCAAAGAGTTCAGCTAAAACAACAAGTTTTATATTTAATTGTTTAAATTCAAACGGAGGATTCAGGAGAAGCTCAGAACATGGTATTTCTTCATTCGAGTACACCTACTACGCAATTTCCGTACTTAAAGAACTAGGAGTGAACATAATTTGAACAGAAATGAGTTGGACGAAAAACATAAGAGTGCTATAGTTTCTGCAACAAGAGCTCTAAAGAAATATTTAGAAGATTTAAGAAGGTTAGCAAGCGAAGGGGAAGCTCCAGAGTCTACAGGATTTGCAGGTAAGCCAATGCCATTACCAAAGAACAAATTAGAAGAACTTAACAAAAAATTGGAAGAAATTGAACAAATTGTAAATGAAATCGAAAATCAAGTTGGAAAAGACATTATAAACGAAAGACCTGACTTGGTGTTAACTTACATGTGGGCAAGTGTAATATTAGGGAGGATGGAAGGAGTTCTTAGAACTATAGAGCCAAGTAATTTAGAAAAAAGCAGAGGGGCACTTCCAGTAAACATGAAGAACTTTTTAGAAGATAGAGTAAGGATACTAGAAGATCACGTGAAGAAACTAAGGAAAGAATATACAACAGTGAATTTTTAGTACTTTTGGTCCATTGTTAATTAAGGATTAACAGCTAAGTTAAAGTTTAACAATACATATTTAGTTAATTCTTTTTCAGAGAGATCTGACTAAACTTTTATATTTCTCTTAGCTTATAGTTTGCTTATGGAAAAACTTTTTGTAAGTGGCACAATAAATTGGGACATAACACTATTTGTTGATAAACTTCCACTAAGTGGCCAAGAAGTACTAGTTAACAAAGTTACTTTTGCTCCCGGTGGTAAGGGTGGAAATGTTTCTGTAGCAGCTTCAAGACTACTAGAAAGAAATGAAGTTTCTTTTATAGGAGCACTTGGAAAAGATGAAATAGGAAACAAACAAGTTGAGATTTTAAAAGAAGAAGGAGTTGACACAGAATTTGTAGCACAAATTAACTCAGTGAACTCTGGACAAGCCTACATTGCTGTTGAGACAACTGGTCAAAACATAATTCTTACTTATTTTGGTGCTAACGAAATGTTAAGTACAGAACTTTTTGAAAAAGAGAAGTTGGAGAGGGCTCTTAAGAACTGTAATGTTTTAGTGTTTATGGATGCACCAGTGAAATTTGTAGAAGATATCTTAAGGATCGCAAAGTCTAAAGTTATATGGAGTCCTGGACCAACTATAAAGAAACAAGTAGAAAACATAAAAAAGTTAATGAGCAAAGTAAATTACTTAATTTTGAATGAACATGAATTTGAAGCTCTTTATGGTACAAAAGATTGGAGAAAAACTGAAACAAGAGTAGAAAACTTAATAGTTACACTTGGAAAAGAAGGGGCGGCTTTAATTAGCAATGGAAGCTATGAAGTTTTTCCAACAATAAATTTAGAGGCTTATGGCATGCCAGTGGTGAATACTGTAGGATGTGGAGATGCGTTTGTTGGAGCGTTCGCGGCAATGAAGCAAAGAGGCTTTCAGGATAACGAGGCTATAAAGATCGCAAATTGTGCGGCTGCTTTTAAGGCAACAAAACCTGAAACGAGAGGTAGTCCAAGACTTAACGAACTAAAGAATTTTTTGGGCCTAGTAAATATGTCAGAATTAATGGACAAATTGTAAGTTGAATAAAACTAAAAAGTTATTTTACATTACTTCTGCAAACCTTAAAGCATTTTCCATTGCCTTAACTATGCCTCTTCAGCAGTTTCAAAATAGATATGCTTAAATAATTGGTAGAAGAAGAATATTAATGTCCGAAAAGCTCTATAAAATCAAAGAGGCGAAGAAGCTTCTTGGAGTCAAAAAGATTGTTAGTTAAAGCATACTCTATACCTCATAATCTTGAGGTGAATGAGCTTATAGAGGATTACATGAGAATCTTAAACTCTATCTTGGAAGATTTATGGAAGAACATTGAATGGAAA
>JAFNIV010000038.1 GCA_017601145.1 Candidatus Brockarchaeota archaeon
TTTCACTTATTTTCTTCATTGCTCTTTCTCTTTTCTTTAAGTATTTAAAGTTTTAAGTGCTGAAAATTCTGCACTTAAAATAAATTAAGTGCTGGGCTTGGCACAATAGAGCAACGTTGAACGAAGCACCATAAAAAATACTCGAAATCCTTAAAAGAAGAACACATTTATAACAGTAAGAAAAATGGGTTCATCAAGTTACCAAAGGAACATTTCTTTGGTCTTTATTGCTTCTGTAGTTTTTCTAATTCTATTTTCTGCCGCAGTTTACTTATACCCTGGAAATAGTAATAGTGACCCATTAGAAGCATATGTCAGAAAACTAAAAATAAAAATCAAAACATATTACAATTCTGGAGATATAGCTAGTGAGTTAGTTTATAAGAACTTAGTAGAAAAACTGGATCAAATTGAAAAAACGATAAACGAGAAAAATCAAGAAAAGACTGTTGATTCTCTTTTTGACCTCCTTAGGTATATCAATGAAAATGAAGGAAGATCAATTTCTTACCAGGCTGCAGAAGACTTACGATCTATAATAAACAACCTTATTTTCAATGTTGCTAAGCACCTTTAGGAGCCAAATTTAGTTTTTATGACCTGAGCTAGCTCTGATCTATTGAAAAACCTTTATGAAAGTTCAGTTGGACTTATTATCGTTGATTTTCGATTTTTAGAAAGGTAACACTTATTATTTTAAAAAATATTACACTAAATTTATTAATTAAGATATGTATATAGATATCTGATATATGATATATAAAGTATGTTGTTGATTTACAATTACAGTATGTTAAAAAATAAAGTAAGAAGAGTTTTGATACAGTTGTTCTTTATTCTTAAAGAAGTTTAGTTTTCTTGCAGGAGATTAGACCTATGTTTTTGCGTACCACTAGAGAAACATCTAAATCGCCTCTTATGTAGAAAATTTTTCATAACCTAGAAGTTAGACTTAGCAACTTCTGACGAAAGAACGATTGAGTAGCTCGATCTAGTTTATTGGACTAGTATCTTAAATTTAATGAAGAAGAAGCAACATTCCACATTTAACAAAAGAGAAATATTCTGGAAAAACTGGTACACATAAAAGTTGAAGAGACAATAAGAACGATCTCACTTTTTTGCTCTAATGACTACAAACGAGCCTTTTCCATAACCTTTCTTTATTGGCTCAATTTTTCTTATTTCTGATAAATTTAAAAAACTGTCTGTGAGAATTTATAATTTTTAAAGCCTGCATTTTTTATATAAGAAAAAACTTCAGCAAGGCTATAGAAGTTAGCTATTCTGTAGAATGGATTCTTCTTTTGATAAACTTTACCAAGAGAGCTTTCTTTATCTATTAATCCAATAATGAATTGACAACTCCAGAGTTGAGGGATATGTCAAATGTAGCCCTTCCTGGAGAACTAAAGTTCTAGACTTCCTTGTTAATTTATTGCAAAGATAACAATACATATAAGCCTTAGAATGGTCTATGCAAAGACTTAAATAATCAGTTAAGTTAATCTTTTTTATGGATGTAGAAGAGGCGATTCAAAAAAGAATCGAAGTTAGGCAATTTAATGAAAAACCTGTACCTAAAGAAATTAAGCTTAAAATTCTTGAAGCAGCTAGACTTGCCTCTAGTGGTATGAATAGCCAACATTGGAGATTTATCTTAATAGATTCAAAAGATGACTTGAAAAAACTTGCGGAATATAGTTTCAGTGGTAAATGGATTTCAAATGCAAACTTTGCAATAATTGTACTTACTAATCCAAGCTATAATTTCCATCAGATTGATGCAGGCAGGACAATTACGTACATGCAGTTAATGGCCTGGAACTACGGAATTGGTTCGTGTATATATACTGGGGTTGATGAAAAAAAGATAAAAGAATTCTTTAGAATTCCTGAAAATCTTACGATAAGCGCTATAGTTGGTTTTGGATATCCTGCTAAAAGGATTGTTGGAAAGAAGAAAAGGTTACCACTAGAAGAAATAGCATTTTACAGAAAGTATAATCAAAAACTGAGTTTATGATTTTTTAGCTTTCTACTTTTTCTAAGTTAAAAACTCCTTCAATCATTTTTACCATAAAAACTGAAAGCATTGTTAACCTTTAAAATAAAAGCCATTTTTAAATTCGCCTTCTAAGATAAACTTCTTGAAAAAGTACTACGCTATAAAGCTATTGAAAATGTGATTATAAAGAGATTAAGTTCGTATCGTTATGAAAACAGCTGTTAAGCTTTGACATTCTTCAAGACTTAAACTAAAGCCACCACTTCTTAAGAGCACTAAGTAAGTCGTCATCCCTTATTTTTATTGTTCTTGTATCAATTTTTTCTACATAGGATCTGTTAGATAGGACCTCAGCAAAGCTTTTACTTTCTTCTGTAAATTCTATTTTTAGCTCAATTGGTGTTTCAACTTTGTATGGCTTTACTTCTGCAATCTTCCTCAAGGCATTTCTTGCTCCTTCTCTTATCATTTTTCTCGCTTTTGTAGGTGTAATGCTTATCGCAGCTCCATGAGTTATTCCCTCTTTTACAGCAACAGTTTCTACTTGAGGTATAAACGATTTTGCTTCTAGGCACGCTGCCTTGTCTCCAGTAACTAAAACAACTGGAATGTTAAAGTAACCTGCTACAGCAGCAACGATCGCAATTTCTCCAACTTTTATGCCATTGATCCAAACATTTTGAATAGCAGTATGGCTTTCAGTATGACTCAAATGTGCTTTTTCAACGCCAGCCATAGCATGTTGTCCAACTATAAATGCTGCATTAAATCCTTTATCTAATTCCCATGGCAACAACAGAGGTCTACCTGAAAGAAGTTTTGCTTCTTCGTTTAATTCTTCAATATTTATTCCCGTATAGCCATGCCCATCAACTACTAATATTTCGTCAGCTCCTGATTCTAATGCACCCTCAATAGCAGCATTCACTTCTTGAGTTAATAACTTTCTTGAAAGATCATACCATCTTCCCTTAGGAGTAGTGTATTCTTCAAAACTAAAAACTCCTGCAACGCCTTCAAGATCAGTCATAATCCAAACTTTCATTGTGTTTTCTTCAACAAAGGTATTGTAGAGACTATTTTTAACTTTTATTATCGTTCGTCAGTGTAAACTAAGACTTCATTACAAACAGAACTCAGTTAAAGTTAAATTTCAACTAAAACAACAAAATATAGTAGAGTAGAAGATGGACTTAGTCCTTACAATCGATATTGGTAGTACTAATATGAAAGGGCTTATTCTAGATGTTAATGGTAAAGTTGTTGATAAACAAGTGTATGAAATAAAACTTTACTTAGAGGATAAATTTGCGGGACATGATCCAAAAGAACTTCTGGAAGCTTTTATATTCATGCTAAGATACTTCGGTAAAAAATATGGAAAAAAGATTGAAGCAATTTCAACAACGACTTACAATCATAGTATGTTGTTAGTGAACAAAGATGAAACTCCACTAACTAAGGTGATAACTCATCATGACCGTAGAGCAGCAGAAGTTGAACAAACACTACTAAAAAAGACTGAACCATACGAATTGTATAAAGAAACTGGAGCTCCTCCAATATTCGTCTATATGCCATATAAGATTTATTGGTTCATGAAGAAAGAACCTAAAATTTTTCAAGAAACGAGGTATTTTTTGTTTTGTAAGGATTATTTGTTGTGGAAAAGTAACCTAATAAGAGAGCCATATATAGATTTGGCTACAGCCAGTGGAGGCGGTATTGTTAATCTTAAAAAACTTAACTATAGTGAAAAAGTACTTAGCTTACTTGGAATAGAAGAAAGTAAGCTTCCAAAACTATACGAAGGTGGAAAAATTCTTGATGCCATTTCACCGAAAGCTGTAGAAGAGTACGGATTCAGTTCAGATACGAAGATCGTATTAGCAACATTCGATGGCGCAGCACAAAATTTTGGTCTTGGATTAAGTGAAGAAGGTACTGTAATAAACATTGGAACTACTGGAGTTGTTAGAAAGCTTTCTAAGCAGGTAGTTCTTGACAAATCTTTAGATATGCGGTTCTTTACTTACTATGCTGCAAACAAACTTTATGCTGTAGGTGGAGCTTCAAACAGTAGTGGTGACTGTTTAAGGTGGTTTAGAGACAACTTTGGTCAAATTGAAACTATAGCTGGCAACATTGTTGGTAAAGATCCATACAATATTTTTGACTTAGAGGCGGAAAAAGTCCCAGCAGGTTCAGAAGGTCTTATCTTTTTGCCCTTTCTTACTGGCGAAAGGTTTCCATATAGAGATCCAAACTTGGTAGGTGCTTTCTTCGGCATTTCTAGAAGTTGTAAGAAAGCGAATTTTGTAAGGTCAATAATGGAAGGTGTTGGGTACGTAATTAGAGCGATCAGCGAAGCACTTTCTGAGAATTCAGTAAGTTTAGACGACGTGTACTTTGTTGGAGGAGGTTCAAAATCTAGGTTGTGGGCACAAATACTTGCAGATATTTTAAACGTCCCAATTAATGTTGTATCAGGAGGAGAAGATGCTACTAACTATGGTGCTGCAGCACTTGCCTTCAATGCTTTAGGCCTATCTAGCATAGAAGATTTTTCAAACAAATGGGTTAAAATAAAAGAAAAAATTACACCTATAGTAGCAAACAGAGCAGTTTACGAAGAAAGCTATGCTTTGTTTATTAAACTAGTCAATCTAACTCGAAACATAAAGAAGTCATAATTGGAATAAACTTATATAAGGTTTTTACTTAAAGCATAAGATGTTAGGATTGTACCCGGAAGGTATAGTTACAGCGATAATAACTTCACTTAAAGGGGACATGGAAATTGATGAAGAAGGAATCACTGCACTAACAAAATTTCTGTTGGACAAGGGGATCAAAAGTTTTTTTGTACTTGGAACTTATGGTGAAGGAATACTTATAAGTAAAGATGAACGTAAAAAGGTACTTGAAAAAATAGTAGAAGTTGTTCCAGATAAGACTAATATTATCGCTCATGTTGGGGCACCTGATGCAAAGACCGCTCTTGAACTAGCAAAACATGCTGCAAATTTGGGCCTTAGCGCAGTAAGTTCTTTTGGACCAATATACCATAAACCTGATAGAGTTGGATTGATCTCATACTACAATTATATTTCAAAGGCCGAAGTACCAATAATAATATACAATAATAAATTAAGACAAGGATACAACATTTCACCAAGTGATTTTGAAGTTATATCCAAAGAGATTCCAAGTGTGGTAGGTATAAAAGATACAAGCTACGATGTTGAACAACTTCAGAACTATGTGAATATGTTTGGTAAGAGCTACTATGTTGCAGGAGCTGGAGATTCTTTAGTTGCCATAACTTTTACAATTGGAGCTAAAGCTCATGTTTGTGGTATAGCTAATGCATTTCCTGAGATTCCTATAGCAATCTATGCTGCCATAAAAGAAGGAAAAATTAAAAAAGCTATTGAACTTCAAAGCGTTATAAACAACTTAAGAAAAGAATTTAGTAGGTTTGGAGTAGAAACTCAAGTTGTTTTAAGAGAGGTGCTTAGACTTAGGGGGATTAATACTGGAGAATCACCAATTCCATTGAGAAAACTTTCTGAGAAAGAAAAATTTGAGGTTGAAAAGATTTTTAGACCTTATATTGAGTATGCAGAAAGCTTAAGGTGATGAAGTAATGAAGCCTCATGTGGCTATTGTAAATTCTAAATCCTTCGGAAAGTTTACTGACATTATGAGTAAGCTTAAAGTAAGATGCGTTTTAGATCAAATTGAAGTCCCAAAGGACATAACAGAACACGAATTGGCTGAAAAGCTTAAAGGGTACCATTTTGTTATAGCAAGTGTAACACCACATTATGGCAAAGAATTCTTTAGAAGAAATGAAGATGTGGTTATGATAGTAAGACATGGTATAGGAATCGACAATATCGACTTAAAAGCAGCCGAAGAATGTGGAGTAATAGTTGCAGCGGTACCTGGATACAAAGAAAGAGAAGCAGTTGCGGAGCATACTATAGCTCTAATGCTTAATGCTTTAAGACGAATTACTGAAGCAAATGAAGCTGTTAAAAGTGGTAGATGGCAAGAACGTGCTAAATTTATAAGTAAGAACATAAGCAACCTTACAGTTGGAATTGTTGGCTTTGGCAACATTGGTTCAAGAGTTGCTGAGATTTTAATGAATGGGTTTGGTACTAAAGTAGTTGCTTATGATCCATATGTACCAAAAGAAAAAATGGAAACTCTTGGTGTTACACCTATGATTAATATTACTGAACTTATATCAAAAAGCGATATAGTAACGCTTCATGCAAACCTTAGCCCAGAAACATACCACATTATAAACAAGGAAACTCTTGCTAGCGCAAAGAAAGGAATTATAATAGTTAATGCTGCTAGAGGTGAGCTTATAGACCAAAATGCTCTAATTGAAGCTATAGAAAAAGGCATTATAATTGCAGCAGCTTTAGATGTTGTTGAGAAAGAGCCAATAGAACTAGAACATCCACTTTTAAAGTATAGTAATGTTGTAATTACACCTCATATAGCAGCGTATACTCAAGAAGCACTAACTGCTATGGATGAAACAGTAGCAGAAGCAATACTTAGTTATTTAGACAACAGACCAATCGAAGGCACTGTTATAAATCCAAAGAAGCGCAGAAAACTAAAAACACAATAAACTTTCTTTACTTTTAACAAAGTTTTAAAGTAATAGCAAAAAAACTCTCTATAAAAAGTAAGAGTCACAAAAATCAGAAGCTTTCGATCAATTTACGTGGCCAGTAAAAGTCATAAGCACTTCCATCGTATTCCTTGCACGCTATTATTTTACAGTTGGTTTGATTGTATACGTCCAGCTTTAGTTTTATCTTCTTGAGCGTTTCTTCCAATTTTTCATGAGTTGAATAAAAGATAATACTAACTTCTTCCTTGTTAATTTCAAAGACAGCTTTAAAGCACTTTAGCTCTTTTTGTTCTTGAGTCATTCAAAAAAGTAGAAGACTAAGAACTTTTAACTCTTTACATCAGGTTGGCGAGAAAGCTCCAGCTTTAAGCGGGAGATGAGTAGCGAAAACCTTAAACATGCCTTTACTCATTAAGGTTTTAAGCGAGCCACTCCAGACAAATCAAACAATTGCATAAAGGGATTTATAATTCTTGCTAAGGTTGTCTTTATAAGTTTTTAACCTTAAGGAAATAAAATAAAGATGCGGAGCAATGGACCTTATATCTTGGATACTTGAAGTACAAACTACAACAGCTTCAGGAGCGTTATCACCAGGCCCTCTGACTATAGCAACAGCAAGTTCTGGAGTAAAAATAGGAGGAAAAGCAGGCTTTTTAGCAGCTTTAGGACATACTGTGGTTGAATTTCCTTTAGTTCTTCTACTATCCTTTGGAATCTTAAGTGTATTGCCTAACGAAATGAAATCTGTATTGTCCTTTTTGGGAGGGAGCGCACTACTATTTTTTGCTTTTTCTCAATTTAAGTCAATTCATAGTGTCGAAATAAAACTAATAAATACAAACAGAAATTCTTTTCTTACAGGCTTATTGCTCACAGCATTTAACCCTTATTTTATAATCTGGTGGTTAACGGTTGGAGCTAAGATGCTTATGGATTCAATAAACTTGTTTTCTTTTCAAGGAGTGTTTTTCATGTACCTATTACATGTATGGATGGATTTTGTTTGGTTAATGTTTATAGCATATGTATTCCATAAGGGAAGTAAAATAAGTAACTCTACTTTGAAGGTTGCTCTAATATTACTAGGGTGCTTAATGATATATTTTGGATTAAAATTTATTTACGATGCAATAACTCAATTTAGGTTAGCTTAAAGATGTATTTGTTTTTTGCAAGCTTAAATGCTAAGTAAGAAAAAACTAAAGGAATTAGGAGTATAAGAAACAAATTTTGTAAAATATCTTTACTTTCAGTAAGATAAGTATTCGCCACTTTACTTGATTTATTTATTTCTTGAGCCTCGGAACTCTTAGAAAACGTAGTAACCTTACCAGGAGTGTTTGTTTTTACCAGGAAGCTAGGTAAGATTATAAAAGAAATCCCTAACAAAACTGCTAAAATTGGATAAAGCAATGCTCTTTTTTCCATTCTTTCTTCCTATTTCACTTTGTACAGGAACAAAGTATTTAATACTAATCTTTAGAACAGCAATAAAAGGGGGCAATTTTTTTAAGTTAGAGAACATAAAACATAGAACCTACAAAAAATAAAAATAGAAAACTTTGTTCTATTGTTTAGAACACTAAGAAAGGTCTTGTTCTAAAGAGTAGTATAATTAACTCTTTATAAGGATAATTGGAGTGGTGAAAAAAATGGACGAAAAGAGAACATTGTATCTCTTGACTTTAGTCTCAATAATTTCAGTAATAACAATGGGTGCAATTAGTTACGTCGCAATTAACTCACCAAAGAACTCACCAAATGCTGTTTATGCCCAGACTTCACAACAGGAGGAAAACTTACTAACGGTTAGTGGCACTGGAACAGTCAGAGCATTACCAGACTTGGTTTCTATAAGTATTGGAGTTGAGACTCAAGGTTTATCAGCAAACGAAACTCTAAAAGAGAATGCTGATAAAATGAATGCAGTAATTAATTCAATAATTGAACTTGGAATTGATAAACAAAACATTTCTACATCTGGTTTTTTCCTTTATCCCATCTATATTTATCCTGATAAGGAATCGCCTAAGCTTGTAGGCTACAGGGCATCCAATACAATTTTAGTTGTAGTTTCTAAGTTTGATATAGTGGGAAAAATTATAGACACTAGTGTAAGTTCTGGGGCAAACAAAGTCTTAGATGTTTCGTTCATGTTCTCTGAAGGGCTTCAAAATCAGCTTAGAAACCAAGCTATAGAGAATGCAGTTAACGATGCTAAGAATAAAGCAGAAACTGCTCTAAAGCCACTTAATATGAAAATAGTTGGAGTTAAAAGTATTCAGATAAATGAAGGATCTTGGCCAACTGTATACAGAGCTTTGACATCTTCATTTGCAAATACACCTATACTGCCAGGAGAACAACAAGTTTCTGTAAGTGTACAAGTTGTATTCATAATCAGCCAATGAAGCTAAAAGCTTTTTAAGCTATTTTTTATTTTTATTTTTGTAAATGTCTGGCTCAGAGTTAGACTTAGCCAACATCGAGTCTAAGCTAAGGGGAAAAACATTGTTAGTGTATTGGTATCTGCTTCGCTCTCCAAAGTCTTCCTTTAGCGTTAGAGAAGTTCAACGTGCTCTAGGTTTTTCAAGTCCAAGTATTGCAATGCATCATCTGAGTAAACTTCAAGAACTTGGCTTAGTTAAGAAAAATGAATTTAATGAATACATTCTTGCACATGAAGTAAAAGTAGGAACGTTAAGGTTCTTTACTAGAATCGGAAGATATTTAGTTCCTCGTTTCTTATTTTATTCAATTTTCTTTTCTACTATGGTAATAACGTATTTACTTCTTTATGGAATTTCTTTTGATGTTCAAAGCATTTTAACAGTTTTAGTTGGAGGAACTGCAAGTATAATATTTTGGTTTGAAACTTTTAAGTTACTAAGAGATAATCCATTTTAGTGTGACTTCCTCCCCACCCTTACGGATGGGGCTTCCAAGTTTCGTTCAACCCGTCTCTCACGAGAGCGGTGTTTCATGGAAGCTTGCGAGGTTGCCTCCTTTACTCACTCATGGAGCTTTCACGGTCACCGACCAACACTCCACGAGCTTACTCCGCATTGAAGCGGAGCGGAGGCTTATGGGCGCAGTCACAGAGTGACTGGTTCACTCCAGTCGCACCCCGTCAAGGAGCATATAGCTCCAAGACCTCTCAACGCCGAAGCGTCAAAACACTTAAGCATTAGGCGTATTTAAGTTTAACGCATGGGGTCTTCTTGCGAGTCAAAGATAAAAAACAAACAAAAGATGAAGCTTTTTAACTTTTACTTTAGAGCATTAACCTCCACTCTCCAGGCTTCTCCCTCCAGCCTGGATCTTCATGCATTTACTCAGCTTTTCATTTTCTCATTTAGCCTTTGCTCGCTGCTTTGTTAGGATGTTAGCTGGTCTGGTGTTATGAGCGTGTTTTTCAGCTTCTTTTCGCGTATGAATTCCTTGAGCTCTTTGTCTAGCGTGAGCAGTTTTAGGTTGTAGTGGGCTGAGCTCGCGTAGAGTATGTTGTCAATCATGTCTCTGTGGCCTAGTGCGTAAAGCCTTAGGGCCTCGTTGAAGACCCAGGGGTCCTCCTTGACTTCCCCGTACCTATTGCTCTCCAAGATGCTTCTAAGCCCCGTGTTGAAAGCTTCGTCCACGTTTCCGCCTGTAAGCCTGACTGCCACCCAGAGGGATTCTAGTACGCTAAAGCGCGAGTAAAACACTTCTACGCCGGCTTCTGCAAGCTTCTTTAAGCCTTCAACAGCCTCTTTTCCAACGTCGATCCCGAGGGATGGGAGTATGAAAGAAGTGTCAAGCAGAATTCTTAGCCTGTTTAGCTTGTTCTTCAAGACTTATCGCCTCGATTTCCTCTGGCTTTACTGTGGCGAATTTCTTCCCGGTTAAGGCTAGCTCTATGGGGTCGCGGATTATCTCGAGGATGATGCTTTCTCCCGTTACCCTGAGCATCACCCTGTCCCCCTCCTTTATGCCGACCGCCTTGGCGACAGCTTTGGGCAGGTATATGGCGTACTTTTTTCCGACGCGTGTCTCCATAGTCAGGCTCATTCGTTTTCACCAGTTTATTGTTGGTTAATCAGACTTAAAAAGATATTCCTGATCCGGTTTTTCTGCTTCTGTTTTGACCCTGCCTCCTTTATAAAGGGTGGTTGGCTGCGTATTTAAATATTGGTTTCTACCTGTTTTTTTACCAGGTTTCAGGTTTTTTACGTGTTTTTTAAGGTGTTTATCCGGGTTTTTCTCTGTTTTAGGGCGGTGTTCTGATGCTGCTGTTCTAGTTTGGGTGGTTTTTCGATGCGTACTGGCTGTGGTGTTTGATGAAGCTTTAAACAGTTGAATCATGAGTATTATACTTGTGGTTCAACTATTTGTTGATAGGGAGGAGGAGCTCGGTTTTCTTGAGGAGAGATACGGGTTCTGAGTTAAGTAGAGATAGATGATGTTTCATTCCTACTTAACCCTTCCCTCTCGATTATTTCATCGAGGGCTCTTTGGGTGAACCCTTCTCCCCGCATCTGAAGGTTCAATACCGCTACTATGTCTCTATCTAAGATTATGTTACATTCTTCGCATTTCATTATCCTGCCCTCATAGGAAGCCATGCTTCCAGAACAGAGAGGGCAGGTTTTAGAAGAGTTTTTAGGATTAACATATTTTACAGGCAAC
>JAFNIV010000039.1 GCA_017601145.1 Candidatus Brockarchaeota archaeon
CGTAACCCACCTTCCACACGGGTTCCTCGAAACGGCCTCACTTGCCGAGGCCTCCGCTGTGGGTGAGTGGAGAGCGAGTCTGTCCGTGGAAGCAGGAAGCTCCTTGCAATAGCGAGGAGTAGTTCACCTACGGACCAGGAAAATAGAAAAGATAGTTTAGCAAAAGTTTATTCTAACTCTAAAGGCCCCTAAATTAAATTGGGAGAAGAAGTTACTACAAAATAGCTGACCTTTAGTCCTCGTTGTTTATATTTATCAATTTCAAAATAATGAAGTTAAGTTTCTTTTTACTCTTAAGCTATCAAATCTTTCTGAGAATTAGCATTGAAGTTACTACTTCTGAATTTTAACAAACCCCGAACTTGGTATCCTTTTAAGTAATTGTAGGTCTTCTTCAACTACAGTTCCAAGCTGAACAATTGGGTGGCAATTCCTGGACTCCAAAAAAAGAAAAAAGCTGTTATTCCTTGGATCATATAGAAAGCTACCTTCTTTTGCAAATTGAACCAACTTATCGAATCCTGCCGAAAAATTTACAAAGATTTGAACTATGCCTTTGTTGTTGATGAATGGTCCTTCAAGAGGCAAAGCATTGTACAACTTAGTAAAAGTTTTTGGAGAAAAGTATCTTTGAATTTTTGCACTTAGTTGAAGTGTACCTGAAAAGTTTAAAGTCAGTTTGTACTCATTTTCTTCTTTTATCATCTTCCAGCTAAAACTACTTTAAAATTCAAAGAAATATAAACTTAATGTCTATGAGTTCTAAAACCTCCTTATAAGTTGATATTATTAGTTGATTGTTAGAAATTTATTCTAAGTTATTTTAGCGAATTTAAAGAAATTATGACTTAGTACAATTTAAAAAGAGTGAATACTAAACATTTTTTATGATTAACAATTAAAAATATTTCTTCTCCATCATTTTTTGTTAAAAGATGATAAAGGATAAACAAAGTAATAGTAAAGTAAGCTTTGCCAAATTTATTTTTAACTTTACTTTACTTATTCTTGGATTTTACTTAATGTACGTTGGTTACTTGAACTTCAATGAAGGAAAGCTGTTATTTGCTATAGGGGGAATATCAAGTGGTGCTGCATTATCCATTTCTGTGATAAGTAGGTCTTTTTTGTTTAATTTGTTTTCTGTACTATTTGGATTGGGCTTAACTTACGTTGGTTACAACGCTTATTTAACAGAAAATTGGCCTATCGCGTTTCTTGGTTTAGTTGGCGGAGCTATAGTTATTTTATTCTCGTTTATGTTCATAATACTAAAAGTAGTAATTGCCCTTAACTCTTAAAAACTAACTCATCAAACATTTAAATTCTTAAGTAAGACAAGAATGCTTTACTATCTTAGAATGAGCATCTTAATAAAAAATGGAATTATTTTCTATGAAGGAAACTTCGTAGAAGGTTCTATAAGAATAGAAGGTAAAGAGATAATCGATGTTGGCAAAGGGCCAAGTCTTGAAGAAGAAGCTGAGGAAGTCATCGATGCAAGGGGATGTCTAATTCTTCCAGGGCTGATTGACTTAAGGTCAAAGTTTCCCTTTCCTTTTAGGAAAAAAGTAGATCTTAGATCTCTTACTAGAAGAAAGGCTATGGGTGGATTTACAACGATCATAATCGATCCCCAGCCAACTTCTTTAAACAACTTTGATTGGATTTCTTTTCTCTCTGAAATATCTAACGTAGATGGACCTTTGCTCTCAAATATTGCTTTTCTCACTCATTTATCTTTTAAAAGAAGTGATCGTTTAAGCAGTTTTTCAATTGGTGATTCACTTACTCTTTCTTTATGGAGTTATTGCAAGTTGAGAACCTTTGATAAAGAATTAGCTAAAGATGAAAAAAGACCACTACTCTTTTATTTTCCAAGTTTAAGCTGTGATCAAGAAGAAAGGTTAAGCTTACCTATAAGTCAAGAGTCTATAGTTAGTCAAAAATCGATGTTACATAAATTCTTAAGTAAAAACAAAAGTGTTATATTGCCAAATATAATCACTCCTAAACTTTTAAAAGAATTTTCAAGCGTAAGCAAACAAGGAAGGGTTTTGATCGCTTCTCCTTTATCTTGGCTTTCCTTTAGTAATATTTTTGCTGAAAAAATTTCAGCATCAAGTTCTAAGGTAAAGTTTGAGTTTAACTTAGGTGATAGTGATGATTTGAGAACAATGATTCAGAACTTATTGGATAAAAAAATAGATCTTACTTATCCTGGTGAAATTAGTTATATCTTAGATGAAGAGATATATGAAGTTGATACTTCACCTCTTTTTTTGCCTGCTTACTTCGCGATAATAAAGAAGTATTCTACCGATCTTTCCTTAATCCCCTTAAATTCCAAAAGAATTGCCAATGAATTTAAGCTTTTTGACAGGTCTGAAATTCAATTAGGTTATAAAGCTGACCTAGTACTGTTTGACTATAAAAGGCCAACGCCAAAAGCATTTATTGAGAATTTTGGCTTAGAGTACTCTCAACGTATTCAAGAGAATTTATATGGAGAGGTAATAATGACAATTAACAATGGCAAAATATCATATGATTCTGAAAGTGGTTACTCTTCCTATAGTTCTGGAGTGATAATTAAAAGTGAACGCAGTGTTCATAGTAGATAGTATGCTCGGAAATGTATCAAAATGGCTAAGAATACTTGGTTATGAGACCTTATTCTTTAAGACACCTTCTGATGAAACCTTGCTTAAACTTTCTCAAGAAAGCAACAGAATCCTGCTAACTTCAGACAAAGAGTTGTTTAAAAAAGCTAAGTCCATGAACATTAATACAATTTTCATTAATCCTAATTTAAGCTTAAAAGAAAAACTAATAAAAGTTTTCAAGGAAAGCAACCTTCAGCCTCAGCTTAACAGTACAAGATGTACAGTTTGCGGTAGTGAGTTGAATAAAATAGAAATTAAGGACCTTGAAGAACTTCTTTTTACCTCCGACTTTTGGGTATGTAATAAATGTGGAAAGCTATATTGGAGGGGTTCTCACTGGAAAAACATAATGAAAATGTATAATGAGCTTTGTGAGAAGTTAAGTACATAATGAGTAAATTTAATTTTAACTTTTATGGCGGGAAGTCCCCCTGCGAAAGCTGGGGGGATGAAAGCCGAAAAGCTTATATTTTTCTCATTACATTTGTCATTGTCTGCTTGGCTGGAAGGGCTGGCAGACCTAGTAGGCATGGGACAGGCCGAAAGAGACGCCTGCTGAGGGCAAGACCTCCGTAACCCACCTTCCACACGGGTTCCTCGAAATGGTCTCACTTGCCGAGGCCTCCGCTGTGGGTGAGTGGAGAGCGAGTCTGTCCGTGGAAGCAGGAAGCTCCTTGCAATAGCGAGGAGTAGTTCACGTTGCCTTTAGCAGAAATCCCCGCCTTTTAACCATGTGCTGAAATTGAACATTCATAAGTCTCTATAGCACTCTATAAAAGCTGATGAAAACCACTATAGAGATTGGATTTCAACCTATAGAATAAAGATAAGGGAATGAGATAGCTCTGATTCGCTACTGAGATGAAGCTTCTACTGGTAGAAATACCAGCAAGCATCATCGTTAAAGCAGGAAGCCACATTTACAAGTGGGGTAGTTCACTATGAAAATAGCAATAAATCAATTAAACTTGAAAGTGCAAGTCATATTCTTAAAAATTCTAATAGTCTTAGTCTTTAAACAATCGCGTCAGTCCGCCCATCTATCATCACTTTTCAGTGCAAATAGGTGTACTTCATCCGCAACTTAAAGCTTTAAGCTTTTACTATTAAACTTTATTGGTCTTTAAAAAGATCGCTCTTTTTGTTTATACGAAGAAAAATGTACAAACAAAATTGGGTTTACTTCTTTTACTTATTTTTTGTTGTTACTCTGTTCTATCAGCATGTTCTTGCAACAGTTTATGAAGACTACAACGTCTACTTATCAGTTAACATACAATTTCCCTCTCAAACAGTAAGAATTGTAGTAGATGTTTTGAAGCCAAAGAACGTTACTTTAGATCCAATGAGTGATAGCTTACTTTGGTACGCTAATGTTATAGTAAATGGCATCCGTTACAATCAAGCAATAGCCGGTGGAAATGAAGCAATATATAAGAGCAATTTTAACTTTACCTTCACTCCAGGTCAAGTTGGAACTCCAAATGTTGTCGATTTTAGTCAGGTAGTTATCTACATAGAAGCAAACTGGAATAGATGGGGGCAAAATACAAATCCTCTAGCTTTACAGCATTACTATGTTCACTTAGTCCCTTACTATTATGTTAAAGTAAGTTCTTCTTATGGAGATGCTTATGGTTCTGGGTT
This sequence comes from Candidatus Brockarchaeota archaeon, assembly GCA_017601145.1. Taxonomy (GTDB): domain Archaea; phylum Thermoproteota; class EX4484-205; order EX4484-205; family JAAOZO01; genus JAAOZO01. The sequence goes on from JAFNIV010000039.1 coordinate 4,314, forward strand.
CTATAAGGTTGGTTCAGAAATTCATCCAAGCTTAAATAGTAGTGTAATTTCTTTCAACAACGGTACAAAGCTCGTTTTAGTTGGTTGGAAAGTTACTGATGGTCTTGGAAACTCATTCTCCATAGCTTCGAAAGACTCTTTTATAGTAAGACAAGTAACTACAGTAGAAGCAATTTGGAAAAAATACTTTTTAGTAAAGTATAACGATGTATTTAATAGCACTGAAGTATGGGAAGAAGCAAACTCACGTGTAACATTTTCAGCAAAGTCTGAAGTGTATATAACTCAAGATATTCGATACAATTTTATTAAATTTTTTATAAACAGTACTTCCCAGGACGTATTTCAAAATCCTTATACCTGTATTCTTTCTTCCCCAATTTATGTAAGTGGTATGTACAAAAAAGAATTTAAAGTATCAATTACATCTATATTTGGAACTATAAATGGTTCATCGAGTGGATGGTATGAGGATGGATCATTAATTAACTGCTCCGTCTCCCCAATTATAATTAATGCCTCAAATGAGGAACGGTTCAGATTCATAAAATGGTCTGTAAGTATTCCTGCGTATGTTCACTCACCTCTTCAAATAAATGCTACTTGGATTAAGGAGGTGTTTATTCAAATTGACAAGTACGATAATACTCACATAGTTTACAATTGGTATTCTGTAGGTTCATCTTTAAACGTAGAGACGACTAGTGTAATAGATTATGGTAATAGTACAAGATCTGTTTTTGTGACGTGGAGTGATGGTGTAGTTGAAAATCCACGCTACTTAGCTGTTTCTCAACCAATATGCATACGCGAAATTAGAGATACCGAGTATACGCTAACGTTTGAGCCATTTTATCCTGTATTTAAAGTTTATAATCAAACTTTGTCTAATAATGTGCAGTGGATAAGGAAAGGTACTATAGTTAAAGTTTCGATGAGTTCTAATGTTTATGAAGTTACAGAAGGAAAAAGGTATAGATTTTTGTGTTACGAAAATATATCTTCAAATTCTTCTTCAGTTTCATTTATAATGAATGGTCCGGTTGTTATAAAATCTGTTTGGATTACTGAATACTATGTTAACTTTACTTCCCCCTTCTCATTCACAAAGAACTCTGGTTGGTATCCAGAAGGTTCAAAGGTTTATCCATCAATTGAAAGTAAGGTTGTTGATAACGGAAACACAAGATGGATTTTTGTAGGTTGGAGTACTCAAGTCCCAATTGTAGTTAACTCTCAACTAAAAGTTTCTGCACTTTGGACGAGGCAAGTTTATGTAGATGTGGTTTCAGAATATTCAACTAGTGAGGGTTCTGGTTGGTACAATGAAAATAGCTTAGTCAAATTAACTATGGATAAAACTAGTATTACTTTAAGAAATGGGACTAAGCTTATATTTACTGGTTGGCTAGTCAATAGCTCTTTTGTAACTCAAAAAGATGAAATTGTGGTTGATGGTCCTACAACAGTAAAAGCTTTATGGAAAGTGATCATAAATAGCCAAAGTTCTAATAATAGCAACTATAATGTTGGCTCCCAAGAAACTAATCAAGATAAAAGCAAGCTAACTAAAGAAAGCAAAGTTCTCCCATTAAAACTTTGCAAAGTTATTGTTCTTTCAAATTTTTCGGAACCAAAGGGCTCAGGAACTTACGCTGAAGGAGAAACTGCTAATGTATATCTAACTAACTACACTGTCTACCTTGATAATACTAGTAGATATGTTTTTTCTCGCTGGAATTTCGTGGAAAATGGCTTATCTACAGAAAATAGGTCTCTTTCAATCAACGTGAACTCAAATTTAACTATCGTTGCTATTTGGAAGAAACAGGTTTTTGTAAATAGTACTTGGTATGATGAAGATAAACTTATCTTACTTCATGCACCGGTGCTTAATGATATAACTAGCCTTATAAGGAAGAGATTTGTCTTCTGGTTATTAAAGAATGGAAGCAAATTTACTTCGAATAACGTATTGCTTAAAGCGAGCGATGCTCTAGGAGCAAAAAGCATATATACAATTGAAAATGCGCTTCTTTTTAAGTTATGTAGTTCTGAACTAAAGAAAGTTAACATTTTGTTGGATTTTAGCAACAATTCTAAAGTTACTCTAGAAGTTTACAATAATACTAAACTTTGGTTTAAAAACGATACCGTACTAAACTTAAAACTTCTTAATGATTCGATTGATAAAGTCGCAATAAACGGAACAAAAACAAATGAACTTAAGTTAAATATGTCACAACCAAAGTTGATCATGTTTTCTGCATTGTTGGCTTTTAAGAACGACACTTCTATTCCTAACTTAAAACAGAATGAAGCTTCATCACAAAACAACGTTGTTCAAATTATGCTTATTTTTTCTGCATTTCTTAACCTATATTTTATCTTTTCTAGGTTTCTCCTACCATTTTATCAAAAAATTTCATTAAAACAAAAAGTCCAAGATAAGTTACTCATAAAAACTATAAAAAAGAAGTATTAAATCTTTTTTATAGTAAGCTCCTTATTATTTCTTTTTCTGTTACTATCCCAACTGTCTTATTGTCTTTCATAACAACTACTCTTCTTATTCCCTTCTCTTTCATTAAACTTATCGCTTTTGTTATTGAGGCTTCTGGGTCTATGGTAATTAATGGTTTGCTCATTATTTCCCCACAGCGAGTTTTACTAGGGTCTTTTCCTTCATAGATTACTCTCTTTATGAGATCTCTTTCGGTTATTATCCCTTCTGTTCTCCCTCCTGCATTTACTAAAACTGCGCCTATTTCATGGTTTATCATCTTAGAAACAGCTTCTGAAATTGGATCAGTAGATAGAACACTGATAACAGGATAAGACATCACATCTTTAACTTTCTTTTCCAACCCTCCCACCTCCAATTTCTTTTTACAAATATTTATTTAGTAAGATCCATTAATAACCTTTACTATTTTTTTATCTGTAAAAAATTATACGTCTTCAAGCTATAATATGCCTAAATCCTTATAAACATTGGGTCTTAAAGTTAGACGAGCAAAATTAACATGCAAGCTTACCATGGGATAGTGCCTAATAAGAAATCTTATAGACTAATTACTGGGCTTCTTCTAACAGCCCTAATAGTTCTTATTTTTAACTCTTTTAAGGTTGTGCTTGCAGAACCACAATTCTTTCTCCGTCATGTCTACATTCAAAGTTTTGATTTCAACTTAGGAGAATTTAAAGTATATCCACAAAATTCAAGTTCAATAACTTTAGTTCCCTCTTCTTCGCCACAAGGTGGAAAAGCTGTTTTCATCAATGGTTCTTCCTTAGTTCCTACTTATATTTATTATGTTAATTCTTCGTATAAGTCAACAATTTCAATCTCATTTTTTGTGAACATTGTTTCTCAGCTTGATCCTCAAAAGAGTCTTGTATTTCTAAATTTCAGCTACTGCAGAACTAACATGACGCTGTTCATAAACTCATCAAGCTATCTTTTTGCAAATATATCAAGCATTCCCAACTCAATTTATTCTAACTTTAAGGTTGAAAGAAATAATTGGTATTACATAAACATTACTTATTTCATAAATGACAGCTCTTTAGTTCTAATAATGAAAAATTCTTCTTCAACTTATAGAGTATTCAAGATACCTTTCCCTATTAATAGTTATGGAACACCTCTCCTTATTTTTTCAGTTGGAGTTTTAGATCCTGTAAAAAACTCTAGAGGTTCGTTGCTAGTTGATAGTTTTAATTTTTCAGTTTCCCCAATTCTAAACATTGATCCGCCAATAGTCCTTCCTGGTGAAATGTTGTATATTAAAGGCAGCTATTTTAGTGGAGTAGGTATGGCAAACCTCTCAATATCATTAAACAGCAAAGAAATATTACTTGTATATCCCATTCAAGTGTTACCAAATGGCAGCTTTATGTTCTCAATTAAATTGCCTTCAGAACTAAAAGGTGGTTTGTACAAAGTAATAACCTCTCAAAAATCGATAGAAAGTTCTGTAGTGTTTCATTTTGGTGTAATAGCTCCACAACTTATCCTAAATAAAACTGTTCCTTTTTCTTTTTATGGGTATAACCTTAAATCTAATTCTAACGTTGTTTTGTCATTATTTTCTATATCTCCAAGAATTAAAGTTTTAGCGCTTGGTAATTTTATGTCTAACAGTAATGGCTCAGTGTTCTTTAACAACGTTACAATTCCTGCGTATTTAAAGTCTGGGAATTATTCCTTATCCATTTTTTCTAATGGTACTTTTGACTATAGCTACTACAATTTCACAAAATACTTTCAAGTCACTATATTGCCTGCTCCTTTGAACATATCAATAAGATTAGAGAAAAATGAATATCTTAGATCTCAACTAGTCGTAATCTATGTCTTCGCAAAATATATTAATGGTACTTCCATATCTCCTTTCTCTAAAGTATACGTTGAAGTAACAAGTCCACAAATGCCTGTAGTTATAAAAACTCAAATGAACTATATAAGCTCAATAAGCGGATGGATTTATTCATTTAGGTTACCATTAAGCTCACCTTTAGGAACGAACTATGTTACAGTAACAGCTGATGATTCTTACGGTAACAGCGGAATAAGTAAAACGTCCTTCTTCGTAAAACCTGGACTAATGCAAGTGTCTTCTTCTAACCTTTCTTCTTTCTACGATAGACCTAGTTTAGTAAAAGTTTTCTTCTCATTATCTTATCCTGATGGTTCACCAGTTAGTAATGGGACTTATCGTATACTAATCTCAAATCCTGTTTATACAAGAGAATATGCTTTACATTATTCTTCAGATTATAAGTATTGGTTTTGTGAATTCAATATATATCCATATGATCCAATAGGAAAGTGGAATATTTTTTTAAGTGGTCAAGATCTTCAGGGCAACTTTTTAAGTGAAACCTTTAACTTTGTTGTAAGACCATCAACACTTTCCATACTACTTTCGCCTATAAATTCATCTTATTACAGAACGCAAGAAATTTCAATCTCAGCGCTTGTTAAGTATCCTTCTACTGGCGAGTTATTAACACAAGGAAATGGTACAGTTTCCTTAAGAAACTCAAACTTGCACTATGTTTACGCTTTAACATATAACTCTAGTTTTTGGGTATGTTCGTTTAAGATTCCAGCTGACATAAAAATTGGTAGCTACAATCTAACACTCTTTATAACCGATTATTATTCGAACAACGGTAGCATAACTAAAACAATAGAGATTAATAACGCTCCTTTGAAGATTGAAGTAAATCTAAGCAAAAGAAGCATACAAGTTGGTTTTGATACTGTTAAGATTGTGGCTAAAGTTCAATATCCTGATGGTTCAATATTCTCAGAAAACGATGGAAATCTATCAGTTGTTGTTATTATGGGTACAGTTGAGAAAAGACTTAAAGCTTACTACATTGGTGGAGTTTGGGTTTCGTACTTACAAACAAGTCTTTTTGATCCTGGTGGTGAGTACTTAATAGATATTAAAGCTGAAGATAAATTTGGTAATTATGGTTCATATGCAGTTCCTATAAATGCTTCTCAATTATTTGTGGCTTTGTCTTTTGGGCTAATTGTCTTAGCTTTTGCTGTTATAGTTGCTATATTCTGGAGATATACTTCTTCAAGAAAAAGGTCTTCCCTCTAAAAAGAATCTAAATTAGAATTGTTTATTAAATCATGAGAATAAAAAGCAATGCTTGTTGAATGAATACTGCAAGTATGGCTTTTATCCAGCTAGTTTCCTGAGCTTCCTTTATGAGTATTATTAGTAATATGGATTGCCAAATTCTTGTTATGTTCGGTAATATCATCCCTAGGACTGAACTTAGTGCCTTTGGCGTGTTGCTTGTTAGTCCTTCACTAAAGTACTTCATGACGGATACAGGATCTGCTCTTGTCTCGTTAAAGAAAATGAATCTGCTTCCATTTAGCCATAGAACAAAGGTAGTATTATTCCTTATAGTATATTGTTCATACATTGTTCCATTTTTCCAGACTAAAGTATTTGCGCTTCCATTAAAGAAAATAATTTCTGTTTTGTTTAATGAGATTACACTTGTTCCATTACTCCACAAAATTTTTGATCCATTCGCTTCACTTGAATCTAAATAGCTTGTTAAAGTAGTGTAAGTTCCATTAGGTAAAATTATTTTTGAGTCATCTTTAAGAGATAGATTATAGCTACTTGGCCACAAAATTTTTATTCCTTTTGGCCACACGATAAATGATTCGTTATTATATACTTTATAGTTGATATTAACAGGTGGGACTGAAAGCATCAAAATTAACCATATAATTCCTAGAATCACAAATGTTAAACTCGCATACGAAGTACCTGAAATAACTGACTTATACTCTGTCTTTCCAAAAAGTATTTTAGATATCAAAACTAAAATTATAATTCCTATTAAGATAGATATCAAATAAAACATTAAATTGGTACTCCAATATATTTTTTGTGCATCGCTTTTTAAATCATTAAGAGTTAAAGTTTTGTTTACGTTTGGTACATACAAAGTCATGTTTCCAGGTCCATTCATCTTACTCATTACTACAATAGGTTGAAGGAAAGAAAAAAGCGCTAATACTACAAACATAAGTGGAACTATGAACCAATCTGGATCCTTTGCAATAAGCTTCATTGCCAACATTGGGTTAAAAATTGTTAGTACCATTCTCCTAATAGTCTTTACTGGTGCTGGTAGTTGTGCTTCTTTTTCTAGTTCAATCTCAGATGAACCAGAATTTTCTTTTTGCGAATTGCTCATTTATCTCTTTCTATTAGCTATAACGAGGTGTTTATTTACTTTTCCTTTAAATATAGGGTCCTGAGTTAAGTAGAGATAGATGATGTTTCATTCCTACTTAACCCTTCCCTCTCGATTATTTCATTGAGGGCTCTTTGGGTGAACCCTTCTCCCCGCATCTGAAGGTTCAATACTGCTACAACGTCTCTATCTAAGATTATGTTACACATTTCTGAAGCTGAAAAGAGTACTCTTGATGTAGACTGTTCTCTT
>JAFNIV010000003.1 GCA_017601145.1 Candidatus Brockarchaeota archaeon
TATGTTTATCAAGAGGTGAACTACCCCTCGCTATTGCAAGGAGCTTCCTGCTTCCACGGACAGACTCGATCTCCACTCACCCACAGCGGAGGCCTCGGCAAGCGAGACCATTTCGAGGAACCCGTGTGGAAGGTGGGTTACGGAGGTCTTGCCCTCGGCAGGCGTCTCTTTCGGCCTGTCCCATGCCTACTAGGTCTGCCAGCCAAGCAGACAATGACAAATGTAATGAGAAAAATATAAACTTTTCGGCTTTCATCCCCCAGCTTTCGCAGGGGGACTTCCCACCATGAAAGTTAAAATTATTCAATAGCAGGTGGAAAGGTTAATAAACATAATAAGTTCTTTATTCTAAAGCAGAATAGTATTAAGGGGGTCACAATGTTCACTTCAGAAGGCATAGAAGAAGAAAAGAAGAGGTTAGAAAGAAGGAAAGAAGAGTTAGAAAAAGAGTATGAAGCTTTAGAAAATAAACTAAAAAGAGGAGAGATCGATAAAGAAGAATTTGAAAAAGAAAAATATAGAATAGAAAGGGAATTCGTAGAAGTAATGGATAGGCTTGTTCAGATAAATTATATTTCTGGAAGTTCACCTTAAGTTGCATCTTAAGTAGATACAGCTAGCTGCCGTAGCAAAAATTTTTTAAGTTTTCGGTAGTTTTTACATAAGGTATGCTTTTTTTAGGTACTTTAGGAGCATTACGAAAAATTATAGGATTTATAACTAATTAGGAAACGAAAAGTTAATAAAACTAGTAAAAACTCTCAAGAAATGGAAAATGAGCGAGCAGAGTTATATTCCAGTTTTAATATTAAAGGAAGGTTCCTCTGAAAGAGAAGAGGAAGAAGTTAGGAGTTTTATTTTGGGCGCTTCGGAGGTCATAAACGAAGCCATTTCATCAATGCTCGGACCAAATGGAAAGTTCAAATTGATCATGGACACGTTTGGAGATGTAACAATAACAAGTAGCGGAGCAACTGCATTAGAAGAAGTTGAAGTTGAGCACCCTGCAGCAAAAGTGTTAGTTGAGACTGCAAAGACTGTCAATAAGGATGTCGGGGATGGAGTAACTTCAACTATACTACTAGCTACGGAGCTCATAAACAAAGCTAATGAGCTCATTCAGAAGGGTATTCATCCATCCATTATTTGCGAAGGATATGATAAAGCATTAAAGTATGCACAAGAAAGCTTAGAAAGAAATGCCTTTGAAATAAATCTTAATGAAAGAAAGAACCTGTTGAATATAGCAAAAACAGCAATAACCAGTTTTACAAACATTGAAGATCTAGAGTATTTAGCAGAACTTGCTGTTGAAGCAGTAACAAGAGTATTAGAAGTAGGAAAGTTGGACGTAGATAGAATAAAAGTAGATAAAAAATCAGGAGGCACACTAAAAGACACGCTCTTCGTAGAAGGAGTGGCCTTAGATAAAGAAATTGTACACGCGGCTATGCCTAAGCTAATAAGAAATCCAAAAATTGCATTGTTAGATACAAGTTTAGAAGTTAGGAAAACAGAATACGATGAAAAATTGAAGTTTAAAGATCCTTCGATGCTGAGAAGTTTTATAAAAAAAGAGCAAGACACAATGCGAGAAATGGTTAATAAAATCAAAGCAACAGGGGCTAATGTAGTTCTTTGCCAAAAAGGAATTGATGACTTCGTACAATACTTACTTTCAAAAGAAGGAATTGCAGCGGTAAGGAGAATTAAGAAATCAGACATGGAAAAATTAGAAATTGCAACTGGAGGAAAGATTGTTACAAACTTAGATGAGTTAAGTCCAGAATTTTTAGGAGAAGCCGAGACCTTTGAAGAAAGAAAGCTTGGGGACGAAAAATGGGTTTTTGTTATAAGTGGAAGAAAGAGCAAAAGTGTCAATATCATAATTAGAGGCGACAATGATAAAATAGTTAGTGAAGCTGAAAGGTCAATCAAAAAAGCCATAAAATCATTGGAAGCAATTTTCGAAGATCCTAGGGCAGTGAGCGGAGCAGGTGCAATAGAAATAGAACTTGCAAGAAAGCTAAGAGATTACTCAACAAAGGAAGAAGGGAGAATTCAGTATGCTATAGAAGCTTTTGCAGAATCATTAGAAAAAATCCCAGCCAACATTGCTCGAAACTCTGGAAAAGATCCAGAAGAAGTATTAGGTGTTTTAAGGTCAGAACATACAAATGGAAAAACAGAGTATGGAGTTGGGGCTTTAAGTGAAGAACTAGCAATAAACGCAAAAGAGCTTGGAGTATGGGATCCAATTAAGATAAAGAAACGTGTTTTGTCTGCGGCAACAGAAACTGCTATATCTTTACTTAGGATAGACAGAATAACTGCAGCAGCAAAGTTTAAGCCTTCTAAAGGAGAAAAAGAAGGACAAGAATATTGAGCCTAGAGGAGAAGCTTAGAGTAGTAGGAGCAATATTGATATCTGAAGGAGATTTTTCAAAATTTCCCAAAAGGCTTACTAGGTTTGAAAGAGCAAGAATAATTGGAATACGAGCATTACAACTAAATTTAGGAGCACCTCCTCTAATACCTATAGAAGAAACGGAATGGGATGCTCTAAAGGTAGCAGAGCAGGAGTTAAACCTTGGAGTACTACCGATTTCAATCAGAAGAACTTTTCCTGATGGCAGCTACATAGACTTGCCAATTAAAGAGTTAATAAGCTAAGGATTATAGGAAAAGTTTAAAACCTTGTACTATGAGAGAAAAGGCGCTGAGAGGTGTAACAAAGAATATGTCTGAGACTACAAAACCAGAAGCAACAAAAGCACCTTCTAACGTAATATTCATAGGCAAAAAGTCAGCCCTTGTGTATGCAGTAGCAGCACTAATGCAAATAAATAACAGTAACGAAGTATTGATTAGAGCAAGAGGAAGAGCTATTTCAAAGGCTGTAGATGTAGTTGAAATACTAAAAGGGAGGTTTTTGCAAGAAGCTTTGAAAATAAAAGACATAAAAATAGGGACTGAGCTGCTTCCACCAAAACAAGAAGGGCTTAGGCCAAGGAACGTATCGACAATAGAGATTACAGTAGCTAAAAGCTAGGAGATTATTCCTACATAAACAAGATCTTTATTTTTAATTACTTTTTCTTAATAGTTTTAAACCTGATGATTTTTTGGCTTTTAATTACAAGTGATTTGAGGAAATTACACAATTTCGCTTTTTACTTTCGGCTATTAGTACTAAACATCTAACTAATAAGTTAACTAAAACATTTTAGCTATCTTAAACAAAGCTCTTAGGAACTGAATTTAAAAAAATACTACAGTTTTAGTGACATCATGTAGGCATCAGTACCATCTGCATAGTAGTATGGTATTTTTCTAACTATCGAATAGCCTAACTTTTTGTAAAGAGAAATAGCAGGATCATTATCAACTCTTACTTCAAGATAAACTTCCTTTACACCGTGTTTTTTCATTTCTTCATGAGAAGTTCTCATTAAAGAAAAGCCAATGCCCATCCTTCTGAAGCCAGAGCTAACGGCTAGACTTACTACGTGACCTCTTAGGAAAAATGGCGGAGAAGAAGAAAAAGAGAAACTTGTTTCTATCCTGCTCATAACGTAACCTACTATGTCTCCTTTTAACTCAGCAACAAAGAAGAAATCACCATAGGTATTTAGCATTTCGTAAAAAAAATCTGATGAGTAGTTTTCAGGAAGTTCCTTTTTGTTAATTTCCATTACTTTTTCCATATCTTCAAGTTTTGCTCTTCTTATAACGTATAAGACCTCCATACTTTCACCAGCACTTCTTACAATTATCAAGAAAATAAACTTTTTCAAAAAGCGAAAGTTTGTGATAAAAACTTTAATACTGTTGGAAGAAGAAGTGACAAACGAGGTTACAGAAGGAGATGGAAAACAACACGGTCAGCCAATTTGAAACTATAATGAAAAAATATGACTTTGAAATAGAAAGCGTTGAATTAAATCCTTACTACATAAGCTTTATAATTAAGGATAAAAAAGAAAACAAAGAAAACTTCATAAAACTTTGCAACGATTTAAAAATGGAAAATAAACTACCTTTCATGAGAAAAAGAAAGGATGGGAAAATTGCAGTTTCTATAGTGGAAATATCGATGCCTAGAAAAAGAAACGACTTGAAGATTATGATGGTACTTTTACTTGCAACTGTTTTAACTGTTAGCCTAGATTTTTTTCAGAGATATAATGGAATAGTAATTCTTAACAAACTAATTGGGAGACAGAGTTCATTTTTGATCGACTTCTTAGAGTACACTCTTGCTTTTTTGCTAATATTTGGTTTGCATGAAATTGGACATAAAATAATGGCAACTTTGTATAACATACCTACTAGAGGACCATTCTTTATCCCTGGCATACCTGGTCTAATACCGACTTTTGGCGCTGTAATATTTCAAGAAGGTATACCTAGAAACAGAGATGAATTATTTGACATTGGATTCTCTGGCCCGTTCTTTGGTTTTATATCTGCTGTAGCTATTACCGTATTTGCTGTCAGAGAAGCAGTTCCAATTAGAATTGGAGAATTTCAATCTTTACTTCAAACTTCAGGTTTTATTGAAATGCAGCCAATAGTTAATTTAGTTGCTCAGATGATTAAGCCTGTTGGAAACGGTTATACTCTCATTATGGGCTTACTTGGATTTCCAGTATGGCTTGCTTTTTTAGTAACTTTCATAAATATGTTTCCAGCGGCTCAATTAGATGGAGGGCATATGGCAAGAGCAGTATTTGGAGAAAAGGGACACAAAATTTTAACAATTATTTCATTATTGTTATATACTCTAATGGGATTTTGGTTAATGGCCTTGTTTGTAGCACTTACGTGGAAATTTGAAGGCCATCCTGGACCATTGGATGATGTAAGTGAGGTTTCTACAGCAACTAAAATAAAAGCAATTATAGGATTAGCGATGTTTTTACTGTCAGCCACGATAATTCCACTGACATTTTAGACAAACTAAAACTTATAATTAAGAGAACAGCACATCTTTGTAAATATTTGCCCTCATCTTGAATCCAGTGCCTCGTCTTATTGAATCGAGGAAAAGTCTTGAGGAGAAGAAAGTTCTACAAGGCAACAACTTGTTCATGATTACTTGAGGAACCGAAGAAAAAAATCTTGAGCTCTGATTGCCTTTTTTAGTTTTACTAAGGAAGTACAAGTTAAGCCTTAACCAGTCCCAACTATCAAGAGTAAAGTTTCCTATGTTTGAAAGGAGTGTTATTTCTTCATGAATTCCATTCCAAAATGCAAGGATTCCAACAATCTTATCTTTGAGTAGCGATATCAGGCTATTTATACCGATTAAATAATAACTAGGCAGAAGGTCAAAAGGATAACCACCTAAAGAGAATATTAAAGAATTCACATCATCAGTCATAAAGTAGACCTTGTTTGAAGCACTTAACCAGTTCTTAAAGTCTTTCAAAGATGTGAACTCTTTAATTAAGCTCTCGCCACCTAAAAGCACAACCTTACTTGGTTGTAGTACTTCTTCAAAAAAGTCACTTATAAAGCTAACAAAGTTAGCCAAAGAGTTACTACTAAAATCTTCTTTTATTACAGCATCTAATACAGAGAAGAAACCAGACTTGTCAAAATTCCAAGCAAATTTTCCAAACAATCTTAAAATGTCATTGAACAAAAAAATAGTCGAGAAAATAATTACTTGGGGTTCTTTTATTCTTTCATCTAAAGTATCTAAACGTGAACCCTGTATCTGGGCTAGCTCGGGGATAGAAAAAGTTCTCTTCTTTTCGTAAGGACTTAAAACAAAAAAGTTTTGTTTAAAAAAAGGACTTTGAGTTTTACTCATCGAAAGCAGGAGGAGTTCATCAAGCAAAAGTGTATTCTCAGAAGTAAGTTGAAGAAAACTATTGTTGACTTTATTTAAAATTTCTCTTAATTTGGATTCTTTTATAAGACCAACTTCTTCCAAAGAAAAAGAAAGATAAACCCTAGTATCTGAATAGGGAATTGAAACTTCTGGCATTGTTCCTAGAAGCAAACCTTTAAGTTTTTAAGCTTAACTACAACCAATAGTGAGGTTGAAAGGAAAGAAAATGCAAGAAATTTCATTGAAAAGAAACCAGTTATTATACAGTTTAATAAACAAATATTCTGGTGTGATTTTAAGGTCTCCAATGTATACTGTAGTAGTAGACCCAACATTAGAAGAAATTGACGAAAGCAAGCTAGCTAACGTAGATTTAATTCTTATAACACATGAACATGAACATCATTTAGATGAAAATGCTGTTTCCAGGATTATTAAGAGCTATAAAAAACCAAAAGAAACATTTTCTGAAGAAAGTAAAATAATAGAGGTAATAACTCAGACTGAGCAGGCAGATGATGAAAAGAAAGAGACTACGAAGGAAAGAGAAACTGAAAGTGCTGAAGAAGGACCACTTGTAGTATGTAATATGGCTTCAGCTGTGCTCGTTAAACATATTGTTCCAAGAGGAAATTTAAAGATTTTAAGACCTGGGGATGAGTTTAACCATGAGATGATTACTATTAAAGCTTTCGAAAGCAATCATCCTTCTGCAACATCCCCACTTACTTACTTAATTGTTTTTGAAAATGGAGTAAAAATATACCATGCGAGCGACTCTATGCCAAATGAAGATATGAAAAAAATAGGTGTTAATGAGAAGCCAGATATTGCATTTGTGCCTATAGGCCTAGATCCTGGAATAAACTACAAAGTTGGAGTTGAAATAACATTAAGAGTCATGCCAAAACTTGTCATACCTTACCACGGTACAGAGTTTAAAAGATTTGAAAATGAAATGAAGAAAAAAAGACCGGATATCAGAATAGACATAAAAAAAATTGGAGAGGTTGGAATATATGAATAAAAAGAGTATACTCTTAAAAGAAATAATAAGATCTGACGCGTTACAATTTGGAATGTTTGAGGATTCTGAAGGAAATGTTGTACCGTATTACTTAGATTTAACTAGATTATGGAAAATTCCAGAGCTATTAAGGACTGTTGGAGAACTAATTTCAGAAGACCTTAAAGAACAAGAAGAAGCGAAAATTGTGTGCGGCGCGGGTTATACAGGAGCTCCTCTTGCCACGATCGTTTCACAACTTCTTAAAAAGCCACTTATAGTAGTCTCAGAAAACGAGATCTTTGGCTCATTAGAACCTGGAGCAAAAGTTATGATAATTGATGATGTTATAGCAACTGGTAATAAAGCAAGTAAAATAGTAAAAAGAGTTATTTTTGAAGGTGGGCAACCTTATATTTATGTTGTAGTATTAGACAAAAAAACGGGAGGAAGCAGTAAGCTAATCCAAATGAATGTTAAGTTCTTTAGTTTATTTTCCTTTGAAGAGCTTATTACAAAAGCTTATGAACTTGGAGTAATAGGCGAAGAAGAACTTAAAGCACTAAAAGAGAATCAAAAGAAATGAGCTTGAAAAGTTATGATACTAATTGTAGGACTTCTTCTTCTATGAATGCAAATAGGTCTTCAACGCCAACTTTATTGAAAATGGTTACAACACAATCTCTTGTAATTCCAACAACATAATTGTTTTTTGCTGAAGTCAATACAGTGTACCATATTTTTCCTCTTTCCATGTAATCGGCATACAAGTTAGTATCAGATAGCGAAGGGCCATAAAGAGAAATTTTTTCAAGGTTTGGAAGGTTTAGACCATCAAAGAAAATAACTTTCGTTGAACTTGAATTTTGTTTTTGGTACTTCGCGAGAACTTCAGGAGAGATTTCAGCATTAACTATTCCTCCAACCGTTAAAAAAAGTATATTTGAAAAAAGGTTAGCAACTGAATTTGCAACTTGCTTTTTTTCAGCAACAATTAAGAATAGGAACTTATTTTTAATTTTAAACATAAAGGGAACTTTTATTGTTTTGAAGGAAACCTGAAGAGTTCCTCTTTGAAATAGCCTGATTATGCTGTCTTTATATAAATCGCCGAAGACCTTATCATCTTTTATGTTTAAATCTTTTATTTCAGTTAATAAAGATAGGTTAAATTCTTCTATATGGTCTTCTTGTCTATAGTTAGTTAGTTTTTCGATTAAAACATCAATAGGGATTTTTTCAACAACTTTAAAGACTTTTCCTGCGAGAACCAGCTTCTATCACCTTACCACCATTGTTTTATGGTCTCATAAAAATATATTTTTATCTTCTTTTAGAAAGGCAATGTAACTGGTAGCTATGCAAAAAAACTTGGAGAATTCTCAAGAGCCTGTACTGCTTTTAAAAGAAATGATACTTGAAAATTTTATGGCTTATAAGTATGCTAGAATCCAGCTAAATCCAGGACTAAATTTAATCTTGGGACCAAATGGAGCAGGAAAATCCTCATTACTTCTAGCTCTATCTGTTGCTCTTGGACAGGCACATACTGAAAGAAGCAGAAAACTTAGCGACCTAATAAGGTGGGGAGAAGAAATAGCAAGAGTAACTTTAATATTTGACAATAGGCCAATTAATGGAAAAAGACCAAGTCAAAAAATAAGAAGTGATGAACTGATTATAACCAAGTACATAAGAAAAGATGGAGAGTATTGGCATCAAATCAATTTTAAACCAGTGACTAAGATAGAAGTTCAAGAAATTATTAACTCATTTGGAATTGATCCAGACAATATGCTGATCATAATGCAACAGTACATGATCGAACAAATAGTAAGGATGAGCCCACAAGAAAAACTTCAATCAATCGAAAGAGCTCTCGGTTTAGTAAGTTTTAGAGAGAAAATAAATGATGCAAAAATTAAGCTACAGAGTACTGTAGGAGAGGAGAAGGTTGTAGTAACACTACTTTCGGAAGCTGAAAAAACATTAAACAAGTGGAAAGAAGAAGTAAACAAACTAACAAAAAGAGATAGTCTCAGACTTAGGCTAGAAGAACTAGAGATTGAGCTTTTGTGGTATAAGAGAGAGAATATGAATCAAATAAAAGAGGAAAACGAAAAAAAATATGAAAGTATCAAAAACAAGTTAAAAGAGATTGAGGCACTTTTAAGTAGATACTCAGCACAACTAAAAGAAAAATCAAAGAAAATAGAGGACACTATTGAAGAATTAATAAATGAAAACGATAACATAAAGAGAGAGACTTATGCAACTCAGCTGAGGTATGCCCTGAAAGATTATATAAAGTTAAGGGTAAGAAGAGCAATAATTAGAAAAACACAAAAAATTATGAACAATGAAAAAAATAGATTAGAAGAAAAAATTACAAAGTTAAAAGAAGAATTAGAGAAAGTTGAAGAAGAAGCAAGGAAAAAAGGACCTAAACCTAAGCAAATTAGAAATGAGGAAGAGATAAAGGACGAAATGGAAAAAGTTAGAATTGAACTAAATAGCTTGGGAACAGTCGTAGAAAATGCTGAAGAAATATACAACAGTTACAAGAAGACATATGAGGACATAAAAGAAAAGGCAACAAAAATAAAGATAGAAAAAGAAAAAGTTGAGGAAGAGATTAAAGAGCTTACAAACAAATGGAGGAAAAAAATAGAGGAAGTTGTTGAAGAAATAGACAGAAACTTTAAGGAAAGAATGGCAAGAGTTGGTGCTGCTGGAGAAGTAAGACTCATAAACATTGAAGATTTAGAGCAAGCAGGTATTCAAATACTTGTTAGTTTTGGAGGATCTCCCCTTACTGAACTTAACTACTATATTCAGAGTGGAGGAGAGAGGAGCACATCTGTTATGGCTTTCATTCTTTCTTTGCAAAGTTTAATAAAGTCGCCAATCAGAGCACTCGATGAATTTGATGTTCACATGGATCCAAAAACGAGGGAGACATTTTTTGGATTAATAGAAGAGGAAGCTAAGAAACATCCTAATACCTTATTCTTAGTTGTTACACCAGGCCAAATACCAAAAGGAATAAAGGATGCAACCGGAATAATAGTTCAAAAAGTTGGTAGGGAGGCAGTTGTTACAATTGCTTAGCAACAAAAAAACAACCAATGAAAAAGAAATACAAAAGTTAATAGAAGAACTTGACAACATAATAAGTAAGAAAGAAAACATTCTTGAGATTAATCTTGATGAAAAAATAAGAAAGCTTGCAGAACTACTTAGCAGCAGCAATAGCTTAGAAGAAATCAACAATTGCTCCGAAGCTATTCAGAGATTAGCAGTAATAATTTTTGAAAAAACTAAGGCACTGAAAAATAGATCGGGAATCTTGTACATTGATCCTTTCTTAATGAAATTGGCTATTCTTGGAAGCAACATAGAAAAACTAAGTAAGGCATTTATCCAATCGTGGAGACCAGTTGTTGGAAGAGACGTAATAAATTTATTCTTACTTAAAGATGCAATGACTTATTGGAACAGCATAACGAAGTATTCGTTTGAAGCAAGAGAAGAAAAAACTATTGAAAATGTAAGTAAGATAAGTTTTTTGGATGAAAGAGGAATAAATGAAGAAATTGAAGAAATGTACAATGAACTTGAAAGAAGAGGTGGAAAAGAGTTATACGATAAACTTATTGAAAGCAAAAATCTTTCTGAAAAGATCTTTAAAGCTGTAATTCTAAGCTTTATGATAACTTACGGTTATGTAGGTATCATTAGAGAACCACTAAAAGGAAAAGTTTGGGTTGTTAAAAAAGAAAAAACTATTGAAAGCAAAAATCCTGAAAGTTTTGTAATAGTGGTGAAGTAAAAATGGAAGAGGAGAGCACTAAAAAGTTAAGAAGAGCGGCACAATTACTTTTTTTTAAATCTCACAGAAATCCAGGTATAAAGGGATGGGAACTAAGAAAAGCTTTAGGGCAAGATTACACAAAGATTCTTAAAAAATTAGAGGAAAAAATTAACGAACTGGGGCTTACCATAAAAATAGTTTCTGATTCTGGCGAACTAAGAACACTTTCAGATCCTCATGAGGTTTTATCTAACTGTAGGTTCTTTATTTCAATTAATGATCCTTTAAC
Source organism: Candidatus Brockarchaeota archaeon (assembly GCA_017601145.1). Taxonomy (GTDB): domain Archaea; phylum Thermoproteota; class EX4484-205; order EX4484-205; family JAAOZO01; genus JAAOZO01. The sequence goes on from JAFNIV010000003.1 coordinate 10,952, forward strand.
TATCACAGACCTGAGGACTTCTGGATGGAGCATAGATGAAATTGCTGGACTTACAGTATGTATCGCAACAATAATATCAAAAGAAGGAAAAACGACTAGGCAGGAATTAGAACAAATTTTAAGCCAGAAATTACCAAAGTGGAAAGCAACTAGGTTACTTTCCAAGTACATAAAGGCTGGCTATCTTGATGAAAAAGAAGATTACATTGTTTTAGGGTGGAGAACTAAATCAGAAGTAGATCTAGAAAACATAATAAGATATATCTTTTCATAAAAAGTTAAAGAACGAAACTCCTTCTTTTCTCTACCTCAATTATTGCATCTAGAATTTCTTCCTTAGAATTAAACTTCGCTAAAATTGTCTCTGCATCCCTTAAGGAAATGTTGCTTACAAGTACTAGAGCTGCAAGATCTTTATACCTATAGAGGAGTAAAGCCGTTCTTTTCGCTCGCTCTATAAGTTTTTTGGCTTTATTAGAGTCTGAGTGATACTTTATCAAATTCGCTTCTGCCTCATCTCTTATAAGACCTACATATTCGGATCCGCAGTTTGGGCAATTTAGTGGAAATGTAATATTTGAAACCTTAATAGGTCCAAAGAAGTAAAAACAGTTCAAACATATGAAGCTTACTAAGCTACTTTTCAGTCTAGCTAAAGAATATTTTCTAAATATTTTTTCTAACTTTTCTGGAGGGAAGATTTCAGATTTTCTTTCTGCAGAATGAAGACCTATATATGCAAAGGGAGATGGAATCTCTCTCTTTTCTATGAAACTTACTTTTAATTTTCCATTTTTTATTTCCTCTAAAAAAATTTTTAAGTTCTTTACATCGTAATCCTTAGTAAAGAGTTCGTTTTTTGCCTCTTCAAAAACTGGAGTTCCCTTTAGGAGATTCATTAGCGTGTTTAATTCAGGGGAAGTTAAGGAAACGTCTTTTTCGATTACTCCAAACCTTCGACCCACATGAATTAATCTTCTCTTAAACAAACCTATTGATTCTATTCCACTGGTTAAAGAATCGATTAAGTTTTTATCATTAACCTTCCTCATAAGATCTAGAACAAAATTAGGGTCTAAATCATAGTTTATGATTATTCGATATGGATCACTACTGCTAACAATTGCTTCTTCTCTCTCTAGAATTAATGAAGAGATAACTTTAGATAATGCAGAATTTACTTGATTCCCGTTGCATGCATGGATTATAGTTGTTCCTTTCCAATTTTCAATAACTACTTCCTCGTCAGTTGCAACTGGAAACCCTCCTTTATATGATTCGTATATTGGGCGAATCGCTTCTCTAATAACATCTTTTTTTATTGAAAATAACTCGGAAAAGTAATTAGTAACTTCTTCTAAAGAAAGGCCATTTTTTAGTTGTTCTAGTACCTTTCTTCTAAATAATCCAACCTCTCTAGCAACTTGAAACACTACAGGGATTTCTTCTCCAACCCAAAAAGGTACAGCCCCAATTGGATCTTCGGAAGGAGTAACAGAAATAAAATCTTCTTTTGCTTCATTAAATATCCAAACTCTACCCCCCATTATAAACTTTGTTCCTGGTAACCCTTTTTCTGCTACAAATTCTTCGTCTAGTGTCCCTATAACCTCTTTTGAGCGTGAGTCTATTACCTTAAACTGTTTAATTTCAGGAATAGTTGAAATATGGTCATAGTAGAATTTGTAAGTATAGAAATTAGACTTCCCCCGTCTAATTACTCCTTTTTCCTTATCATAAATTAGTAGAGAAGGATACCTATTAACTAAAAATGAGACCAAAAAATCTAGTTCCTCTGAAGAAAGTGTTATATAAGGAAATGCGTTCCTTACAACTCTTAAAAGTTCACTCACTTCCCAACTTGATTTATACAAAAGTAGACCAATTATTTGATGAGCTAAAACGTCAAGAGGTTTCTCTATTATCGAAACTTCTTCCAATTTCTTTTCAAGTGCTCTTTTTTTTATAACTATAGATTCAATAGCATCTTCTTCATCTATAGCTATAACTAATCCTTTTGAGATACCTTGGATAGTATGTCCACTTCTTCCAACTCTTTGAATTAAATGAATCGCTTGACGGGGAGAGCCATACTGAATCACAAAGTTAACATTACCAACATCGATTCCAAGCTCCAAACTCGAGGTCGTAACCACACCTTTAACTTCTCCAGTCTTTAGCCATTTTTCAGCTGTTGCTCTTATAGCCGTTCCCAAAGAGCCATGGTGCACTGCTGTAGCTATATCACCTTTGTACAATGTAAGCTTATTAGCTAGAGCTTCAGCAGTTTCACGAGTATTAGTAAATATTAAAGTTGAGTTATTCGAAATTAAAAAATCTGAAATAACGTTTAACCTTGCTAATACTTCTGGATGCTCAATATTCTCTTTTGCTAACTCTATCTCAGCTTTGGAGGGCCGGGGTAATACTACATCTATTTCAATCCATTTCTCAGGAGAGGCATCGACTATCTTGTAGCTTCGATTTGCACCAAATAAAAACTTTGAAAGTGTATCCTGATCTCCAACAGTAGCTGAAAGACCAATCACTTGCGGTTCAGAGTCTGTTAACAATCTAAGCCGCTCTAAACCAAGAGTTAACTGCGAACCACGTTTATCTTGCGCAAGTTCATGAACTTCATCAACAATGACCCACTTTACGGTCTTTAGATACTTTGAAAGCTTTTTACCAACTAAAAGGATCTGAAATGTTTCAGGGGTGGTTACTATAAGATCAGGAGGATACATTGATTGAAGTGATCTTTCTCTTTTCGGGGTATCACCATGCCTTACAGCGACTTTTATATCAAGTTTTGAAGCCCACCACATTAACCGTTCTAACATATCCCTATTGAGTGCTCTTAGGGGGGTAATGTACAATATTTTAAACCCAGGTTCATTTTTTAAACTTGATTTTATTAGAGTATCAAAAATTGGCAGTATAGCAGCTTCAGTTTTTCCTGTTCCTGTTGGAGAAACTACTAATACATTTTCTCCTGAAAGAATTTGAGGGATAGCTAGCTTTTGTACATCACTTAGAGGAATTAGGTTTTTTTCTCTTATTAGTTCCACTATCCTATCTGTGAGTAAGCCGAGAACTTTGAGGTCATCAACACTGCAAGCTGTGTTTGGCTGCATGCTTTGGAGAAGCTTACCTTTAAGCTAATTAAAAAGATTACCTTTATCGAAAAAACTACTAAACCTTTAAGTTTTTATATAATTCTATGAGTTTCTCGTATTTTCAGTTACAAAAATATAACTGTTTTTCTTGATTTATTTGAGAAGATAAAAGTAAAAAAATGAACCAGAATAACTGTAACATTACTGATTTTTTCCTTAGAGTTTAATGAGCCGTTTATTTGCTTTCCAAAAGGAATACCCCTTTCTTAGTAATATTGTCTAGAATTAAGTGATAAAGAGTAAAACCACTAACGATTCTTAAGAAAACAACGTCCTGAAAAACTAAAAAACTTAAAGAGAAAAGAGCAACGTAAAGAACAACTTTCATTTCTAGTTCTGAAAGTGACAAGCTTAATGGTTTTTTACAATTTAATAAACATAAAATAAAGCATGTATGAAGAACTTACATGAGTAACTCATTTCATGCCAATCTTAGCAAAAATTTTTGCATAAAAACTTTAAAAGATTAACAAATATTAGAATACATATATATTAATAAGAGAATAAAGAAAAACTCTAAAACTTTCATTACTTTCGTAAACTTTGCGACGCCTTGCACACCTAATCGTCATAAAAAATATATTTTAAACCATAAAAAATGAAATGAGGAAAGAAAAAGAGAGGAAGGAATTCTATTAAATTAGTTGGTAAAGTTTACTCTGGATCTGGAAGTTCTAAGTCTGGGTCTTCTCTTATTCCTCTTCCTGTTAACTTCTCTACTGTAATCCTTTGTTCTATAGAAGCAACAAGCTTTCTTGTGTATACTGCAGCATCCGGATTTACTGAAACACTGTCTATTCCACTTCTAACTAAGAATTCTGTGAAATCAGGATATACAGAAGGAGCTTGTCCACAAATGCTCACTGTTTTTCCTTTTGAATGCGCAACTTTAATTAGATACCTGACGGCTCTTTTCACTGCAAGATCTCTTTCATCAAATATGTGCGCTATAGTTTGGTTGTTTCTATCTGCACCAAGTATTAGCATTGTTAAATCGTTACTGCCAATACTGAAACCATCACAGTAATCACTAAACTTATCTGCTAGAAATACATTGCTTGGAATTTCTGCCATTAACCATAACTTAAAGTCTGGACCTCTCTTTAGACCCTCTGCTTCCATGATCTGAACAACCTTCTTCAGTTCTTCTATTGTTCTAACGAACGGTATCATGACCCAAAGGTTCTTTAGCCCAAATTCTTCTCTGACCTTTTTTACTGCTTTTATCTCAAGCTTAAATGCTTCTACATATTTTGGATCATAGTATCTCGAGGCGCCTCTCCATCCTAGCAGGGCACTTGGCTCTACTGGCTCATATTTGTCACCTCCCTTTAGGTCTCGATACTCGCTGGACTTAAAATCTACAAATCTTAGCACTACCGGTCTTGGATAGAATGCAGCACAGACTTTTCTTATGCCTTCTGCTAACTTGTCTACAACCTTTTGAGCTTGGCCAATCTCTATTAAGTAGTTTGGATGTTCTCCGATTTCTGCAGCCCATATGAATTCTTCTCTCATTAAGCCAACTCCATCCACAGGAAGTTGAGAAGCTTTTTCTGCTAACTCTGGTTCTCCTAAGTTAATATATACCTTTGTACCAGTTATTGGATGCGACTCTGCTGCAACAGCAACTGCTGCAACTGCTGCTTTCTCTTCTGGTTTCTTTACTGCTTCTTCCAAAGCTCCACGATACACAATTCCAAGCTTTGCATCAACAGTTATTGTCTCTCCATTTGGAATTGCTTCAGTTGCAGGTTTTCCTTTCGAAGCTGTCCCAACAATACACGGTATACCAAGTTCACGTGAGACTATAGCAGCATGCGAAGTCATACCACCTGAATTAGTTACGATTGCTGCAGCTTTTCTCATTGCAGGTACCCATTCAGGTGCTGTCATCTCAGTTACTAGTATCTCTCCTGCTTGAAACTCATTTAACTTAGATACATCCATTATGATATGTGCTTTTCCAACAGCTAGTCCTGGAGATGCTGGTAATCCTTGCACAAGAACTTCTCTTTCTTTAGTAACCCTAACTTCCTCAACCGGTTTCTGTTCTTCCTTGAATGCCCAAACTGTTTCTGGTCTTGCTTGAAGTATATATGTCTTGTTGTCTCTTTCATCAACACCCCATTCTATATCCATTGCTCTTCCATAGTGTTTCTCTATCGCAATGCCATACCTTGCTAGTTCTTTAACTTGCTCATCAGTTAACACTTGAGCGTTTTGAAGTTCTGGTGGAACCTCTTTTTCTACGACTCCACCTTGTGGATTCCTGACCAACATTACTTTCTTTGGTGGAATGTTTTTCTTTACTATTTCTAGAGTATCTTTCTTAACATAAAACTCATCAGGAGTTACCTTCCCTTGAACTATATATTCTCCTAGGCCCCAACTTCCTTCAATAAGTACGACTGAACGGTCTCCATTTGAAACGTCTAGAGTAAACATTACTCCGGAACATTTTGAGTAAACCATAAGCTGAACTACTGCAGATAGAGCAACTTTCATGTGATCAAACCCTTTTTGGACTCTGTAAAATATTGCTCTATCGGTAAACAAGCTTGCGTAGCATTTCTTTATATTGTAGATTACTTCATCAGCACCTTTAACATTCAAATAAGTATCTTGTTGACCAGCAAAGGAAGCATCTGGTAGGTCTTCAGCTGTTGCAGAAGACCTTACTGCTACAAATGGATTTTCTTGCCCTATTATTAGTTCCAGCTCATGATAAGCCTTTCTGATTTCATCCTCTAGTTGTTTTGGTAAGCTAGCTTGCATTATTAAGTTCCTAATTTCCTGACCAACTTGTCTTAATGTTTCAGTATCGTTTGGATCTTTAAGCCTAGAAAGAACCTGTGCAATTTTTTCACTAAGTTGATTCTCTTTTATAAACAGCCTGTAAGCTTGTGCTGTTGTACAGAAGCCTGCAGGAATAGGAACACTTGTTTTGTTTGTCATTTCTCCTAAGCTTGCACTCTTGCCACCGACTATTGGTACGTCCTCTTTTGATATGTCTTTAAACCATAGAATAAGTGCATCTCTTTTGCTTGACATTTCTCTTCGCTCTGAAGTGACTTCTGGCATATAAAAAAATTTCCTTTTACTTTAATAAGAAGAGAAAATTAGAGGATACCAGCAAACTACTAAAAACAATAGATTTTCTAGGCAAAATTAACAAAAGATCAACTTTCTAACCAAGAATGGCTAAAAAACTATTAGACTTGATGCAAACCTTGGTACAAGTTTACCTAAAAGGTAACGGTGCAACACACAATGATGTTAGTTACAACTTGTTCAAAATCCTCTTTTAACAAATAGAAGGGTTTATATTTCCTTTATTTTAATAAAAAGGTTGCGAAAGGAAAATGGACGCAGACAACCAAGGAGGAAGAACTTTACTAGAGAACAAAAAACCAATTAGCGCTCTAAAAAATTTCCTGAATAAACAAATTTACGTCAAGTTAAAGAATGACTTAAGCTACGTTGGTACATTAGACAAGTTTGACCTTCAAATGAACCTAATAATTTCAAACACCATAGAATATGAACGAAACAAGACCGTAAGAAACCTTGGGAAAGTCATAATCCGTGGCAATAACATACTTTATGTAGCTTTGGCAGAAAAAGTAGAATCAGGACAACAAGGAACTTAAATTTAGATTCGAAAAATAAATCATAAAAATAGGTTTGCTAATACCTTGAAATTTGAGAGAGTTTTAATTGTACTGGTATACTTCTGATTTAACATAGTAGAACAATGCAAGACTTTAGCTGTGAGAATACCAAAAGCATAGCGGATCACTTTAACTTTAATGAGCTTGTCTAATAAAGCCAGTTATACGTGCTACTAAGCTAGGAGAAGGGAAACAATTTTATGCCTTTATTAGATTAACTTTAAAGTATATTAATCCTTGCATGAACAGTACTTATATATCATAATATTTTAAAGCTTTCTTAAAGTTTAAGAACTTCAATTATACTACACTAAACAAGAAGTTAGTAAAAAGTAACTACTTAACTTCTTTTTAACTTCTTTTGAATCTCTAAGAGTTTATTTTTGCTTAAGTAGTATGAGCCACCTTCTTCAATGAAGGCCACCTGATCACTTGGAAAGAGAGAAATACCATTTTCAAAAAAGACTTCAGAAAACTCATCTTTATACTCGTTTAAGAGCGCGTATTTAATTCCAAATTTGTTCAAAATCTTTGCTATCTTCGAAGGATCACCTTCAATTTTTCCCATGTATATCAAAAAGTTATCTCTTTTGTTTCTATTAATAGAGCTAAGTAGCAATTTCATGTTTTTTGCTGAAGCTTTTTCTAAGAAAAGTACTTCAAGATAGTTTTGTTTTTTGTTAAAAAATTTTGAGGCCTCTATTTCATTTTCTTTTTTGTCGTTGTCATAAACAAACTTAAGAGTCGTTTCATTAACTTTTATGGTTTTTTGATTATTTTTTGCGTTTGAAGTCTTGCTTACCAAAGATTCTAGCAACTTAACTCTTTTTCTTAACCTAGATAGTTCTTCGTTCAAAGAACTAACTTGTTTTAAAAATGCTTCGTCGTTTTTTGTATAATTTTCTATAGCATAACCTTTTATCAGATGCTTAATATGATTGTACAATGACCTTCTTGGAGGTATACCATTGATAAGGTCAAGTTTGATTGAATTCCTAAAGTTGATGTTAAGATCTGATACAAGCTTATCAAGTATATTGTCAATAAGTTTAAAATCATTTTTAAAGTGCTTGTATGCCTTAATTGCCGCAAAAAGTGCAACAATTTGATGTTCGTCAAACTGTGTACTATAGCTTGGGAGATTCTCGAAACTCTTAACTACGGCATTCTTTTCTTCGAAAGAAAAATCCTTCTCAGGGGAAAAGACTGGTACATTTAGTGTACTTGCTACATTCCTAACTAGCTCAGGTGTTGTTGTTTTATCAGTACATATGATTGCAGGTATTCCAAGACTTGTTATGTCCTTAAGTACTTCTTCAATTGATAAGTTTTTCGCACTCTTGCAGTAAACTACTTCTCCACTAAAGGTAACAGCAGCTATTCCAAAGTTTGTTCCAGGATCCAGACCTACTATGATGTACTTTCTTGAATCACTCACTTTTAATTAACTGCTTAGCAAAGTTCAAGGTTTCATTTATAACTTTTTCTTCGTCTAGATTTACACCTTTTCGCTTAAAAAAAGAAGCTATGTTGTTTAGGTCTCTTGAGAGGTAAAAAAGAGAATTTGGATGTCCAAGGGGGACCCATTGAGGAAAGTCTATTATGTAAACTTTCTTTTTATCGTTAGAAACTAAGATGTTAAATGAATTTAGGTCAACATGCACAAACTTTTTCTTTAACATAAAATTTACTTGAGAAACGACTTGGTAAAACAAGTCAGTACTTAACTCAGATTCCTTTAAGTTCGAGAGTCTTTTACCTTCAATGTATTCTATAACTAGTGTATGCCTATTCCGCCAAAAAAATTTTGGCACATTAACTTCTGAGTCTTTTAGAATGGCGTATGCTTTTTCTTCTGAGATGGCAGCCTTAGTGGAACGAACTAGCCAACTTGAACCTAACTTAAAAAAAGACCTTTTTCTTTTTACATCTCTAAAACTAGTTCTTCCAACCCTAAAAAACTTTATTACACAACTTCCAATAGAAGAACATTCTGCAGCGTAAAGATCAGATTCCTTTCCCTTTGCAATATTTGAACCAAAAAGGATAATGCTGAATTTTTTATCGATTGACCTTAAAGCTAACAAATCATATCCAGAAAAAGTAAGCCTTATTAACTCTTTACTTCTACTTTTCCAAGCTACCAGCCTATTTTCAAAAAGAAGATTGAGGAAGGTTTCAAACTTCTTATTTTCTCTTGAATGCTTCTCATACAAGTACTTAAGGGTATTTTTTCTGATGCTATCAAAAATTTTACACTTTGATTCAATGAGCAAGAGAAGTTTTACAGCGCCCTCAGGAAGTGTATATAAATTTGTCCACGCATTTAGTGCTTCATCCATACTTTTAACTAACTAGTTTTTGAAGTATGTTTAGCTCAGCTCTATTTGTAGTTCTAGAGAATCTCTCTATGGCTTCTTCTACCATAGCACGTTCTTCCTTCGATAGTACTCTTACCTTACTAATTGCTTCGAGAAAGTGTCTTTCAGAAATCTCTATCTTTGGATGCGAGTGAGCTATTTGTTCAGGAACTTTAAGTTCATGCAACGATTCTTTTAGTGCAAGAAGTCCAGCTTCGTTCACAACATAAGCAATGTCTGCTCCTGTAAAGCCTTCAGTAAGTTCCGCTAGTTTATGGATGTTAACGTCTGAAGCAATAGGTTTACCCCTGAGATGGACTTCAAATATTGCAACTCTAGTTTCATAGTTAGGCCAGCCTAGTTTTATTATTTTGTCAAATCGCCCAGGACGAAGAAGAGCCGGATCTATCATGTCAGGTCTATTAGTAGCGGCAACTATGACTACTCCTTTTAATTCTTCGAGGCCATCCATTTCTGTGAGGAGCTGACTTATCATCCTTTCAGTCACGTTTGAGTCACCAAATCCAGAACCTCTAACTGGAGCTATTGCATCTATTTCATCAAAGAAAATAATACACGGAGAAGCTTGTCTTGCTTTTCTAAAGATTTCTCTTATGCCTTTTTCACTCTCTCCAACCCATTTCGAAAGTAGCTCAGGACCTTTTATTGATATGAAGTTTGCTTCAGATTCTGTAGCTAAAGCTTTTGCTAGTAATGTCTTACCAGTTCCAGGAGGGCCTATAAGAAGAACGCCCTTAGGCTGTTTTATTCCAAGCTGCTGAAATAGCTCAGAGTACTTTAATGGCCATTCTATACTCATGTTTAGTTCTCTCTTTACGTCTTCTAAGCCCCCAATATCTTCCCAATGAACATTTGGAGTTTCTATCATCACTTCTCTCATAGCTGAAGGTTCTACTTCTTTTAGGGCATCAAGAAAGTCTTGCATTGTAACTTTTAATGAATTAAGGATTTCAGCAGGTATTTCTTCTGCTTCAAGATCAATTTTAGGAAGCACTCTTCTTAAAGCTCTTAATGCAGCTTCTTTTGCTAAAGCTGCTAAGTCAGCCCCTACGAAGCCATGAGTTGAATCAGCAAGTTGTTTCAAATTAACATCCTCTGCTAAAGGCATACCTCTAGTATGAATTTGGAGAATCTCCAACCTAGCTCTTTTGTCTGGAACTCCTATTTCTATTTCTCTATCGAACCTTCCAGGTCTTCTTAGAGCAGGGTCTATAGCATTAACTCTATTAGTTGCACCTATTACAACAACTTTTCCTCTTGACTTAAGACCATCCATCAGGGATAAAAGTTGAGCTACTACTCTTTTTTCTACCTCTCCTGTAACTTCTTCTCTCTTTGGAGCAATACTGTCGATCTCATCTATGAATATGATACTTGGTGCGTTTTCTTGCGCTTCTTTGAATATTTCTCTTAGCCTTTGCTCACTCTCTCCATAATATTTGCTCATTATTTCTGGACCACTTATACTTATGAAGTTAGCGTTTGTTTCATTTGCAACAGCTTTTGCTAGTAATGTCTTACCAGTTCCAGGAGGGCCATGCAAAAGAACACCTTTTGGAGCTTCAATGCCCAACCTTTCAAAAAGTTCTGGATGCCTTAGTGGGAGTTCAACCATTTCTCTTATTTTTTGAATGGCACTATCTAATCCTCCAATGTCTTCATAAGTAACTCTCTCAATATCTTTAGGAGGTGGTTGAGGCCTTTCACTAATCGAAACATGAGTATAATCGTTTATTATTACAGCATCAGCCCCTGGAGTAAAACTTGTTACTATCAAATTTATAGTTCTACCCATTATTCTTACTGGAACAATATCACGCTTTGAAACTATTCTTCCAATCAATTGATTTTTTACATACTCATCTCCACCCATGATTTTAAGTGGCTCGGTCGGAGCTAACCTTAGTGTTTCTGCATACTTTGCCACAACCTTTCTGATCTTTACTCTATCGTCGATGCTGGCATCTGCATTTTCACGAGTGTAGCCATCTATTCTTATTAGTCCCTTTCCAGTATCCTTTGGATGCGCAGGCCATACCAGCGCAAAAGTTCTTTTCTTTCCAACTATCTCTATTGCATCTCCAGTTTTGAGATCGAGCTGCTCAGCTACAAGAGGATCTATCCTCGCTATACCTCTGCCAACGTCAGTAGAAAGTGCTTCAGCAACTCTTAAGTAAACATAATTTTTATTATTAGAAGATTTCTTAGAATTATGGTTTTCATCTGAAGAATTGTTACTCGAATTCATCAAGACTTTCCCTCTCTTCGCTAAAAAGAATACTAACAAAGCATCTTTTTAAGCATTTATTCTAAAAATTCAAGTCATAAAAAGTAAAGAACATTTATTAAAGTTCTAAATTTTTAGAAAGAATCAAGTAGTGTTTTACTTTTATTATGTTTGGAATCTGAGCATAAAGAGGAGACTCAGAAGCTCTTGAAATTAGTACTCTGTCAAATCCCCGCAACTTCATTTCCCAAGCTACTTTATAAAGTAGGACTTCTCCTATTTTTTGATCATTTTCACTAACAACGATGGGTCCCAACCAGTTAGTTTCTAAAGCGCTAATTAGTCCTAGTCCGACTATGTTACCTTCTTTCTCAGCTATTATTATGCCAGGAGGATCATGCCTAAAACTCATGATAGTTTCAAAACTTAAGATAGGACCATTGTTGTTAAGCACCCAGCTAGCAATTGTTTCTTTCTCGCTTTTGTCAGGTATCCTGTAAACTGTTCCTTCTCTTCTTTGCCTTTCTTCCTCTTCTTTAACTAAAGAAGGAATAGAAAAACCAGCAAGGTCAATTACGTAGTCTGTTGTTTCTGCTACTTTGCTATAACCTTTCCTCAAGAAGAATTGTAAAATGTCTTCAGACCTACTGTTTATTCCTGGAAACACATACCAACCTGCAAAGTCAGTAGCTCTTATGTCTTTGTAACCACGTTCCATTAGTTCTGACTCAACTTGAGAAATAAGCCTATCAGCTAAACCCGAATGTAATTGATCAGGAGCGATAGCAAACAATTTTAGCCATGCATGTTCTTTATTGATTAGCTCTTTTGGTTCTTTACTTCTAGTTGCTCCAATCGCACATCCAATAGGGATTCCATCTTCCATCGCAACAAAAGTTAAAGAAGGATCAAAGTTTGGATCTAAGACTGTAGTTCTTATTACTGACCATGTTGTTACAGAATCATAAGGATAAGTCATGTTTAAGAGTCTAGCTATAGAAGCCGCTTGGTTTTCCTCAAAGCTAACAATCTCGTACATCTTTTGCTTACTCCTACTTTTTATGATTATTGCTAAATTTATAAAAGTTTTCTTAAGAATATGAGCACCATATTATAATCTATAAATTAGATCTATATGAGGCGCAGATTGAAGAGCCTTAACTTTCATGCACCACTTTAGAACAAGTAATTCTTTAAATCTAAGGAATTTAAACTAAACTACTGATAAATTCCTAACAAGCTTCGACATATTCAATAATGCTCTTGCCTCACCATAAATACTTAGGATCGGAGAAAAAATGCCAGGAAAACTTTGTTCATTGACTTTCTTAACTCTTGGTACACTATCGTACCAAGGCAACATTAAACAAAATCCTCCATAAAAAGTACTCATAACAAGTTTAAGTTTTTCATAGTCAAGATATGAAATTTCCTTTAAAAAACTAAGTAAAACTTCAGATAGTTCTTTCTCAAGTTTTGAGGTAAGCAACGTTAGAGCAGAAATTGCTCTTTCACTATAGCTCATGTAATGAGATCTGTCATTGCTAACTTTGTATATTAAACTTAAAATGAATTCATCGTTACTATCCCTGAGAGAAGAATCAAGTCTTTTTATTGACTCAAAGATTTTTTTATGTCTTTTTTCTTCGATTATTATCTTTTGATCGATCCTAATTATTTTCTTAAGAATAGTACCTACTCTTCTAAGAGAAGAGGTTAGATCTAAAACATCATAAAAGATATATTCTGGAAGATTCGATTTAGTGTATGGAAGCATATTGATGAGTATTTTGTTTAGATTACGTATAGAATTAACAAGGTATCTGGAACTCTCTATTTTTTTGTGAACAACTTGAGGAGAAAACTCAAAAAATTTTTCTGGCGAATTTTGATTAACTTCAACAACTTTTTTTTGAGAGTTCCAGAGAATGTTAGCTAATAAAACTTGTCCTACTGGAAAACGAGGATCTTCCAGATGAGCAGAAACAAATATATATTTACCATGTTCTATTGTTTTTGAAACTAGCAAATCAAAGTTTGAGAGTTTAGGACCATTTTTTATTTTTATTCCAAGTCTCTTATTTTTCTTAGGGATAGCACCCTTGACAACCACTTCAGAATCATCAGAAATGTTAACAACTGGACCTTCTTGCCAAAGCTCAAATTTTTTGGGTAACCCAACTAAGAAAAAGCTACTTGTCTTTTTTACGTTACACAATACTGGACCCATTACTGGATAAGTTCTTACAGTATTATCGCGATAAACCTTGTAAGACCATCCTACGAAACTATTCTTTAAAGAATCGTTAAATACTTTTGCGTTAATTTGCCCCAACATATTTCTTGTAAGGATGTAAGTATCATCGTTTGGCGAAATTTCACTTAAACTTGGCTTTAGCTGTAAGAATGAACCAGCGCAAATACCAACTAAGGTTCCTCCAGATTTCACAAAATCGTAGATGAGTTTTGCGTTCTCTTCTCCAAGCTCTGCAGCAATCTCTGTATGATCGCCTCCTGGAATTATCAAAATGTCAATTTTTGTTAAATTCTCTCTTAAAGTATCTGGTGTCAAAAAAATTTTTTTATAAAAACCAAGAGAGTCTAGCGTTAAAGAGAGATTAATTAAAGAATTTAAGCTGACTCCATATCCAGACAAAATACCGACAAGCGGAAATGAAACTTCGATTAAACCATTTTTAGAAGAAACTTCAATTTTTTTGACAGACAATCCAAATTTTTCAAGATCATTCTTCAGTAGCTCATAAATAGAGGCATTATTAGCATCATCAATTAAAATACTGTCCTTACGTAACGGTGGCTTTCTTTTTGCTTTTAGCAGAACAAAAACATGAAAACCTAAAGCTTGAAGAAGATTAGAGTAAAGTATTGCAACTTTTTTTGCATGCATACTAGTAGAAGGTTTAAAGCCTATTACGATCAATGCTAACTCTAGTGTTGTTTTACCTATTAATTAACCTTATCGCTTAAAAACTATCAGAAAATCTAATTAAAATAAAAAAGGGAAACTTTCTAGTTTCAGAGAGTTGCAAATCTAAATCTTATTTTAACTAAAGAATAATTCTCTTTAAAATCTGTGATAAAACTTAAATTAAAGCTAAATATAAGTTTCTAGAATCTTGCAGGAATTGCCAAAAAACTTAAAAACTTAATACCATTAGTTTTGATGGTAAAGTAGTAGTTGATAAGATGAATCAAAAAAGTTTTCAGAAGTTTAATTTAGAGCAACAAGTTAGCGAACTATTTATGGTTAGAATTAATAGCGATAACCTGACGAGCAAGGATAAAAAAACGATAGAAGATATAACACCAGGAGGATTCTTATTTTCTAGCAAAACGATAAGTAACGTGAAAGCTGGAAAAGAGTTGTGTAAAGAACTAGAAAGAATTGTTCAAAGTTCCACAAAAAAAATTACACCATTTTTCGCTGTAGAGCATGAAGGAGGGGAGATTTTTGCTTTACCGCAAGAAGCTACACCAATTCCAAGCGCAATGGCTATTGGAGCAACAGGATTAACGAATTTTGCGTACACTACAGCTTACATTACTGCACTTGAGCTTAGAGCTATAGGGATAAACATGAATTTTTCTCCATTAATTGAACCTGCAAGTTTAAACAATTGTAGGTTGAGCAGAAGTAGAAACTTTTGGGACGACCCTCAAAGTGTAGAACGATTTGTTTTAAAGTATATTCGAGGATTAAGAAACGGTGGTATAATTAGCATCGCAAAGTACTTTCCAAGTTGTTCTTTAGCAAAGGAAAACAATGACAACGAACTTGAAATTGACATCGAAGACATAAAACAGGCTTTACCACTACTAAAAAGGATAACCTCCTTAAGTAAAGTTGATGGACTTATGATTTTAAACGCTACAATAGTAGATAGAAAACAAAAGAAAACCCCAGCATTCCTTTCTAAAGAAGTTGTGAAAGAAATTTTAGCAAAAGATTTAAGTTACCATGGTTTGCTGATAACAGAACTACTTTCAGAAAACAAAAACATAAATGAAGAAAACCTTGAAGATATAGCTATAAAAGCTATAGAAGTAGGAAATGACATATTAGTTATTGATGAAAATTTTGAAAACCTACAAAAGCTTAAAGATGCTGTTGTAAAAGAGGCAAAAGAGAACCCTCTTTTAGCCGGAAGAATAAAGAAGGCTTTCAGTAAAGTGATTAAGAAAAAAACAGAGTATTTAGAGTATTTTCGAAAACCAACCCTCCAAGTAATTGGATGTAAAAAACATAGAAACGAAGTTGAAAAAATAACCAGAAAATCAGTAGGATTGGTATTCGATGAAGGGTTACTACCTCTTAAACCAAGGATCCAGAATATTGTAATTTTAGTTTTTGCAGATATAGAGACTTATGATCTTATTCTAAGTTTAGTTGAAGAGTTTGAGTTTAAAAAGACAAATGTTTTTTTAGCAAACGAAGAAAATACTCCTCTAGTAACAACTAAGGTGAGGAAGGCTAATGCAGTAATCATTTTTTCCCAGAATTTATTCAATAAAACGAAAGAGAGAATAAACGTTGATAAAGTAATCGAACAAAATGAGAAGAGTATACTAATTTCTGTTAGTGACCCTTACGATGTTATGTTTGTACGAAAGCCGTATGTGTATATTGTTGCTTATAGTCCAGATTTTTATTCGATAAAATCAGCATTAGAAGTTGTCACTGGAAGGCTTAAGCCAAACGGAAAAATACCTAAGAGCTTAGCAGAAATCATAAATAATGGGAGGTAACTATGAAGAATCCAAAAGCAAAGGGAACAAAGTCGGAGTATAAAGTTAGGAATTTATTCGAAAAAAAGGGGTGGCTCGTTGTCAGGTCGACTGGAAGCTTCAGCCCAGTAGATTTAGTTTGCATAAAGAAGAAGAAGATAATACTAGTACAAATAAAGAGCAGCTCAAAAAAGGTGCTCTACCAAAAAGAAGTTGTACCAAATAGAATAGAGGGCATAAAAACAATTTTGGTAGTTGACTTTGGACGTTATGGCATTAAAGTAACAAAAAGTAAAAAGAAAATAAAAGCTTCAGAGGGAATTAAGCTAGAGGAATATCTTGAAAAGCTAGAAAGGAAGAATAATGGGCCCGTGGCCTAGTATGGATTAAGGCACCAGCCTGCGGAGCTGGTTATCGTGGGTTCAAATCCCACCGGGCCCGCTTTTAATTATTTATTAACTTAAGATTCTAAAAAATAAAGAGTATTCTAACAACATCAATCTTAGCTAGTAGCCATCTTACAATTGAAACTACATAGTTTTTAATCGAGTATGTTTAAAAAAATTTTTATAGTTTTATAAATTAAAAAACGCTTGAAGAGACTTGAGCATACTAGGGAAGAGTGAAATAATAAAGTTAGTAAAAGAGTATAGAATTATTCATCCCTTCGATGAGAGGTTGCTAGATGGGGACTCCTACGTCCTAACTGTAGAAAAAACTATAGAGCTGAACTACCTCGAACATCAGAATGTAATTTCTCATGAAATTGTGTTTTTACCTAGTAATATAGTGGCACATTTAACAGCAAAAAGCAAGTTTGGAAGAATGGGGCTATCTTTTTTAAACGCTGCAAAAGTACATAGTGGCTTTATAGGAAGGCTTGTACTTGAAATAGTAAACTTAAGCAACTTTAGAAAGCCAATAGTTATTGAAAAAGGAGAGCAATTTATGCATATTGAGTTTATAGAACGGAAAGGAGAACCATCACCATATGAAGGAGAGTATCAGTTTCAATACATGAGTAAAGAAGAGATAGTAAGTTATATTCCATACCTAAAAAGGGTATTTGGGAGTGAGTTTGATAGACTTTACAAAGTATGGAAAGTGGATGAAAAGATTGGACAAAAGTAGCCTTAAAAAGCTTAGCTATTTTTGAGCATTTTTATCTAAAAACAAGCCTTTTCTCTAGAAATCTAACCAAAAATGTTTTAAAAGACCATCGCGAACTAATTGAAATAAGAATTGTCCTTTTTGCAAGTTATAGAAAAAATAGGAGAGGAATTAAAAAGGAGTACAAAAGAGCTAGGCTATGAACAAATTGAGCCTGAAGTATCGGAACCTACTGTAAAAGTACACGGCGACATTTCTAGTAGAGTTTGTTTTGATATTTCAAAGATCTCAAAAGAAAACCCAGTAGCTATAGCTGAAAAAATTTCTTCGAGAATAAAACTAGACTTTAGTGAAGTTGAAGCCAAAAATGGTTACATAAATTTTAAGTTTAATGATAAATACATTTTTGATGTGATTGAAGAAATAAGGAAAAAAGGTCATCAGTATGGAATTCCAGCTATAGAGAATAAGAATAAGAAGATCATAATAGAGCATACAAATTCAAATCCAAACAAGCCAATTCATATGGGCATACTCAGAAATACAATTCTGGGAGATACCCTAGCCAGAGTTTTTAGGTATGTTGGTTACGAAACAATAGTACTAAACTATATCGATGATAGTGGAGCGCAAGTATCAGACAATATATTAGCTATAACAGAACTAGGTTACCTAAAGGAACCAATAGGAGAGAGATATGACTATTACTCTGGGAGAATTTACGCTGAAGTTCATGAAAAAATTGAGAATGATCTTCAGTTAAGAAAAAAGAAATACGAAATTATAAAAAAGATTGAAAATGGTAAAAATGAAGTTGCACAACTTGCAAGACAATTTTCAGAGAGAGTAGTCATGGACCAACTAAGAACGTGTTGGAGGGTAGGAGCATTTTTTGATCTCCTAAATTGGGAGAGTGATATCGTAAAGTCAGGATTGCTAAACGTTGTACTAAAAGAACTTAATGAAAAAGGAAAATTATACGTCCCAAAAGAAGGAAAAAATGAAAAATGTACTGTTTTAAAGCTTAGTGACCAAGAAGAATTTAAAAATTTAGAAGAGCCTGATGAAGTTTTAATTAGATCTGATGGAACAATAACTTATGTTGGAAAAGATATTGCTTATGCATTTTGGAAGATAAGTAAACCACCAATAGATTTTAAGTATAGACCATTCGTAACTCAACCTAACGGTAAAACTTTATGGACTACCGACGAAGAGAAGGGAGAACCAAAAACACTTAACGTGAACAATGCAGACTTAGCGATAACCTTAGTAGATACAAGGCAAGAGTATCCTCAAAAAGTTGTTAAGACAGCACTCACTTTTATTACAGATAAAGCAAAATATGCTTATAGGCCATTTTTATACGGAATAGTAGCAATAAGTGGAGAAACAGCATACAAAATTTCTGGAAAAAAAGAATACGTTAGTAACAAGATAGTCCATATGTCCGGGAGAAAAGGTTTAGTTGTAAATGCTGAAGATATGTTAAACGAGTTAGCAAAGGTTGCAAGAATGGAAAGTAGAAAGAGGAATCCAAATATTAGAGAAGATTTGCTTGAAAGCATAAGCAATGAAATAGCTGTAGCGGCAGTAAGGTATTTTATGCTTAAGACTGACTTAAACAACATAATTGTTTTTGATATAGATGAAGCATTAAGATTAAATGGAGATTCCGGTCCTAGACTTCAATATACTTATGCTAGGGCTTACAGCATAATAGAAAAAGCAGGAAAGTACGATAGAGGAAGCATTAACCAAAAATTAATTAAGAAAGAGATAGAAAGAGAACTGATAAAAGAAATCTCAAAATTCTCGTTTTATGTTAAAGAGACGATTAAAGATTTAGAACCAAAATATTTAGCAAGGTATGCCAAAAACTTGGCTGACAAGTTCAACTTATTTTACGAGAGCTGTCCTATCCTCACTGAAAAAGAGGAAATAAGAAACAATAGACTTATAATCTTAGAATCTTTCTTAGTTGTTTTTGAAAAAGTTTTAGACCTACTTGGGATTCCAGTCTTACAAGAAATGTAATGGACCCGTGGCCTAGTATGGATTAAGGCACCAGCCTCCGGAGCTGGTTATCGTGGGTTCAAATCCCACCGGGTCCGCTTTTTAACTAATTTTTTTTTAACTTCATTATGAAAGTAAAAAATAAAAACGTATTGAGGAAAGTTCTGCTCGTTATCATTCAGTTAATAATTAGAAACTCTTTTTTTATATGTTAGTCTTCACTTCATGTTTTTCCTATTAATGCGTTTCCCATTTCTGTGAGAACTTTCTTTGGGTCCTTTGCTTTAACAACTCCGCTTGCAAGCAAAACTCCGACTGTTCCTAACCTTAGTGCTGCCCTTACATCATCTCCTGTTGTTATCCCAGCTCCACAAATAACCTTAGATTTTGAATTTACACTTTTAACTTTATCTAATGAGTTCGTAACAACTTCTGGTTTTGCTTTTGAAACAGGTATACCAGTACCAATTAATTCTGGAGGCTCAATGGCTACAAAGTCAGGATTAAGTGCAGCTACAGCAGCAGTAACTTCAGGAGTATCAGCACAAACTATAGTTGTTAAGTTAAGTTCTCTCGAAGCTTTAACTACTTCGCTTATTAAAGAAATTTGAACCCTTCTTTCAGAATGATTAATTAATGTACCTACAGCTCCAGCGTCTTTTATACTTTCTATCGTTACATGACCTGTTAATGCGCCTATTGTTGTGGAATCTACCGCTTGCGCAAATACAGGAATTGATACCGAAGATGCAACTAACCTTATGTCAGTAGCTTGAGGAGCAACTGCTATTGAGACGTTTAGTTCTCGGCTAACTTCTTCTGCAATTTTCGCTAACTCTATAGCTTTTTTCCCTAAGGATTCCCTATAAGCTTTAAAATTAACAACTATCATTGGAGTTCTTAACATAGTTTTTCACCATGGCAGAATTAACCGCAAAAAGGTAAAGATGAGCTTTTAAATGTTCCTCACCGAAAGCAACTACTAGCCTTTATTTTTGCAAGATTATTAGCTCAGAATTGATAAAAAATATACTTTTCTCACGTATAGTAATATTGCCCCAACTGTTTCTGTTCTAAGTCATTTCTTGATCCCGGCTTATTTATTCTTGGCCTGTTTGTATCTATATCTCTTCTAAATGTTATTGACAACTTCGATAGAAATTTGTTCATTCCATCTTTCATGGACTTTGGAGAAGAAACATAACCATGAACCCCAGGTATTCCATCTACTACTATAAGACGATCTGAAACAAAATCTATAAATAGTACGTCATGTTCTACTACAAACGTTGTAGCAGCTTTAATTTCAGTTAACCTTCTTATCATTCTTTGGACAGTTACCCTTTGTTCTACATCAAGGAAAGAGCACGGTTCATCAATGAAGTAAAAATTACTGTTTGAAATCAAAGAAGAAGCTACTGCTAAAGCCTGAAGTTCACCACCGCTTAAAGTTTCGGTCGACCTTTCCATAAGCTTGTTTAATCTTAGTGGCTTAAAGAGTTCAGTTTCGATCCATGAAGGAAAGTTAGAACTTCCAAACCTTTCTTCGAGTACTTCTTTAACTGTTTTTCCTTTAAATAGGTTCGTTATTAGTTGAGGTTTGTAGCTTATTTGCTGGTTTTCGAAACCAAAGTAGCTCTCTACAATTCTCTTAACAAAAGTTGTCTTACCTATTCCATTTTGCCCTACTATGCCCAATACTTCACCCTTATATGCTTCTCCACCCTCAATAGTAAGCGTGAACCCATCTAACTTTAGCTCATCCTTTAACCACTTAAAAGCCACTGATAAATCTATTTTTTCTGGAGGTGGCCTAGACTCAAATTTTATTTCAAAAGGTCTTATTTGGGTATTTTCAGCCTTAAGAAACCCGTTTAAATAAGAGTTTATACCTACTCTAGCAGACATTAGCCTTGACACAATTCCATATACGCCAGGTTCACCATATATTATTGAGACATAGTCCGCTAGGTAGTCAATCATTCCAAGGTCATGTTCTATTACTATTAGAGTCTTTCCTTTCCCTTTAAATGAAAAAAGTAGCTTCGAAACAAGTAACCTTTGTTGTACATCTAAGTAGCTTGCAGGCTCATCTAGTACAATTACATCGGTATCTTTAAGAAGTGTTAAAGCTATCGCCAGTTTTTGTAATTCTCCACCACTTAACTGACTCAACTTACGTTCAAGGATGTTAGTCAATTCCATTGAATCAATTACTTCACTATAATGAGAACTATCTTCGTACTTCAAAAGAGCTTCTTTTACATTTCCACCAAAAACTAGAGGTAAAAGTTCGACATGCTGTGGTTTAAAAGCTACTGTAAACTTTTTTTTGAATATGTTCTCAAGAAGCTCTGAAGATGTAGTTCCTTTTAATTGATCTATAACTTGTTCAATTGATGGTTTAGAGGCAGGATCGCCTAAATTCGGGATTAGTTCACCAGATAATATTTTTGCAATGGTTGATTTACCCATACCATTTTGGCCTATAATTACATTAACACTTTGGGGCTTAATTTCTGGAAATCTATAAAGTTTAAAACCATTCTGGCCATATCTATGAAAAGCTTCTTTCTCAAGCTGATCAGGAAGGTTGACAATATAAATGGCATTAAAAGGACATTTTCTTACGCAGATTCCACAACCTATACAAACAACTTCATCTATTATTGGCGGTAAGTTTTCATCGAGAAAGTAAATTGCATCCTGTCCGGTTCTTACAACAGGACAATTTTTTCTACAAGGATGACCACAATCTTTAGGTCTACACGACTTTTTATCTATAACAGCAACTCTAACCATTCTATCTTACTATAAGTAATAGAAAATAAGATTATGAAGAAGTCTTGTTTAAAGTTCATCAGAAGTTAGGCTTACTGTTGTTCTTTCTTCTATTCTTTCGATTTGGCCATCTCTAATCCATGCAAGCCTGTCACTTACATCGACCATTTTGAGGTCATGAGTCGCACAAATAACAGTAGTATTTCTTTCAACTTTAAGTCTATAGAGTAAGTTAACTATTGCAAGACCAGTGTTTAGGTCTAAGTTACCTGTTGGTTCATCTGCAAGAATTATTGAAGGATCATTTGCTAGAGCTCTAGCAATGGCAACTCTTTGTTGCTGACCTCCACTTAACTCAGTAGGCCTATGGTTTATTCTTTCTCCTAAGCCTACCAGACTTAAGAGCTCTTTAGCCTTCTTTATTCTTTCTTCTTTTTTCATTCCTGTAAAGATCATGGGCAACATAACGTTTCCAAGAGCAGTAAGGACAGGAATAAGGTTGAACGTTTGAAACACATAACCAATTTTCCTTGAGCGTACCCAAGCGAGTTGTTTAGCAGACATCTTAGAAAGGTCAACATTGTCAATCTTTACTGTGCCTTTCGTTGGCTTATCAAGCCCCCCGATCATATTAAAGAGTGTTGTTTTTCCAGAACCAGAAGGCCCCATAACTGCAATATATTCACCTCTTTTCACAGAAAGATTAATTCCACGAAGGGCATGCACTGCACCACCTCTTAGCACATAATCTTTGTATAAATCTTCTACTTGAACAACTGTAGAAGCGAGCATATCCTTGCCTAGCAATTTACTCTACTCCAGTATAAAAAGTTTTTTAATATAACTCAATTGTATTATATTTTTTATAATAAATTAACTGTTAAGCTATGAGTCCTTGAAAGAATGAAGAAAGCCTAGTAAACTTAGTTTTGGACAATTAATTAAACTTTTACTAAAAAATATAAGGGTTATTTTCGTACTCAAGCAGTAACATGGCTGTAAGGTCGAGTTTTATTCTAATAAAGACTAACAAAGATTATGAACTAGATGCATACTTAGAAGCATTTAGTTTACTAGTTACATATGGTGAGAAGTTTAACTTATTCGGAAGTCCAAACGATGGACAAGTTATCTTAGTTGCTAGTACAAAATTAGAAAATGATAGACTTAGAGAATTAGTAGAAAGATTAAATCGTAACATAAATAGATACGTAAAGAGAGCTTTCAAAGTCGACATAATAGCAAGAATTGAGGAATTAACTCACTTTGATGCTCTAGTAGAGTACAAACTTTTCGAAAATAACAAGATATTGCTAGCAGATGGACCAAAAAAAGCAAAGAAAAAGTTTATCGAAAGTTTAAAAAACAGCGAACTTCTAAATTATATAATAAGAGAGAAAGGAATTTTAGGTTCTATTGTAATTTATCCCTTTAGTTGTGATTTTGTTGGAATAGGATATCCATAAAAAACGTTTTGAAGAGTTTACTTGTACCAAACATAGAACAAGGCAAATTTCTCAATGAGACCTAGATCATTCAAACTAAAGGAAGTTTTTAGATTAGCTTCTTCTAACTCACTGCTCAAGTTCGTGCGAATAAAGCTTTCAGCTTTTTGGATCTTACTTTTATCATCGCTTAAAAGAACAATTAAAGTACAATCTCCAGCTTTTGGAGTTATTTTATCGACAGCCTCATGAAAAACATTTTTTCCAGCTAGTACTAAGATTAACTCTGAATCTAACTTTCTTAGTTTATTATAGCCATATTTATGGGCAGATGCTATATTGTAAACTAAACTCAAAAGAGCATGTTCTGAGATGATAACTCTGCATGAGATAAGTGCTAAACCCACATCCAACACACTCTTAAGATTCTTTATCTTTTCAATTGTTGAGTTATCTATAGATGACAACTTACTTACTGTAACGAAGATGCCAAGAACGTTGTAGATCTTGTTATCCACGAGCAAACATGCAATAAGAAGGATTATAAGGTTTGCTTTCTTACTTTAGTTTTAGCCAACTAAGACTAAGAAGAATAAATTTTTATAACCAACTATTTAACAAAGAATTGATGGACGAATCGGAATTTGAAATAGTAGACTGGCAAACATTTTATAGCTTGTGTTTAGAAGCTGCAGATAAGGTAAAAAGGAGCAAAAAAAGGTATGACGCATTTGTTGGAATAAGCAGAGGTGGCTTAGTCCCACTTAGAATATTGTCAGATGAATTGGAACAAGAAAACCTTTTTGTTATAAGAGTTGTATTTTACGAAGACATTAAAAAGACCGCAACTGAACCAATTATTAAGGATGATATAAAAATCAATGTAAAGGGATTAAAATTACTTGTCATTGATGATGTCTCAGATAGTGGAAGAAGCTTAAAGAAAGTCATTGAATATTTAAGGGATGCAGGAGCTAAAGAAGTGGATAGCTTAACTATATTTTATAAGCCTCATAGTGAAGTAATCCCAACTTTTTATGTCAGAGAAACAAAGAAGTGGATAGTTTTTCCTCATGAAAGAAGAGAAACTATTTTAAAAATAATAGAAAAGGAAAAAAACAAACCTATGGAGAAACTGAGAGAAGACTTAATCAATATAGGTTTTGAACCTTATGTTGTAGATAGAGTTCTTACAAGCAAGTCGGAGAAAGAAACAGAAATTTAATTTAAAAATAACTAAAAACTAAGAAGCATCCCATAAAATTAATACAGTGTTAAAAATTTGCTCTATTTCGTTAAGTAACTTTTTAGAGAGATCTAAAGCTATAGAGGATTTTTCTTCTGTTGAAAGTAAAAGATTTACAAGGCTATCTACTAAAGTAGAAAAGTTCTCTTCTTGAGGAGTAGCTCCTGAAAAATCTGAAGGAATGTAATCAGGTTGTAAGTTCTCTAACTTAAGCAAATAGAGGACGTGCTTAAGTTTTAGAAAAGAAAGTGCTAGTTTTTCATTCACCTTTGGATCATTAGAGGATGAATAGGAATTTAGAGAAGCCTTTACTTCATCCAGGTATCTCCTTGACCAACCCAGCTCTAGCTCTGAAAATAAGAGGCTGTTGTTTTTTTCATTCTGCTTTTTCATTTTCTGCTTCCTCTGATTCATTATTTTCTTCCTCTTTAGCTACTACTTTTTTCTTTACCTGGGAAGTAACATAGCCAGTTATTTTATTTATTAAGAATTTAGAGTTTGTGTTTACAATTGAAGAGATAAGCTTTTTATTTTGATAAAAATCTGTAGAAAGCTCGTGAGAATAGAGTGCAAGAATCTTTTCACCTACTCTTTTTACCTTTGAGTCATATATTTTGCCCAATTTAAGCAAAGTATGCTAAAATAAGGTTTTTAAGCTTTCCTAATTACTTGTAGCTATTATAATATAAATAATAAAAGGAAAGTTTTTATTGAGCCTTTATAGATTAGAGGGAAATGGTGGGTTAAGAAATGGCAATTCCTGTAGATGCTAGTGGGCAGCCTGTTTATGTGATGAAAGAAAATGTTGCTAGAAGGACAGGAGATGAAGCTTTAGCCAATACTTTAACCGTTAGTTTAGTATTAGAAGAAATAACGAAGTCAGCATTAGGACCTTCAGGTTTTAATAAAATGTTAGTAGGAAGCTTTGGAGATATAACGTACACGAAAAATGGAGTAACAATACTTTCTGAAGCAAATATCGAACATCCTGTGGGGAAGCTCTATATTGAGGCTTCAAAAAACCTTGATAAAATGGCTGGAGATGGAACAAATAGAATGATTTACTTAGCTTCCAAGCTGGTTGAAACAGGAATAACCTACTACAAGAAGGGAGTTCACCCAACAACAATAGCACTGGGATACGAAGAAGCAAGAAAATTCTTAAACGACTATGTAGAAAGCATTTCTAAAAGACCAGCTTCAGAAAAATACGATACAGTTTTGAGAAATATCATTAAAACAGTAGTATTACCTTCCATAGGAAGGTCAGAACTAGTGTACTATGAAAACATAGTAAACGCAATATTTCAGGCAGCAAAATCAGTGACACGTGAAGTTAATGGAAAAAAGAAGATAGAAGTAGATGACGTTGCAATAGTTAGTAAAACAGGTGGTTCTGCTTTTGAGACGAGTTTTATAGATGGAATAATCATAGATAAAGAAGTTGCGCACCCAAATATGCCAAAAAGAATAACAGGAGCAAAAATAGCACTTATAGACTTTCCTTTGGAAGTTAAAAAAACAGAAATTTCTTCTGAGCTAGAATTTAAGAGCCCAGAAGAAATCCTGAAACTAAAAGAGGAAGAAAGAAAATCTGTAACAGAAAAAGTTGAAAAAATAATACAAAGCGGAGCTAACGTACTTATCTCTCAGAAAGCAATAGACGATAAAGCTGCAGCAACGCTTGCAAGAGTAGGAATACTAGCAGTAAAGAATGCAAAAAGATCAGACCTAGAGAAACTTGCAGAAGCAATAGGAGCAAGAATAATTAGTGATTACACGGACGTTTCTGAAAAAATACTCGGAGAAGCAAAATTAGTAGAAGAAAGGAAGTATGAATCCACTGAAAAAGTAATCGTTGTAGAAGGCGTGAAAGAAAGTAAATCGGTAAGCATACTTATAAGAGGAGTTAGCAAAGAGTCAACAAAAGAATATGAAAGAATTGTTAAAAAGGGATTACAGAGTGTTGCAAACTTCTACGAAGATGAAAGATATGTACCAAGCGGTATAGCAGATATAGTTGGTATGGCTGTTGCCCTTAGAGATTACGGGATGCAAAAAGGAGGAGAAATAAGTCTCGTAATAGAAGGATTTTCTGAAGCACTATTTGACTTAGCGGGGGCAATAGTAGGGAATAGTGGTATGCCAGTAACAAAAACTATAGGCGATTTGAGAGCCAGGAACGTTAAAACCAAAGATAAATTATTTGGAATAGATGTGCTCACAAGAAAGGTAGTAGACGTTGAAGAAGCAGGAATAATTGAACCAATAAAATCTGTAAAACTTACATTAAATGTAGCTACAGAACTTGCTTCAACGTTGCTAAGAATAGACGACATGTTCTTAACACTAAAGTTGCCTGAAAAGAAAGAAAGTAAAGCTGAAAGACGATAAAATTTTTAGTTTTTACACCTTTTTCTCGCTCTAAATAAAGAGACAGAAATACCTAAGGAACTGAAAAATCTATGCTAGATAGATAAAGACAATTTTTCTAAAATTAACTTTTAACTTTAAAAAACATAATAAGTGCTCCGGGCGGGGGAGAGACTCTCCTCTCAGAGTTACGTCTGAAAAAAGCCTTTTTTCAATTTTGGAGGCTGAAACGGGATTTTCGACTTTAAGGGTTAAGGCGCTCTAGCGACAACCTTTAGGAAAACAGACGATTGCATCTGAACCTCTTCAACCCATCCGCGCCTAACGGAGGATTTCAATGTGCCTTTCCACGTTCCGCCCTTGAGGTGCGTCGTCGCTTTCAGCTTTGAAACCGTAACCGCGCGTCCATCCTTCTTAGCAGCCAATAACGCCTTGAGAAGCCTTATCCTCCCACGGCTTCCAAGGACCTCTTCAGCCTCTTCACCAGCCAATCTGTTCACCCTTCTGCATAGTCGCCAGAACACGGCTGAGGTCTTTAACTAGCTTTTGGTCGTTTGAGAGCATCGCTGAGTCTGCTTCAACGCGGCCAGGATTCGTTACTTGGAAAAGGGCGAAAACCTTGGCTTGAAACCACTGGAAGCGCCGCAAAAGCCAAGCAGAGCGCACCAGAGGACTATTGCTCGATAAAGAGAATTCCTAAACGCCCATCGCCTCCGACTAATGCAAATTTTCCGTCGGAACTTACAGCTAAGCCTCCTTCAGTGGGTCTATAGCAATAATGTTCCTCAATTACCTTATGGTTTGAAACCGAAACTATGCTTACTTTGTCATGGCTTCTTACTAATAGAAACCGGCCGTCCGGCGTGATTACCATGCTGTCCATGCCAGCCTCTGAGACATTATAGTTCAGCGTTGCTTCTATTTTGTTTGTCTCCATATTCCACCACCAAATGTACCCCCTGGAGGCCCCCATGTCTACTAGCACCAAGGCATGTTTGTTATCGGGCATAAGCTCCATGTCCCAAGGTCCAGAATTGCACTTGGTGAAGACAGTGCGTTTAGCGATGGCCTTTGCTGCCAGATCTATTTTCTCAATGAAGCCCCCGGTGAGGGTTTCTCCAGACGCTCCCTTGAATTCTCCGGTGAAGCAACCAACGTATAGGAAGGCTCCATCAGGAGATACGGCGTACGGGGTAACAGGATTGCTGGTGAGGGTTGCGCGCTCATATACATGGATGTAGTCGACAACGTGAGCTGAGGGCACATCCAAGACGGATATTACATAATCAATATAGTCGCGAATATGAATTGGATTCAGCAAATCATTGCAAAGGTAGGCGATGTTGCTATTCGGCGCCACCAAGACATGTTCTGACAAGGGTATAATGTCAGGGATATCATATACGATTTTGCTGACGGCAAACGTGTTTAGATCAAGGGTATAGCTGTTTCTTGCAGCTGCAATCACAGCATATCTACTGTCATATGTTATTGCAACTCCAGACCTTGCGATGCCTGGCAAAGTAATGTTGGCTATGATGTGCGGGGGGTCTGTTAAGGATATGACTGCAACGCTATCTTTTAAACTGTAGGTGACAACGGCCTTAGTGTTATCTGGTGCAACTGCCACATGCGATATTTTGTCGCTTACAATTATGGATGTTGTAAACCAGTTAGGAGTATTTGACGCCGTAACGTTTCCCCACTCGTTCACGGCGAACATCCTATAATAGTATTTTTTTAACGCCTCCAGTGCAACCTCTACTGTGTGCTCTCTAGCATCCGCATCGAACTCTTTTCTATAAACAATCGTGTCACCGAACTGTGGTGTAGTTGCAATCTCTAAAATGTATTTGTCGGCATAACGAGATTTTTGCCATCCGAAATATGGCGTTGGTCTTAAGTTGATGCTCTCCGGTTCTATATCAACTACACTGAATAGTAAAGGTGGGCCCGGAGTCTTTACACAGATACTGCCGCCAGTTGCGCTGTTGCCACTACCATCTCGCGATATTGGTACGACATAGTAATAGGTGTGGAAAGCAAGGTCTGTAAGCCTATATGTGTGCTGTAGCGTAAGCGTACTGTTTTCCTGCAAGTGTACGTAATCAGTTTCCTTCTCGCTTCTATACATTACCTGAGTAGTTGCAGGCTCATCGGTTATCCAAGAAATTATAAATGAGGTGGGAGTTATGTTAGAAACGGTTACGTTCTCAATATTTGGCGGTGTTTTATCCTCAGAAAGATAATAGAAGCCAGCAATCGCCCCAACTGCAACCAACACAGCTATAATCACTATGGGAACATTTTTCATACCTACATCCAATGTTATATGAACCTGTATATAAATTTATATAAATTTTATGCGCCAATGGAGAGGTGGTCCCCCTCTTTAGATGGGTGCTAACATTGCTGAAGGGGGGAAGTTGGAAGCCATTAACTCATAGGAAACAACCTTCTCCTTCAACTTTCTTTTCAGCCATCCTCGCACCGTTAAGAACGGTTAAGATTTCGAAGTTGGACTGATGGAAATGGTTTCGTGATCACCTTTTAGTACATTAATGTACAAAGAATTTAGGGCATGCTTTCGACGCTTTTTCCGCCCATACGCAGT
The DNA here is from genome assembly GCA_017601145.1 of Candidatus Brockarchaeota archaeon. GTDB lineage: Archaea > Thermoproteota > EX4484-205 > EX4484-205 > JAAOZO01 > JAAOZO01. The sequence continues at coordinate 40,744 of JAFNIV010000003.1, forward strand.
TTTGCGCCACCGAGAGGCTCTCGTTTTCTGAAGGCTGTTTGTTCTGTGTGCTGTTTATCCACGTCACGATGCGCTCCACGGCCTTCCTCGTTGCGGCCGCGGGGTCAAAGTCCATAGCCCTTAGAATTGTTATTAAGTGGCCTGCATATTTGGCCAAGGATGCCTTGGAGAGGCTGAAAGACGCTATATGGTCGAGGAAGGATAACGCCAGTGCACCGTGTTTCAGCCCCGCAATTACCCTTCTATAACGCCCTATCGCAACGTCAAAGTTGTATATTTCATCCATTTCTCCATCGGAAATGGATTGTCGCGTAGGCTTAAAAGTGGGGGGAAGAGAATTGAACCCGAGTTGTAGGTGCTCCGGCCGGGACTTTCACCTCCTAAGTTTTGAACCCGGGTATCGAGCTTTCTTCAGCCATTCCTCGAGAGGCTCGAATGCTTTCGGCCTAGGATAACCGGACTACATCACCGGAGCACTAACCAAAGCTAGAAGTAAAGGTTTTTATATTTTTCTTCTAGCGTTTTTAAATTAAAACTGAAAATGTCTCAGAAAAGACAAATATTGTTCATAAGTGGTACACCAGGAGTAGGAAAATCTACAATTTGCAAAGAACTAGAAAAATTTAACTTTGTTCACTTAGATGTTGGGAAGCTTGTAAAAGATAAGAAATTATACTTAAAGTATGATGAAAAAACAGACTCTTTTGTTGTATCAATGAAAAGAATGAAAAAATCAGTGGAGAAAATAATTAGAAAAACCAAAGTAAACATGACAGTTGATTGGATACATTCTTACGAATTAGCAAGTTTAGTTCGGAGTACTAAGAGAATAATAGTTTTAAGATGTGAACCGTTAATTTTGTACAAAAGAACTCTTAAGAAGTATGGAGTCAGAAAAACTAAAGAAAACGTATTGAGTGAATTTTTAAATCAAATATCACACGAAGCACATGTGATGTTTAGAAGTAATGTAATAGAAATCGATACTAGTAATATGAGCGCTGAAAAAATAGCACTACTCATAGTTGAGGATAAATATAAACCTGGAGAGAAAATCGATTGGATGAAAAAATATTTAAAAGAGAGATCAAAGCTCAATAGACTTTTTAAAATTGTCGAAAGATAAGTTTCTTGTAGTGAAGTGCCCTAGATGTGGTAAATTTATGGGAATAAATGATAGAAGTAATTACAGAATTTGTCCTTTTTGTGGCTATAAGGTAACGAAGAAAAATGTAGTTAGCGCAGAAAGAATGAGTGCAAAAGAGCTGGAAGAAAAAGTTAAATTTTTAAACAAATTAGCAGAAAATAGAACTAATTCTCATTCACTTGGACAGTAATAGGGCTTCTATTAGAAGGAAGAAAAACAAGAGCACGACCTACTGGTAAAGATTTAAGCTGCTCAAGTATATTTTTATCTATTCCTAGGATATCTTCGATCAAAGCTGCATCCCCAGCTGAAAAAAGCCTATGGACAATTTTAACCTCACATGACTTAAATAAGTCAGGATAAATTTGAGAAGGAAATTGGGCAATTAGTATAAGAGATTCCTTATACTTTCTCATTTCAAAGAACATCTTCTCATATATTGAGGCTTCATCTGTTCTGTTTCTAAATGGAACAAAATTTTGCGCCTCTTCCAAAGAAATAAAATGTCCAACGTTATCAGGTCCATTTACTAGACGATACTCGTATATCAAAGCGAGTAAAAGAGAAACTGTTAACTTTCTTAAATCAGAATCTTTTATATCAGAGATTTTTAAAATTACATTCTTATTGAGAAAATCATTAATCTTTAATAAATTAGAAGCTGCAAATATTTTATTGCCTTCGCCTTCACTTAAGAGCTTTAATCTTCGTAACAACGAAAATTTTGTCTCATTTTCATAAAAAGACTTTGGTTCATAACTTTCTAATCTATCTACTACACCTTTTATTGTTGGACGAGCTTTGTTAACTTTTGAGTAAGCCAACTCAGAAGATAAAACGTCACGAAAAACGAAAAATTGAGAAGGTGAAAAAGAATATACATTGTTAAAAACATCAGTCACAATAGAAACATGGTTTGAAAAATCTTTCATTTCAAATGGCGATAAAAAATCAACGGAAGTTTCTCCCAAAAATCTAAAGACGAAGGACGAAGTAAAAATTGAAAACTCTTGATCGTATTCATCATGAAAGTCGAACAGCAAAAAGTGAAAGCCAAGCTTGTTGAGTTCTTTTAAAAGTTGTTTATTTGTAGTAGACTTACCAGAACCAGTTACTCCAACTATGACTGAATGCTTAAACAATGAATCAATAGGTAAAACAAGCTCACCACAAAATTCTCCCTTGTATAGTTGCTTCCCAAGAATCACACCTCTTAAATTTTCTTTTCTTTTAGATGCAATAGATATACCATTGACAAAATCTGCACTTGGAGAAGGCAAGAATAACGAAGCTAGAACTTTACCTAGATTTTTTTGCTCTTCTAAATTATGGTTTGTTGTCTCTTTTTTGCTAAGAAAATATAGGTTTAAACTACTTAAGAGAGAAGAACCTTCTAGTCTAGTCAAACTAATAAAGTTAGAATATGCTTTCGAAGCAATAAGAAAGGAATTAAATTTCTCTTTAATTATAGGAATATATTCTTGCTTTATATCTCCTTGTATTTCTTCATAAGCAAGTATTAGTATCTCAAAATTTCTATGATTATTTGGTTGACTGTAAATATCTGCAATTAATTTCATGCTAATGCCAGACTTATAAAGAAAATCGAAAAATTGATTAAATTGATTAAGTCTATCAAAGTCAGAATACTCTAACCTAAACAACTGTAAGAAGTACTTTTTTGAGTCCGACTTTAATAAAGCTAAGTCATTTTCCAGTAAGGAATAACTTACATTACTGTTAGATTTGTTTAAACGTGGATATAGATACAGCAAGAAAACTATAAAAGTAGAAACGAAAATAACAAAGAAAAATAAAACTAAAAATTCATAAGGTGCAAAAAGTTTTTGTTGAAAAAGTAAAGGAAAATTATTGAGTATAAAGATAAGCGCAAGAATGAAAATAGAAAGTACGACAACAAAATCTTCTGGTAAAGAAAGGTTCTTTGAATTCAATTTCAAGGATACGCCCAACCAAATAGTTCATATGCGATTTGGCCTATGCTATCTACTATATTTTTAAAGAAATTTGAGATTCCACCTATTATGGATTTATATACTCCAAAAACAGCACCTATCATCACTAAAGCAAGAACTATCAAAAGGCCTTCTTCTATTAGCTGAGAAGCTCTAAGCTTTTTCATACTTCTGATCAACCTCATAGTATTATAGAGTCCAAAAACTTATTTAAGCGCCAATAATTAATTAATAATTACCTAGGCGTAAAAATATTATTCTAAAAAACAAGTAAGAAACTAAAAACAAAATGCACGAAATACCAAATTTAATAGGCTTATTACTAAAATTAAAATAGGACGAAGAAATAGTAAATATTGAAATAGAAAACATAAAAAGAGATAACTTTACTGCATTAACATTATAGCTTAAATCATAAAAAAACAGTAGGTTCATAGAATTTTTTATAAGAGAACCAAGAGATTCAAGCGAAGCAGATAAAAAACCAAAGGAAGTAAACAAAATATAAATTAAGAGCGTTACTCTGTTTTCAAATTCAGATAAGATCCTATTAGTTTCACGAATATAGTTTAAGTTATCGAACCACATTTCAATTGCTTTGTCCACTTCGTTAGATTGCATTCTTCCAGAGTGCAATTGTTCTGATATAAACGTAATGATTGGATCTTTATTACCTGAAATACTCTTTAAAAGAGCAGTCTCTAATGATAATCCATTTGAAATTAGGTAAACAAGTTTTTTGTGGTGTTTAACTTTTTGATTTTTTGAATCTTTTAAAAACGATGCTTCTTGGAAAAGTCCTTCTTTGTTTTTAGAAATTGCTCTTGAAAAATAGTCTAAAAGATTTTCCCTGTCTTTAATATTAATCTTTGGGCTTTCATTCCTTAACAACAGAGAAATAAGGAGCGAAAAGAAAGAAGCAATAATTATGCCAAAATTTTCTGATTTGAACAGAATCTGAATAATTAAAAAACAAAGTAAAAAAACAGTTACTGCAAAAATTTTATTTAATGACATACTCATCTTCAACCTTTGCTAATCTAAGAAATAATGAAAGAAAAACAGGATAAAATAAGATAAAATAAGATAAAAAACTAATAGAATCCCTAAAGAGGAAAAAAGAAAAAAAAGTAAATACAAATGGAATGATAAAGGATACAAAAGTGAATACTGTTAGAAATATCTTAAGGCGGTTTACGCTTTCTAAGTATATGTTTCTTTTATAGCTTTCTACAAAAGAAATTCTTTGATGGATACTTGATTTAAATTTTAAGTATTGCTCTGTTTTATTTAGCTCTAGTGGTAAGTATTTAGTAGTATCAAGACCAGAACTTATTGCAAGAATAAACCTATTATATGCATTACTTTTATTACTAAGCTTTAGTACACGCTTAGCAGCATGAATTTCATTTTCGCCAACTATCCTATAAGATACATATACCACATGTTGCAAAGTTGAGAGACTTGATTTCTTACTACTCAGTTTACTAGAGATGAAATTAAGATAAGCTTTTACTATGTTAATAAGCTTACTAAAATTCAAGATGTTCCATCACTTTGCAAAAAGCAAAAATTACTAGTGTAACTGATTTCGTTTCTTTTTGCCAATATAATTTTGATCCATTTTTGGTAAACTTCTTCTACATCATCTAAATTATTGTCACCTAGGTTTATAATTTTCAGCTCATAGGGATATGCACTTGAGACGTTTATTAAACCAATGGAGCTTAATCTTCTTATAATCTTACCATCCTTTTCTATTTTTCTCATCTCTAAAACAACGTCAAGGTATGGAATTAAAAACGAAGAAACTTTGTAAACATTTACAACTCTGTCAATGAATCCAGAAACACTCGGCGCATGCGAAGTATGAGCAACTCTCAATCCAGAAGATAATGCGTAGAAAAGAGACTTAAAATGATCTTCATACTGTAACTCACCAAGAACTACATAAGTTGGATTCCTATGTAACAGCTTTATTATTTCTTCTGACTTTTTTCTTACTTTGACTTTAGACTCAAAAGGGTTAGTGAATAATTTTAGACAAAAATTTGAACCATAGAAAGAATAAGAGATTTCTGGAACATCCTCTAAAATTATGACCCTCCAGTTTTTAGGAACAGAATTTAAAACTGAAGCAAGTAGTGTTGTTTTGCCACTTCCAGGTTCTCCAACTATAGACATGTTAGCACGAATTCTTAACAAACTTATTAGGAAAGACGCTGTAGCCTTATCTATGGTACCATTTTGAATAAGATTGGATAAACTTTTTGACTCTTTGCTTAGCTTTCTTATATCAAAGGAAAGATAATTAACTAAAGGAAAAGAATCGAAGGAAACTCTTAGAATACAGTTGTGAAATGAAAGATCGCCCTTAATTGAAGGAGAAGAGAGACTTAGCTCTTGACCACTGTTTCTTCTTAAAGCTGAAAGAAGAGCTTTAACTTCTTTATCCCTTGGTTTGATGTTAGTAGATAATCTTCCATTCCCACTAAGCTCAACGTACACGGCCTTACCCACATCATCGAGATAAATTTCGTTAATATTCTTATCGAAAAAAAGAGGGGAAATAGAAGCTAGACCCATAGAAACAAAAACGGAATGAATCGCGAGACTACTAATTAATTGAGAAGAAAGATTTTTACTAATTTTATTTAAGTATCTTATAGCAAATTTATATCTGTATTTGACGAAATCATCAAATCTATTTGGTTCAAGAAGTTGCTCGTTAACTATCCATCTGAGAAAGTATGCAGCATCAAGCAGAATTCTCTTTATGAAAGCACCTTTATACTTAATGTAGTACATATCTCTTTTAAAAACAATGCTTAAATGGGAGAGGCTATCAGGAATCTCAACGACAGCACTATTGGAATTTGCACTATACTTTGAGTCTGCAAGGAGATCTTCCTGCCTAATATTCTTATTCAAATTATAGAGTTCACCGAAAGTTGGATAGACCGATAAATAACTCAAGTTAAGTCCTTCAAGCTTACTCTTGTACTTTAAAGCTATTGCCTTAACAAGTTTTGAGATTTGATAGGCTCTATTTAAGCACTTAGATAAGATAGCTTTATCAACGATTGTTTCTTTATAATCTTTAAACTCTACGTACACAGAACTTATATTCTTAAAAAAGCGCATATAAAAAATCACATAACTGAGAATTCCATCGACAAGCCCTTCATCAAAATTACTATTGACAGTAATTAATAAGCTGTTCCCGAATCTTTTTACCTTTTTTATTATCATTTTTTAACTTCTTCTGAATTTGGAAAAGTTTCTTTAAATTTCATTATATAGCCTTGTAACGTATCAATCCTTCTTTTTACTACAGACAATTCATTCTTTAAGTTTGAAATTTCATCTATTATAGCATCTATTATAGCATCTTCATACTTCATTTTTGCTCCTAAGTTGAAGTATCTATAGAGGAACTTATAAGGACAAATGAAGCTTAAAAATAAAGAGTTGGAATGGCTAATTTTTATTTGGGTACCACTTTGGGCAATAATGAGTTATGAAGACATAAAAGACAGAGAAGTTTCTATAATTTTTTTAGCAATATTTTTTGTATCAAGTCTAGCATTTGTATTTATAAAAGGCATTTTAGTAAGAAATACTCTTGAGTACTTACTTTCCATTTTAGAGGTTACATTAGTTTCAGGCATACAACTTATATTAGGATGTATAGGATTTGCAGATTTCATATTCTCATTGGCAATTGTACAATTAGTGAGCATAGGCATTTTTAGGGTAAGACTAATACTAGGTTTCTTTCCTACAAACTTACAGTTTGATACTGGCTTAGTAGAACCAATTTACGTAAACATGTGCACAGTCTTACTTAGAATCGACTTCCTAAAGAAGATGCAAAATATAACTGATAAAAGGCTTGTTAGAATTATTGCATTTTCTCTTCCCTTTGCTTGGATTTTTGCAGTAATTTTTCCAAAGGTTAAAACAAAAAAGCCTGATGTACCATTCATTCCACTCTTTGGAATGTTGGTGCTTATAACTAGTCTTGCGCATATTATTATTTTGTAAGTGCATGAGCAGAATACTAGATAAGATGATGATAATAATGGTTGAAGGATTAGTTTCAGCATTAATACTTTATTTCTTTGCAAAAAATTTTTCTCAAATTATTCAAATACTTAAGGAACTTTTTTCTAGGATAAACTTAAGCAAAATAGTTTTAAGGGGAAAATAACAAAATGGAAGAGGCTGAGTTTATTGGATCAGTTATAGCATGGTTTTTGCTGTGCGCAACTATTGGAATCCTTGAAGTAAAACTTGTAACCACATATGAAAAAAGAGAAGTAGAAATACTAAAGATTTTATTTGAAAAAATCAATTTTATTACAAAGGCTAACAAAAAGATAGAATTTAAAATCAGCTTACCAAAAATTGGTCTAGAAGTTACGAAGATAAAAAGAGTGAATGAATCGACCATTCAAATAATCGCCCCTTTTTGTGAAAATGTTACTGTTTCCTTTGATGAAAATGTAAGTGTGTTTTTAAATGAACAAGGAATTGTTCTTACTAGGAAAAATTAATAAGAATAAGCTAGGAATTCTTGAATTAGGGTTTTCAGTCCTATTGCTTTCAGTTTACTTAGTTGGGCTTATAATGGTTGATCATGAAATGAATAGAGTTTTAGAGGAACTTATAAGGAAAGCAACTAACATATGAGTAAGTTGGTGGTAAAAGTAAATGTATGAAGAAATAGATGTAAGCATTGCCTCTTTATTAATATGGTTGACTTTTTTTCTCATAAAGTATGTTATTAAGAATAACATCTTTTGAAGATTTAGTGAAAATGAAGATTTTAGGGGTTATACCTACATTAACTGCATTTACTTTTATATACATTTTATTTTCACTACTAATAGTAAAGGAAGCTACAAACATTTATTACAGCATTAACATTGTAAAAAGATTCAACATAGAAGTGAATGAAACTTCAAAGAGTGAACAAATTATAGACAAGAAAGTAAAAGAAGGAATAAGTACACTTGAAAACAAAACAATAAAATCTTCTGAGTTGTCGGAAGTTATAGACAGCATTTTTAAGAACGTAATAGAAGAGTTTTCTAAGAACAACACTAAAGTAAGTTATGTATTTAACATAAACAGCATAAAAGTAAGTAGTGAAACATACAAAGTAAAGGTAAAATACAAAATAAACGTTGAAGTAACAGAACAATACTTCTATATTAGGTCTTGGATAGAAGGAGAGAAAGATGTAACAGTAAATCTTCTGGAGGATTTCGCACAAAACTAGAGAAGTATTTTTCATAATTTTCTCTTACTGTATATTCAGCTAAATTAGATGCAACTGCTAAATGTTTTTGGGTCAGTCGTTTGCATTTAAAAGCTTTATATTTAACAATTAAGAGATTCGAAGCATAAATTGAACAAGCTGCGATACTTCTCGGATTACTGCCTATAGCTTTGCCTTTTAGTTCATTCAGGAAATAATTGGAAATCAAGATTAATGATTTCTTGTAATTGATTTTTTGGGATACTGGAATAACAAAAATTAGGCCCATATCTTCAAGTCTATTCATTATGGTATCAATAAAAGAAATCGGTTGTAAGATTTTATTGAACACTGTATTAGTTGACTTTATAAGAAACATATATTTAAGGACATGTCTTTTTTTAATTTTTGGATCAAAGTCCCTAACTATTTTTATTACTTCATTAATACTCGTAGGATAATTATAAAATTTTGAGTATAAGACTACTAGCGAAACTAATAATGCCATCGAATTTATACTAGTCTTAGACGAACTTTTCTTTATTCTTAAGTATGTCTTAATTATAGCAGTGTCCATAGATAAAGGTAAGTTTAATTTTTCAAGTAATAAATGAACGTAGCGGTGTAATTTCTTGTTTACGTAACACTGAGATAAAGGATAATGTGAAGAGAAATCATTAAAAGAGAAAATAGAAGGATCTAGAGCTTGCTCTTCGATGTAAGGAGTATTATCATCGTTATTTTTTAGATATTCTAATTTTTCCATGAAAGATAGGAAAAACTAAGAAAGTAATAAGAAAATCGACTTTTTTAACCTTAGTACGAAACATGAAAATGAAAAGTGGAGACTCTGAAAAGGTCTTTTGCAAAAATCGATAAGAAACTACGTTTTTAACCATGAGAGTAAATTTTCGATAAGCTTAAAATAGATGCTTTAGTATGCTTTTGAACGTATCGCTCAGAATACACTTTAAAAGAGAAAATATTATAAAAATTCACCTCTATTAAAGAAAAGCAATAAAAAGGCTTTAAACAGCAATTAAGGTTTGAAGATGATAAGGACCAGAGTAGAAACGGAATTACGAAACTTTATTGGGAAGAATGTAACTGTTGAGACTTCAGACGGAAAAAAGTATAAGGGAGTTCTATTAAATTTTGACTCAAGTAACTTAACACTTATTCTTGGTGATGTCGAATTAGAAGGAGGACAAAAGTATTACAGGATAGTTCTGAATGGAAATTTAGTAAAAGCACTATTCCTTCCTAAAGCAATAATCGACTTGAAAGCACTTGCAGATCGACTAGAAAGAGTCTTTCCAAACATGGTTAAGTATAACGAAGAAGCAGGAGTTATAATAGTGCTTGACAAGATAAGAGTTGATGAAAGAGGTGTTATCGAAGGCAAAGGTCTAGCTGCCGAAAGGGTTCAAAAAATATATGAAGAGTACATAAAAGAGATGCAATCAACGCAAGAAGAAACCACCTAAATTCTATATTTATTTTTAAAGTAAAAACTCATTCTTTAACTTGCGCTTATTTTGTTTATTAGGATTAATAACTTATCATAAAGTAGTCGCGATGCAACATTATCAGGGATTTGTCCATTGGTTTCTGCTAGAAGAACACCACCTCTAAAGCCATAATATTTCGAAAGGCCTGCAATTAGCCCGGCAGCTCCGGTGATTTGACCACTAGCAAGTTTAAGTCCTTGAACGATGGAGAGTCGAAGAGTCATTAAGTCATTAGGTACTATAAAAACGCTTCTTGTTTTAAGTTCTCGTAGTGTTTGAAATCCACCTAAGGAGAACACGTATTTTACTCTTAGCCTTTTTGCTAAGTGTAAAAAAGTTTCTGCTAGCTTATACTGTTCAACTGCATTTTGCGATTGAAAAGAACCAATTAGAACTAAAATTGGTTTAAAGAAATCTTTTGAAGTGACATAATAAACATTAAAAGCTGAAGGAAAAACTACTCCGTTTTCAGAAACAATAAGATTACTTGATGAAGATTTAATTAGAATTTGATTAATTAAAACTGAATTTCCTTCAGAAACGAATAGCGATGCTGCGTTTATGCCAACGGCGCCTAACCCAGGCAAGCCTGAAACTGCTACAAGCGGCATTTCTCCAGTAAGACCCTGTATTTTTACCACTTTACTTCTCATTTCTGTTACAACAAGCTTTCTAGAAGATTTAATTAAAGGTTTCCCAAACTTTAATTAGAATACTATTTTAAAAACCGCTTTTTTGCTCTTTTTGGGTTTTTATACGAAAAACTAATCTATAAGTAATTTTTGTATTTGCATGTTTGGAGCTTAGTCAATTACTTAATTTTTTAATGTTTATTAATGCTGCCTAAATTTGCTAGGGTTAAGTAGATGGTGAGCCAAGAATGCCAAAAGAAATAAAGGATAAAAATGAATTCATAAAAATAGCGAACAACAGAGGAAAGAAAATTGTAGTAAAAAAAGTAGATGAGGCTTTCAAAGTTAAATTAAGAACTCCAAGATACTTATATGTAATTAAGCTAAATTCAGAAAAAGATGTGGATGAAATTCTTAACCAAGTTAAGCTTCCTGTAGAAAGACTTTGACATGTTCTATGCTAAATTCTGATATTTTCCGGTTCTTTTGCAGTACTTTACCAAGGTTCTGGTTACGTAAACGGAGCTCTACTACAATATGTGAAATTTAAACTTCGTAATTTTCGTTGATCTTTGGCATTATAGCTTTAGTGTCTTTCATGTTATTGTTTATTTCATTAAATAGGAACTCTATGTTTTCTCTGCTTCCATGAACAAAAAACACATACTTTGGATTTGTTTCTTTAATAAGGTTGATATAATCATTTTTTCCATTGTGAGAAGAAAAGTCAAATTGTTTTACTTCTGCATTAACTTTTACTAGTTTACCACCCATCGCTATAACTCTCTTCTTTAACAACGTACTTCCAGGTGTTCCTTCAACTTGATAACTTACTAAAAAGATTGCATTTTTTCTCCCTTTAGCGATTTCTTCCGAATATCTGACAGCAGGACCTCCCTTCAGCATACCTGCTGGTGTTACTATTATTCCTGGCTCTCGAGTAACGTACCTTCTTTCCTGATCTGATTGTAGAATATAAGTTTTTTCTACGGCATTAACAAATTGCTTATAGTCGTAAAGCTCCTTAGGATTATTCATGAATATTTCTGTAATCCTTTTTGCCATACCATCCAAAACAACTTTGTATGGAAAATTGTTGGCATGAAGCACTGTAATAATTTCTTGAGCTCTACCAACCCCAAAAGCAGGAACTAGTACTGTACCTCCATCTTCTATTATTTTTCGTGATTCTTCAACAAACTTCTTTTCTACTTGATCTCTAGGAGGATGTTCTGTCGTTGCATACGTACTTTCTGTAATAAGAACGTCTATATTCTCATTGTAATTTGTATTTGCAGGTGGAACAGTTCTGGTTTTGTTTACGTTCATATCTCCAGTGTACAACATCACTTTATCTTTAAACTTCAAGAGAATTTGTGAAGCGCCTAATACATGACCTGCATCCTTCATTTCCAAGAAAGTATTATCATTAATCTTATACTGCTTATCCTTTTCAATTTCAGTTGAATATTGAATGAATCTATTAATTTCAAGAGTTTCAAAAGGCAAATAAGTTTTTGAAACTTTTAGCATGTCCAACAATAGGATTCTAGAGAGCTCCTTTGTCATCTTAGTCATCAACGCTTTTTTTATTCCTCCTATGAAGAATAAAGGAGCAGAACCGACATGATCTAAATGACAATGAGAAATTATTAGGGTATTGAATTCATCTGGAGATACATAAACTGGAAACTTTATCGAATGATCAAGAGCGACGCCACTATCCAATAGAAAGCCTTCTTCTTCAGTTTTAACTAAGATTGCTGACCTTCCAACTTCTTCCACAGCTCCTAAAAATTTTATTTTCATCCTAAATCAATCTTATTTTTTATTTTTATGCCCTTCTCAAGAGAAAGCTTCTCTATAAACTTTTCGCTTAACAAACAACTACTCTTATCTCTTATTATAGTTATTTCAACTTCTTTAGACGAAAGCTCACTTACTAAGTGATTTATGACTTCCTCAATTTTTTCCTCAGGAAGAACATCTTCTGGACTAATTATCTTGTTAAAGGGAGAAGTGTAATAGGCCCAAATTGGAACAAACCCAAAATACTTATTTAGGTAGTATACACACTTTTTGTCTTCGTCAAGTTTTATATTTTCAATTATTTTTTTTACGATTTCGTTGGAAAGTTTGTCTTCTTCTATGAAAATTAATATCAATCGCTTACATTTTTGCTCAATTTTCCCTATTTCTTTTTTTCTTAAGTAAACTATTTCAGGGCGTTCTTTAGACATCTGATCAAACATAAAAATCCCTTTTCTTTTGAAAATAGGAGATTCGTTGAATATTTTTGGAGCAAATCGAGCTAATTCTTTAAACGCTGCAAAAGTCTTTGGATGGGACCTAGATCGAATTTCAATTAAATCCCAAAGAGTTCCTTCTTTTATTCTTTCCTTTATTTCTCTTATTTCCCTATGAATTGTATAAAGGTTATGTTTTGCCAAAAGTTTTATGCGCTCATTTTTTTCCATTTCTTTTAACTCTTTTGGAGTATATTTACTGCATATATTGCACTCACATGGAAAATATGAAAGTTCATTTAATTTAAATGTTCCATGAGCAGTTATGTACCGATCCTCATAGGCATAAAGTGCATATGAAGCAGAATCGAAGATATCGTAACCTAATGCTACTAAAAAACTAAGTATCATTGGATGACCTGCTCCGAAAAAATGAATTGGAATTCCGCTAGGTACGTTTGCTTTTGCTATTACACCCATCTTAATTAGTTGTGAGAAATCATACCTTTCCATAAGTTCAACAGGCGATCCTAAAGCTAGAATACTAAACCCTTTGTTTGACATTTCACGTGCGGAAAGAGATAATAGTTCTTCAAAGACTCCACCTTGTATTGGACCGACCCATAGTATGTCCCTTCTTACAATTTTTTGGATAGATTTATCTGCGTTCTCTATTGTTTTTTTCACGCTTTCTTTTGCTATTCTATAATCTTTTTTTATACCAGTAGGGATGTCCAGTATAGCGCCAATATCTACATTTAACTTTTCCTCAACTTCAACTATATCTTCGGGTTCAGCCTTTATTTTGCCGTATCTAAGTATTTGGTAACCCCCAGAATCTGTATAAACTATTCCATCAAAGTTTAAGATTTTATGAATATCTTCAATTTCTAGTCCTTTATTTTCATATTCCTTTTTTATTAAGTATGCATTAGTCATTATTCCGCTTACTTTAAATTCATCTTTTAGCTCATTAATGGTAATAATCAACTTATTTTTATTTATGACAGGGAAGAAGTAAGGTGTTTCCAAAACTCCGCTTTTAGTATAAAGTTTGCCTATTCGTCCATTAAGGTCTATGTTTAATATCTCAAAGCTCATTATATTTCTTTACCAACATTAAAAATTAGATACTTTAAACGTTACGGAAGTTATGAACATGCTTGCTCTTCCTAAGCCTTAATCAGCCTCTTAATTACGTCATATGTTTCTCGGTAATGCTCCTTTAACCGCTAAGCTCCTTAAAAGCGTCCTTCTAATTCTGACAAGCACAGACATACTATATCAAACTATAACGACAGTATTTAAAAATATAAACTTATCGAAATTCATCCTCATAGTTAAAGCCACAAGCTTTCTTGCCTAAAGTAGCCTACTATTTGAAATGCCCAAAATGCCGTTAGAAATCTTGATGATTTCTGTTAGTCGCTGATGAATTCATAGTCGGTGGATTACTAGCGTTAGCTACCGTAGGTTTAGTATTGCTTGGCTTATGGTGGCTGAGCAATAACCAGAGAAGATAGCTCTTCTCTTTCTTTCAGCTTTTTGGAGTGTGTATTGAAAAACTTTATATATGAAGTCTTAGAACTGATGTTGGGATTTAAAATGAGTGAAAAGAAAGTTGTAGATAGAAACGTAGCCATTGCACTAGGAATAATATGTGTCCTTCTTGCAGTCGGTGTCGGAGCAGTTACGAATTATTACACATCAATAATAAGCGAAAAAGACAACACCATAGCTTCATTGAAGTCACAGATAGCAAGTAAGGATTCTCAAATTTCTTGGTTAAACTCTCAAATCACAAATCTGGAAAATCAAGTGAATGACCTTAACAGCATCATAAATCTGGAGAAATCAACCGTTTTGGTTTACGACCAGACTGTAAGCCAACCCGCAGGCTCATATACGTATTGGACAGTTTCCGCAAGTTATGCGGGATACGTTTCTGTTTGGGTTCAAACATCAACAACAGACAAAACATATGTTCGTGTAATATGGTCTTCACACGATGTCTACTACGACCATAGCATAACTGTCGGAGTAAGCGGAACAGCAGTTTTTCCGATTTTACCAGCTTCAAGCATAGAAATCATAGTAGGCAACTTAAATTGGCTGAGTGGAGCTACCGAAACCGTAACAATAACATATCACTACTAAATCGACACCTTATTTGAGAAAAACCTCAAACTGTAACAGTGAAGGAAAAGCTAAACCTGCACGCGCGCAGACTGCCCTTTCTCTTCGTTCAGTTCAAATGAACTTATCGGGAACTTATTTCCCTTCTTTAAAGTTGCAAGCTGTCTTTGTTTTGCAAGTTGCCTTTCAATCTCTAAAAGCGGGTAGGCAAGCTCAGCCCTCTGGAACGGCGTTAAATGGCTTTTAGGGCCTAGCCAGGCCACTACTTTCCCTTTTAAAGAAACGATGGGATCTTTACAACGCCAGCCCTTGGGCCTTCACCCTCTGCGGGGGGAAGTTCAATTTCAGCCGGCCCAAAAGGAGTCTCAAATGTCTGTTTAGTCGGTTTAGTTTTAGGTTTAGCTTCAGCTTTGGCTTCTGCGGGTTTTTTCTGGGCAGCTTCCTGGGCAGCAGCTCCCGTTAGGCTTTTCCATACGCCGTATGGGATGGACGGCCCCAGCCAAAAGGGCATAGGCAGCAGATCCATATGTTTTCCATATACATCCTTCAATGGACTTTGTTAATGTGAGAAATAAAGTTTTCTCAGCTTATTGACGTGAAGGTAAAAATGTTAATTAATAACAGTTTTCTATACTTTTGTCACTGTTAACGGATTCAAGCTTTGAATCACTTAATGTAAATTGCCTTGCATAACTTTGAGGATTCAAAGTCCTTCCCCGCACTTTTCACTGAAATCGGATATTTTGAAGCCTTGCGTTTTTTAACGGTTGCGAATCGAAAGGTTTAAGTATGTTTAGCATACTAAACATACCAATGAAGGTGCGAAGTCATGAAAAATAATGAAAAGAAAGTATTAGAGAATAACCTGCGTGAAAGGGTTATTGTGAAGGGGTATATGCGCCCTGATGGAACTTCATACTATGTTGTGATCCCTAAAGAGATAAGAGAGTTGCTTAGGCTTAAGGGCGGGGAATACTTTGTGATGAAGGCTAAGCCAGAGAAACGGGAAATCAAGTTAAAGGTCGCGAAGTTTGTTGAAGAGGGCCAACCGTGATACAATCATTTTCCCAGCCTTTCTTATCGAAGTGATGAGGAGGTCTTTTTCATGGAGTGGCATTCGCTTAAGCTGCAGGAGATAGTTCAACAACTGAAAACTGACCCCAAGCAGGGATTAGATGATGCTGAAGCTAAGCGAAGGCTGGAGAAGTTTGGAGCGAACCTACTCGTTGAGGAAAGAGAAGTCAGTTTCTTTGGAATAGCTCGAGAAGAGCTTACGGAGCCCATGATTCTCCTTCTCTTGGCCGTGGGTGTGCTCTACAGCTTTTGGGGCGAGTTGCGAGACGCCCTAACAATCCTTGGTATTATACTTACAATAGTTTCGGTCGAGGTTTGGAGTGAGTTTCGAGCAAAACGTTCCATTGCAGCGTTAAAAAGATTAGCCTCTCCTTCAACCGTCGTGGTAAGAGAGGGACGTCCAAAAGAGATACCTACCTCTGAACTTGTCCCAGGCGACTTAATGCTCCTGAAGGTCGGACAAAGGATACCAGCAGACGCAAGGCTCGTCGAATCTTATGGCCTTCAAGTCGATGAATCCTCCCTTACCGGGGAATCATTCCCAATTCCTAAAGATGCCAACGTTATTTTACCTAAAGAGACGGAAATCGCAGATCGGAAAAACATGATCTTCGCAGGAACGGTTGTGATCAAAGGCCGAGGCAAAGCCATCGTCGTAACAACCGGATCTAAGACCGAACTTGGAAGGGTCGGCAAGCTTGCCCAAGAGATCAAAGAGCCAAAAACACCTCTGCAAGTTGCTATGAAACAGCTTTCAGGCTCGCTCGTCTGGATTGCTCTTTTCTTCAGCGGACTCGTTCTAGTGCTTGGAATTATTAGAGGACTGCCGTGGAAACAAATGGTTCTTATTGGTCTTTCCCTGGCTTTCGCAACAATACCAGAGGAGATGCCAATAATCATTACCATGGTTCTGGGGCTTGGAGCTTATGCTCTCTCTAAAAAACATGCTCTGGTAAAGCGTTTGCGCGCCGCAGAGACATTAGGGAGCGTGACGGTTATAGCCACCGACAAGACTGGAACGATCACGCAAAACAGGTTGATCATGGTCAGCTTCTACTTTGATGATAAGATTTCGCAAATTGGCAGTTCTAGAGAGGTCCCTAGAAAACTGTTGGAAACAGCTCTCTTGGCAGGAGGCATCTTAACAGAAGTTGAGGACGAGAAAACGTCGTTGGGAAACCCGTTGGAGACCGCCATCCTTGAGGTGGCTCAAAACACAGGTATCAATGTTCAGGAAATACAAAGCGGCTATACTCTTCGAAACGAATTTAGCTTTGACAACACTCGGAAAATAGCTTCCTATATCTATGAACATGACAAGAACCTCTACGTCTTCTCGAGTGGTGCCCCAGAGGCAGTCCTTGAAAGATCCATCAAAATATGGAAAAGCCATGGGGAACTGGATCTAAGTGCCGAAGACAGAGAAAAACTTGGAGAAATCATCTCTGAAATGGCTAGCAGAGGCTGGAGGCTTCTCGGCCTTGGCTATCGGAAAATCCCAGAAAAAGAGAGATTATCAGCAGGGGATGTAGAAAGGAACATGGTCTTCGTTGGCATCGTCGGTTTTGTTGACCCTCCCAGATCTGAAGTTAGGGAAGCTATACGTTCATGTCATGAAGCAGGAATAAGGGTTGTAATGATTACCGGCGACCACCCAGACACAGCCAAAGCAATTGCCGCAGAGGTAGGCATCAACACCACTAGGGTTCTCTCTGGAGTCAATATTTCTAAGATGAGCGACGAAGAACTGAAAGAGGCACTGAAGACAACTTTCGTTTTCGCTAGGACCACCCCTGAACACAAGCTGCGTATTGTGCGTCTTCTCAGAGAATTGGGGGAAATCGTTGCTGTGACAGGCGACGGCATCAACGACGCTCCAGCTCTCAAAGAGGCAGAGATAGGCATAGCCATGGGCATTCGAGGCACAGATATTGCCAAGGAAACCGCCGACATGATTCTGACAGATGACAACTTTGCCACCGTTGCAACGGCAGTGAGAGAAGGGAGAAAAATGTATGACAATCTCAGGAAAGGAGTGCGCTATTACCTCGCCTGCAAAGTGGCATTAGTATCCAGCTTTCTCCTCCCACTCCTTCTAGGCGTTCCCCCACCTTTTGCTCCTATTCAGATCATCGTCTTGGAACTCTTCATGGATCTCGCTGCCTCGGCGACATTTGTTGCGGAGCCCGAGGAATCCGATGTAATGGTCAGGCCACCTCATAATCCCAAAGAAAAATTCATGACGAGGGCGATGCAGAATAGCATATTCATAAGTGCCCTAGGACTTTTCATTGCGGTCTCTGTGAGCTATCTTTTCCACTGGTATAAGAGTTACAGCCTTGTCCAAGCTCAGACCGCGGCGTTTGCGGCTTGGATGCTTGGGCACATTTTCTTAGCTTTTAACCTAAGGTCTGAAAAGGAACCGCTTTATCAGATAGGCTTCCTCTCGAATAAACCAATGCTGGTCTGGACCACTACTGTAGTTCTCGCCCTGCTCTTAAGCACCAATGTTACTCCTCTTCAAGAATCCTTGAAAACCACTTCCCTGCCTGAGGAAAGTTGGGCGCTAGTCTTAGGGATAGCCATCGCAACAACTTTCTGGATGGAGGCAAAAAAGGCTGTGCAGAGCGCTATCACGAAGAAACGCAAAAATCGAGAATTTAAAACGAGTTTTAAACCCAACTCCCCGCACTTTCCTTAAATGAGCCAACTTTAAAGCTCACTTGGTGCGTGTGCAGAATGTAAATCTAGAATCCGCCGCTTCGCACCCAAATCCCCCTTTTCTTTAACACTCTTTAGAAATATGCGCAGAGTTTCGATTAGTTGCAGTAAACCGAAATATTTGTGTCCCATTTACGAAATATCTTTTAATTAAATATCTGAATTTGTATTGGTAGCGATGGAGTGTTTCATTGGCACTTCAGGCTGGTTCTATTCTTGGAATCTTAACGGAAGCTTTGACTGGTTTGTTAGGTTTTCAGGCTTAAACGCTGTAGAACTGAACATGAGTTTTACCGTTTTCCATTCCCAAACATGATTCGATCATGGGCTATGAAAGACAGGGCTTTAAAATGAGCAATAAAGGTTAACAGGCTATAACCCACACCTTCAAATTTGGATAAAGAGCCTATGAACCATGGCAAAAATTTCACAGCCTATTCTTACCTCTAGGGTCAAACATAGACTTTTATCTTTTCCAGCTTCCACTATCAACGACGCCAAAATCACAACAAGCAATTGAATAGTTCGTTACTAAAGCAAACCTTGTGAAAGATTCGCTCTCGAAGTTAGAAACATAAAATGGTTCAATAAGAAATATGTTGATTGGGCGGAAGAACTGGGCATAACATGGGTTAGCGTCGACTCACCAGACTATCCCCTCAACATATACAACACAAACGTATAGTTTATGAAAGAATGCATGGCAGAACGGCATGGTATTCACACTATTACACAGACGAGGAATTGAGGGAAGTAGCCGAAAGGATTCTTTCAACAAAGCCCGAAAAAAGTATATGTATTCTTTAACAATAACCATGCAATGCTTGAAAATGCAGAAGAATGCAAAAAATACTTGCAGAGCTAACTTAATTGAGAATTAGCTGTCTCTCACCACACAAAACTTCGCTTCTCAGCCTTTCTAAATTGTAGCCAAAAACGCTAAACAATGTTTTGCCAGCCTCAAGAATCATATCTAAATACTTTTTGAACATCAAACCGAGGCTTAGAGCCTAAAAGCTGAGCAGCCCCAACATGGTTATTCGGATTCCTATTATCTGCATCGACAATAATATATTGTACTGTTTG
This sequence comes from Candidatus Brockarchaeota archaeon, assembly GCA_017601145.1. Classification (GTDB taxonomy): domain Archaea; phylum Thermoproteota; class EX4484-205; order EX4484-205; family JAAOZO01; genus JAAOZO01. Next base: position 60,539 of record JAFNIV010000003.1, read on the forward strand.
TCCAGGATAAACATCAAAACCAGCCGCCATTAACTGTCTCGCCGCAATAGCTTGAAAAACGTCATGTGCATACTCTTGAGGATGCTTAGACAATCTCTTAGAAACAAGCAAATCATAAATGTCGACATCCTCGGCGATTAGCCTTTCTGTCCAGCTCTTCCTTGTTTGGCACACGCTCATTAGCTATTCTCGGTGTATCAGATTCGCCCCCTGATGTTGACCTTAAGCTTAACATTTATGCCGTTATAGGAAGGCCACGAGTTGAGCACTTTCTTAAACCTGGATAAATAGGAACCAGCTTTGCCTTCTTTCTCCATCATGCGGATAAAGTCTATGAAGTCGTCTCTGAAAGTCTTGGTACTGGCAACCTTAAGAATCGCCTTAGGGTCAGTTTTGTTAATCTCGCAGTAAAAGCCCAGGGTCCTAAGATAGACTGTGGCGGTCACGATAGATTTCGCTGCAAATTTTCAAACCAGCGCTGACATCAGCGTCGTCCAGTAAACGCGCGTACTTTGCCTTCATACTTCACTAATTAGATGGGGAGAATGTTCCAATATTTAAGAATTCGCTTAAAAATTTAAGTGGGCCGGGCCGGATTCGAACCGGCGATCTCCGCTGTGTGAGAGCAGCGTCATAACCGACTAGACCACCGGCCCGATAAGTTAAGCTATCTACTTACTCTTCTTCGCTTTCAACATTCTCTTCTTAAGTCTTAAGTTAAAGCTGCGACATTTTCTGCATTTTACTGCAGTAATGCTATTCTTCGCACCACATTTTCGACATATTTTAAAGTAAAGGCGTCTCCTTTGAGCAAGTTGTATTAAGCTAGGATCAGCTAGAGGCATCTTCTCTCAACTTAGGATTTATTTACCCCTTTAAAAACGTTTAAAGGGAAGAAGGGAGTAAAATGGTAAAAACACCATTTCATGAAATTTGTTTAAGTACTGAAATTTTTTGTCAGGAATGTAAAGAAAAAATTAACACTAAGTTTTCTTTTGTGGACGTAACGATAAGTAGGCTTATTTTAGAATTGTTAGGTAAGAAGAAAGAATTTGAGAACCTTGAGTACGTTAGAAGCGTAGAAGATAACGAACTAATAATTTTAATTTTTAATGAAACAAACATCCTCGAACTTAGACCTAAAACTTTGAACTTACTACTTTCGCGTATGAGAGAGACAACGAAGAAAGATGTTGTAATTGCTGATAGAAAAGATAATTTAAGAACTCTGATAGAAAAAATAGCAAAAGGCTCAGTTAAGATATTGTACATTAGGAAACTATGGCTTCCAGATGGGAGTGAAGCAAGAGAAGTCAAGATAAGGGGAAGACTTAAGTTTAATGAGAAAGAAATTAGTCAAGTTTTGTCTAAGGTTTTAAACGAGAGAATTGAAATATCTTTAGAAGAAGGTAAGATAGAAAAATGAAGTATAAAGACTTCTATATAAATCAACTCTCTGATTTAACAGACGATACAGAAGTCATAGTTGCAGGATGGGTCGAAGATCTAAGAGACTTAGGAAAAATAAAGTTTTTAAAGATAAAAGATTATACCGACTCTACGCAAGTTATCTGGAAAGTCGAGGAGTCTCCAGTAGAAGTTGGGAAACTGATAGAAACAATAAATCAAAACGACGTAATAAAAGTAAAGGGAACTGTACGAAAAAGTAGAGTTGCAAAAAAGGGTTTTGAACTTGTTGCAAAAGAAATAGAAGTGTTGAGCAAATCAAAACATCCACTACCGCTGGAAATTAGAGGAAAGATAGGTGCTAGTTTAGATGTAAGACTTGATAACAGACCAATAGATTTAATGAGACCGAGAACTGCAAAGATATTCAAGCTTTTCTCTGAAGTTTTAAAGATTTCAAGAAACTTCTTTTACAAAAATGGATTTGTGGAAGTTGTCACTCCAAGAATAATATCAACTGCTACAGAAGGAGGAGCAAACTTATTTGAACTAAGCTACTTCGATAAAAAAGCATTTCTTGCTCAAAGCCCTCAGTTATACAAAGAACAACTTACTATGGGTTTAGAAAAAGTTTTTGAGATAGGAACATTCTTTAGAGCCGAACCGTTCGATACAACTAGGCATTTAAATGAATTTGTTTCTCTTGATATTGAAGTGGCTTTCGCAGATTATAGGGATGTTATGGAAATACTTGCTAATTTAATTAAAACAATTTCTGAAGAACTTAATGAGCGCAGTAAAGAATACGATGAAGTTTTAAATGAAAAATTTTTAGAATATAAAGATAAAGAAATAGAGAGCTATAGCTATGAAGAGATCGTAGATATGGTAATCAAAAAAGGGGGAAAAATAAGTTATGGAGAAGATATATCTTCAGAAGATATAAAACTAATTAGAGATTTAAAAGATAAATTCTTTTTTGTAACAGATTGGCCAGAAAATACAAAACCGTTCTATATAAAGGTGAAAGACGATGGGACTACAGAATCATTTGATCTAATGTTCGGTGAGCTTGAAATCTGCTCTGGAGGAACTCGAGAAGAAAATAGGGAAAAGTTAGAGAGCAGAATAACAAGAATGAGACTCAATTTAAATAGTTTTTCTGAACATTTAAAGTTCTTCAGTTATGGTATGCCACCGCATGCAGGTTGGGCAATTGGATTCAATAGGTTAATGATGATTATTACTGGAGAAAGCAATATAAGGGAAACTACACTTTATCCAAGAGACAAAAACAGAATTACACCATAGAAGTTACTCAGAAGGTTCAACGTCAGATATTCCTTTCTCATCTATTTTGAATATGGCTTCTCCTTCTGGTCTATCTACTGCAACTACTAGCCTAGCAACTCTGTTTCCTTTTCCACCTACAGCTTTCCTTAAGAAGATTCTTGTTTGACTTCTATGGCCAAGGATATGACCACCAATTGGGTATGTCCCAAGACCAAAGAATTCGTCAGGTTTTGCCATAACTTGATTTGTAACAACTGTAGCTAAGTTAAAGGCTACAGCAAGACGCTCCAACCTATGTAAGTGATTGTTTAACTTTTGTTGTCTTAATGCTAATGTATCTCTACCCAAGTATTCGCTTCTAAAGTGGGCAGTCAAGGAATCAATTATTACTAGTTTTATATTTTTTTCTTTTATTACCTCATCAGACCGTTCTAAAATTAACATCTGATGATCAGAATTGTAAGCTTCAGCTACAGTTATGTTCTTTAATGCTTCTTGTGGGTCTAAGCCAACATTGGCAGCCATTGTCATTATTCTTTCAGGTCTGAAAGTGTTTTCAGTGTCTATATAGAGAGCACTACCAGCTAACCCACCTTTTTCATAAGGAAGCTGGACGTTAACACTTAGTTGGTGACAAATTTGAGATTTTCCAGTTCCAAATTCTCCAAAAAACTCTGTTATACTCATCGTTTCGACGCCACCACCAAGAAGTTCATCTAATGCTTTACTGCCAGTTGTTAGTCTTCTTATGCTCTTTCTTTTTTCTAGAAGGTCTAGCGCCGTTATGAAGCTTGTTTCGACTTTCCCTCTTGCCTCAGAAATTATTTTCGAAGCAACTTTTTCTGAAATACCAGCTTTAACAAGCTCTATTACAGACGCTGTTGCTAGAGATTCAGGAGTTGAGTATCCTATTTCTTTTAATTTAGCAAGAGTTGCTGGCCCAATTCCCGGAATCTCTTCAATGTCGCTATAAGAGTCTGAAAGCTTTTTCTCTTGCTCAGATTCGTTTTCTTCATCATCAGAATCTTTAGGTAGTTCAGACTTTCTTGGAGCCATAATTGTGTAAGATTAAATAAGGGGTTCTTATTAAATCTTCTTCTAGAAGCGTGAAACATTTCTTTATGATAAAGAAAGAAATTATCAATGTTTTCGACAAAATCTCAAAAGAATACAAAAGATTAAGGAAGGAAAATGATTGCGTTAAGCGAATTTCAAAATGGAAAAAATATGAATTAGCTCTTGATGAAGGATGCGGCCCAGGGACTAATTTTCCAGCAATAATAGAAAATGTAAAATTTTACATTGCTTTGGATATTTCTTTAGGCATGATTAGAGAAACTAAAGAAGAGATAAAAACGGCGAAATGGAAAGTAGATTTGATAGTAGCTGATGCTACCTTCTTACCCTTTAAGGATGAAGTATTTGATCTTTTGGTAGCAATAGCGGTTTTCCATCATTTGCCGAAAGACAACTTAAGAATAGCATTAGGAGAAGTAGAAAGAGTCCTAAATAGGTCTGGAATAACGATTTTTACTTTTTGGAACTTAAAAGTTATAAAAGAAAGTAAGATTCTCGAAAGAAAAGAAAATTTATTCTATGTAGCTTGGAAATCATTGAACAAAGAAATCTTGAAACGGCCCTACTTTAACTATACGCTAAAAGAAATAAGCGAAATAGTTAGAGAAAAGTTCATTTTTTTCGACATTTTTGTTTCATGGAACATAGTATGCTTTGGAATGAAAGAATAAAAGATACTTTTTGCATAAATTACACTGAAAAGAAAGCTACAAGAATTACTAAAGGAATAATTAATTTTCTTTTCAACAGTTTTCAGATCAGTTCTAAATTAACACTAAAAATACTCATGAATTAGTTTATTTCTCATACCAGAAGTAGTGCTCCAAGGAACTTTCCGAAGGCTCCAGTACTGAAAGAAACCTCGCGCTCTCCTACACTTAAAGTTTATACCACAAAAAGCTCGACCGAAATCTTCCCTGTATGTAGGTTTTCCTTAGATCAACAGTTTTCGTATTTAATCGTTGAATCGTTATCAAGAATATAGCGCAGCTCTGATAAGTAGTAGATAAATTTTAAAAAAGTAGCTTTAACAGTGCTTCATCTATTAAGCAAAAAATTTTTTATTCGATTACTTTAGAATAGCTTTCATGTTCTTTAAAGAAGATTGGATTGAGGCTAAGGAGCGGTTCTCAGCCTGGTGGGAGAAAGATGTTTTAGACAGACCACTTATACAAGTTCTTGCTCCTCGAAGCAGCCCAAAGTATGCTTCAGAAGGTGATTTAAAGTTCAACTATGATCACTGGGGTTTTCCAAAAGCAATTAATGATCCTGCTGCTGTAAGCAGAAACATAAAGGGTTTTCGGAAGCAGTGCGCAGAAATATACTATGGGGGAGAAGCCTATCCTAACCTTTGGGTGAACCTTGGCGCCGGTGTCCTCGGGGCGTACTTGGGTGCAGAACCAGTTCTGGAGAGCGAAACGGTATGGTTCGGAGCGCAAAGGAATAATTCTCTTGGGAAAAGCTGGAAGGAGCTGCGCCAATTAGAGTTTGATCCAAATAATGAATGGTGGATGTTTACGAAGAGGATAACTGAAGAAGCTTCTGAAACTCTAGCGGGATATAGCATTGTTGGTATGACTGATTTAGGGGGAATACTGGACGTTGTTGCGTCGCTGCGAGGTGCTGAAAACCTTGTTGTCGACCTCGTTAGGAATCCTCAGGATGTTAAATCCTTGTCCTCGAAAATTATAGATTACTGGCACATATGCTACGATGAGTTAGACAGGATTATAAGAAGGAGAATAGAGGGCACTTCCGCTTGGATGGGCATATGGTGCCCTGAAAAATGGTACCCAATACAGTGCGACTTTGCCTTCATGCTTTCTCCGAAGCTTTTTGATGAGTTTGTGCTTCCTCATGTTAAAGAGCAATGTGAAAGACTTGATCGGACAATATACCACCTCGATGGCCCTGGGGAAATACCACATTTAGATTCACTGCTTAAAGTTGAGAGGCTAGACGGCATCCAATGGGTACCGGGTGCAGGAGAAGAGCTTAAGGGAAACGACTGCGGTTCGCTAAAATGGATACCTCTTTACAAGAAGATCTTAGAAGCCAGGAAGCTTCTCGTACTATACATGCCTAAAGAAAAGGTAATTCCGATGCTTAAGGCGCTTGGCTCTAAGAAAGTATTAATTCAGACTTTCTGTACCAGCGAAGCAGAAGCTAAAAAGCTAGTTGTTGAGGCTGAAAACTTGTTTCGTTGAGTTTAGGCGTTAAAAGCTTCTGGGCGACTATGAAGGCAGTCTTGTTCTTAACGAGCCCCCTCAGCGATTCGTATATTTCCCTCTTCGTTTCAGCATCGACCTTGAAATCAAATCATTTGGAATCAGTATTGATGGGTTACAAGGAGATTCTCAGTTTTTCTAGGCTATCCTTCATAATACTGAGTTCGAGCTTATCAATTTAGCCTCTAATAGATATATAGCCCATAATCCATTTGCTGAACTGCTCTTCTTACCTAAGTTTGGAGCCTTATTCCAGCTTTTGGACATCTATCTGCATTTGAGCAACTCGCTCAGATTATATAAATTCAAACCTCTATTTATGCTTATGACAATTCATACAGAGTTAAAGCCATAGGCTTTCTTGCCGAATCCCACGCGATGATAATGCAAATGACTTTTAAGATTGTTTTCAGTATGCATAAAAAATTTATTATACTCTAACCAATAACACTATTGTTTGAGGCCCAATTTGGAGTGCCAACGCTCTTAATTTTTCCATGCAGTAAAAGGGAGAATAAATTATCGTCATGTCTCTGTTTTAAAACATAAACATGTTGTGTAAATCCTTCACAACTCCCAGTCCAAGGCAGAATAGGGATTATTTCAGATGATCCATCCTCGTAATCTACTTTAACTCCGGCGGAGAACACTTCCCACCTCGGATACAGGCGGATTACTGTAAAAGCATTCGTGTAGTCGAAGTACCGTTGAAGCAAGGTAGGTGAAGGTTACTCCTCTAAACACTATTTTCGTACCATTTTCTAGCATGTTCGTCGTTACCAGTAAGTATCTGAATTTTATGCCTTCCACAGTGACAAAACCTTCTGAAAGATCTAGGTTTTCGTAGAGTGGTATTTGTCTGGATACGACCTGGTAGAGCTCTAGGATTATCGTGGCCGAAAGCAGAACAACGATTAAAGCTAAGCTTAGAATCTTAAGTATCTTGTTCTTCCAAAACCCTACTGGTTTTGTCATGCTCATCTGTTCTACGAGCTGTGCAAACCGTAAAACTTCTCTCGCATCATCACTCAACACATACCTTCCATAAGCGTCTTGCTTAACCATGCTACCCAGCCTCTCTAGGTGATACTGTAGATGACCGCTGCTCTCCATTTCAAGAGTCCTTTTAAGCTCAGAGAAACCCATAGGTCCCTGTTGAAGCATTTTCAATATTCTTATTCTTACAGGATGCGCAAGAGTGTCAAATAGTTCAGCTCTTCTCATAGAATCATCCTTTTCAGTACCTTCCATCGATTCTAGTATATCTCTTGTAACAATTTAAGTTTTTTTAAGTCTATAAGTCTAGACAAGCAGAATGTATTATACTAAATTTCTAGATCTAATGAAGAATTATATATTGCATTTTAAACATTCTATTTTGATGCAAGGAACTTTTTTCAAAATCTAATTTTGATAATTTAAAGAAAAAAGCCTATCACTCTTCTTGCCACTGTTACTGCTTAATCTTCAACCTTCTGAGAAACTGATGGAGATCTCTCCATATTACTGCCTTGGATAGTTTAGTTAGAGGCGGAATAGTAGTTAACAATCTTTTACCTTTCGGAGCTAAAAAATCCGAGATTTTTGGGAAGAAAAACTTCGTTGCTAAAGACAGAATGGATTGGAGAAAACCAAATTATCATTTTGATGTCTGAGTTAAGAAATATTTCGATGCCTTGAATTTTGGTACAATAAATCTATGTCGAAAATTTTAGAATAACTAATACACTAAATAACACTAATTTGTTGATTCATTAAGTTAGTGCCTTGGGAGTGACTTTCACCACTGGAGAAAAATTCTCCAATGGGTTTTAAACTCATTCTGTCTTCTAATTCCAGTATCAAGCAAGTTTTTAAGGTATCACATACAACGCTTTTGCAGAACGTTATCTTTCTACTTGGCTACGGCCCAAAAATTTTATCTGGTTATTACAGCATTCTTACTTTAAAAAAATCAAACGATGGAGGTTATGCGGCGCCCGGGATTTGAACCCGGGATTACCAGCTTGGAAGGCTGGTGTCCTAACCAGGCTAGACCAGCGCCGCCGTCTCCTTAATAGAGATGGTGGTTAATAAAAGTTTTAGTCCTCCTCTTTAAGCTCATCTATAGTTTTTATCAGTTGAAGCTTCTCTATGTGCTCCGGCTTCCTAGAGCCTATTTCCTCTATGAATTTCAGGTGGTCCTCTGCAGGAATAGTAAAACTATGTAGATCGCGCCATCCTGGTTTCCTGTGGTCTGTGCGGATCTCGTGAGGATGAAATCCTAAGTCTATGAACATCTGTCTCACTTCTTCCAGTCCCTCCTTGTATGTTGAGTAGATGCGAATATTATGAGCGCGTCCTCCTTCCGTCATGGAGATATTTCCGTCGCCAGAGAAGAAACCCCTTAAGTATGCTCTTTTCCCCTCTTCGTCTAAATGGTCCACAGGCGGATGAAACTCAAAGTCCTCTGGTCCCTTAATGCCCAGATCTGCTAAATCGTAAGCTATCTTCTTGCTGTATATCCTTGGCTTATGATATGCTTTCTCCCCTTCTCCCGTTTCTTCAAAACGAATGTAATCGCGAGCAGTTTCGTGATAGACTTCTCCAATTAAGTTAATGAAAAGTTCAGCGAGTTCCCTATCCTCACTATCGAAATAAACCTCATATATGCCTTTCTCACTATTAATGTAAATTCCACCGTCAGAAGCTATTAGACCACATAACTCTGCTTTTTCTGGAGCAAGTATTTCTCTAACTTTTCTCTCTAAAATTTCCAAGCTCATTCCTTTACTAAGCTTGAAAATGATCCTGCCTTCTTCAACCTTGGCTTCAGAAAAGATTCCGATAACTTCACTGCCTTTAAGCAGTTCATATCCGCCGCCCTCGGCTTCACGAACCTCATATTTCTCAAAAGTCCTTAAGACATGAAAAGACTCTTCTTCTCTCTCCCCTCGTACTTGTTCTCCCTCATAAAACCTTCTTTCATACTGCTTAACCCTAGAACCCCCGCCCATTTATCTTCCTCTCTTTAAAGCTTCATTCATGTCGAGCAGATTGTGGAGAGCAAGTGTCTTGAGACCCAGCTCCTTATCGCTTAGCATCAGGTCGATCAATTCCTGCGGCATCATCCCTCCACATGCTTCACAAGTGCACTCCTCAAATCTGATTTCTGGATCTTTGAAGCTGTGCAATTTTCCTCCTTTAAAGTAGTGTCCTTGTTTAGCCTCTAGGAACCAGGAGAGGTTGCTGTAGCTATTTATCTCCTTATGCCTAAGCCTGTGGCCAACGCCATAGATCAGCAACTCAAGATCCCTTCTTGTCCTTTTCGAGACCCGTCGAAGGCTCATAATGGCCCCAGGTAAAAGGTCTTCGAGCAGGTTATCCTCCAACAGTTCCCTCGCGGGCATAGCGAACGAAACGTAGCCCATCTCAACCTGCTTCTTGATGGCCCAGTCGATTTGAAGGTGGTTAGCGCCCTTAACCATGCCTATCAATGGAATATCTAGCTTGAGGAAGTCATTCGCAAAGGAAATAAGTTTAACCGTCTGAGACCAAGATAGAAAAAGCGGGTCATCGACATATGTGTAGTTGTCAGGTATTATCGTAGCGTCAGGTCTAAGGTCGTTAATCAGCTTGAAGTAATCCTCTAGCCTAAGCTTATCGATAAGCTCATCAGGCATAACCATAGACAGGAAAATCCTTCCGTTAAACCCTAAGAAGTCATGCAGGCCTTTTGAGGAGACTTCTGCAAGGAGGGTTTCGTTAACCAGTAGTTGCCAAAGAGGAACAAATATTTCTGGCAATTCTACTCCATGCCTCCAGAACCACGACTTTTTATCACTGATATCGATTTGAGGAATGAATCTTTCAAAACCGATTTTGGCCATAGACTTTTCGCTTAATGAAGACATTTGCACAGAGGGTCTATTTGCTGTTTTAATCGGGCAATAAGGCCTGAGCCTGCAGAAGGACTTGGGATAGGTTATTCCAGTATATTGGAAACCCCTCTGGCATTGTGCTACGAGGCACATTTTAAAGGAGCAGCCGCGGCAGAGCTTATGAAAATACGGGCATCCCTTGCAATCAAAGCCGCACCATCCTTTTCTAGGCATACTACTTTAAAAATCGAGCTAGAATAAAAACTCTTTTCTTATGTACTCCAGAATAATTGTAGCATCAGTATCGGAGCATATAAATAGGTCTTACTCGAATAGAATTGGTGAATGAACACAAGGGAAGGGGAGGGAAGGGAGCAAGGTGTTACTGTCTGGTATTGGGGTGAGGAATTCAAGGATGTGGGAAGGAATTGTGAGAAGTATGTTAGCAAAAGGTGGAGTGAAAGCGTTAAAGAATGCGGCGTTTGGATTCTGGCAAGAGAGAGAAAGGAGGGGATTATCTATACTGTCACCGCATTTGTAAGCAGTCCTAAGGGTATTGATAATCTGGCTCAACACCTATTCGACGTGACACTCCTTCAGGGAAGTACCAAAGTGGATTTCGTTGTGGTTCAATTGACTGATTCCGTCTCCTCGGCCAGCATGCAGTATCGGGATCCGATGGAAAAAGTGGAAAGCGAACTAGAGGAACTGATGAAAAAAATCGCTGAGAAGTTTGGCGAGGATCCTAGGGTTAGGGAAGCTATGAAAGGTAAAAAGGTAGTATTCATTCCAGAGATCTGTCTACTTTGCGAATTGGAATCCCATCGTGCCAGCAAGATACTTATCGAAGTTGTTCATCACTTTTTCTCGAATATAAAGGAGTTTCTAGATTCTTTAACCAATAATTTGATAAAGGAAGGTCTGGCAGAACGGGTCTTGGGCTATAAGTTAAATGTAAGCGTTGACGATCTTGAGATCGAGGACGTGGAAGCTTGGAAGGATGAGGTTCACGTCTGGCTAAGTATAAGAATAAACTACTAAAAACAATCTTCAATAAACTTCAAGACATCAAGTAGATAATTCTTCAACGAAAAAAATATAAGGTGACTCAGCTATAAACTTGTATGAAGTACAACGTCAATTTAGTCAAGTTGGGGGCTTCAAGTTTCCATGAAATACGATGAAGAGAGCGAGCAATCACTAGCTCAAAATCCATATGTGAATATAAAGTCAATAGAAGCTACACTTGTTGCGCTCACTTTTTGTTTAGTTATAGTTAGTTTTACAGAGAAATTACGATGAAGAAAGGAAAGAAGGAACTCCAAAAAATCGCTAAAAAAAGAATAAAGAATTTAATTAACTTTGTCATAAACAACAGTGAGATAAATTATGAGGACAGAAAAAAAGTTTTAGAACTATGTCTTAAGATTTGGAAAAAATATAACTTAAGAAACTTCTCTGTTTTTAAAAGATACTTTTATTGTAAAAACTGTAAAGAACTTATTATACCAGGAGAAACTGCAAGAATAAGAATTAGAGGAAATAAAAAGAAGTACATAACAATAAGATGTCTAAACTGTAACCAAAACAGAAGAATACCCCTTTCAAAATGAATTTTAAAAGTCAGGTTTTCGCTTAACATGATAAAAAGCTTCTGATAAGCTTAACATTCTATTGGAAAAAAGTATTAAGAGTTTTAATTATTAGAAAGTTACCGTCCTTTAAGTAAAAGTTATTACTTGATAAAGTAAAATATTAATGACAAAAATATAATGCAAGAATAAGATAGAGACAAGTATATAAATATGTACTTATTCTAGTTTTCTAGAAAAACTTGAGCAGTAGTGAGTTTATTAAATGCGAGGTATGTGGAGCGCCAATTCACTCTTACTATAAGTTTTGCCCAAATTGTGGAGCACCGGTAAAGAGCACAATAGTTAGTAGAAGAGTTCCAACTGGCGTCCCAGAACTAGATAAGATTACTGAAGGTGGCTTTGAAAAAGGAAAAACATACTTAGTAGCAGGAGAAACTGGAACTGGAAAAACAATATTTTCTCTTCAGTTCTTAATTCATGGCGCTAAGAATTCTGAACCTGGAATTTATGTAACTATTGATGAAAGACCTGAAGCATTAATTGCAGACACACGAAGATTTGGGTGGGACTTACAGCAGCTGGTTGCTGAAAGAAAGTTGGTAATAGTTCCAGTTAGGCAATATTTTGCAGCTAAAATGTGGGGAAAGGAAATGGATGTAATAGTAAAGAATATTGTCAGTGAACTTTCAAAAATTCAGAAAACAATAAATGCAAAAAGGTTAGTTATAGATCCAGTTGCACCTCTAGTTACTATGAGCACCACTGAAGTTACTTGGACTAGAGAATACATAAGAAGCCTAATATTTTCGATTGAAGACGATATTAAAACCACCAATTTAATAACATCAGAAGTACCTACTGGAGAAAATTCAATCAGCAGGTTTGGAGTTGAAGAGTTCTTAGCTTCAGGAATAATAGTTTTAGGACTAGCAAAAGTTGGAAATCAAGTAAAGAGAACTCTCTACGTAAGAAAAATGAGATGGACTGCAACAAACCCAGTATACTATACGTTTAATATCGAGAGGGGGAAGGGCATAGTCATAACAGGATACCTGAGTTAAGAACTTTATTTTTGTTCAGGTATACCCTTTAGATACTCTATTTTTTCTTCTAAAGTTTTCTTTATCTGATTAAATTGCTCTTCATTTATTTTTCCTTTTTTGAATTCTTTTTCAACAGCCTTTAATTGGGACTTTAGTTCTTCTATTTCTTCGATTGCTTCAGGAGTTCCCGGACTTGGTAATGGAACAAGTAATGTTAAGAATCCTCTCTTTGAAAGTTCTTTAAAAAATAAGCTTAAAGAAACTTCTGCTTCTCTTTGTGCTACTCGAAATTCTTCTGAAAACCATTTTATCAAGTCCTGCATATTAGATTTTCCATCCACTTTTAACCAAACTTTACTTCCTATTTCATCTAATTTTACTTTTTTTTCACCTGGAAGAGTGAACATTTTTTGCACGAAAGTTGAAACAGCATCAGGACTTCTAGAGATTATTAAAGTAACAGTGTTGTCATCTGAAGTCTCCCATTTAATAATAGGATTTCTTATTGGTATAGCATTCAAAAACCTTTCTCTTGATACTGTCTTTTCCTTTTTCTTAAAAGGCCACATAGTTAATGCTGATCCTACTCTCTTATTAAAACTTTTAGTGAAAAGGGAATTTAAAAATTTTACTTGGCTTTTACTTACCTTTTAGACTAGCAAAAACTTTTCTTCCAACTTCCTTTTTTTCAAGGTTGTTTGTCTTAAATGCGACTAAGAGTATTTTATTAGAAATTTCATCAAACTTTGCATCCAATGAAAGAAATGTGGCTTTCCCTAGAACTGGTATGGAGGAATGACTTATTTTTTCAAGAGATATAAAGTTATCTGTCGGTTTCATTGTTTTCAGTAACGAAGAAAAGCTACTGTCACAAGCCTTCACAGCTTCAGACATTAGATTTGAAACAACCTTTCCAAGAAAGCCATATTTCTTAATTTGGTAGTTTGCTAAACCGATCCACATAATTAGAACCTTTGAATCCTGACTTAGAAAATGAAGCTCAGCTTTTCCAATTGCTAGGTTTCTCTTTAAAAGATGAAATTCTTTTGGAATTTCGAAGGAAACATTAAATATTTCATATGAATAGAAGCTTTCGTTGGTATGGCATGAAATACTTTTCACTATCTTGGGTAGGAGAATTGACTTATCTTCGCCCTCATCAAGAGTGTACTGCAATAAGAAGATCTTACTCTCAAGTTCGCAAAACCAAGAAATAGTTACAAAATTTGAAGAACCAAGCTGCCATCTGTAAAAAGCAGCTTTGTGTTCGTTTACTTTAGCATTTCCTTTTTCCAAAATTTTTGGACTAACTTTTTGCTTGGAGTCCTTTGTTATTGACTTAATGTAGTTATCTAGAGTTAAGTAAGGGAAGAAATCAGGCATCTTCTTCTTAACTCGTTCCCATTTAAGCTCTAGTTTTATACTACTGGGACTGTCTATTCTCATGTAAGCTTCGGTTATACCTCCAGAATCGGCGACTAACTCCCAATCAGATGGAACCTTAAATGAAACTTCTAACCAAGATATGGTCTTATTAACTTCCTTGCTCGTGTTCATTTCCCTTCTTTAAGCTCAGAGAGTCTTTGTTCTAGAACTCTGATTAATCTATCTCTTACCCTATTAGGAGCCATTAGTTTATTCTTTAATGCAGCAATTTTTTTAGCAAGTTTCTTATCTTTAAAGACATCGCTAAACCACTTGTCAAAGTCTCCACGGTAAAGATGGAATAATATACTTCTAGTATCTATTCGCTTTATTACTTCAAGGAAGTCGGAGTACGAACTTGCAACTTCTCCAGAAAACAAACCTTCACCTAAAAAGAACTTAAATGAGAGATAATCTGGAACTTTTTCACCTGGGACATAACCAAAGACTATTTTTATATCCTTCTTTTCTAGTGCAAATTTACCCAATTCCGTTAATTTTATTTTGTTTTCATAAAAATCGACAGCCATGTTTTTCTTAAGTACTTTTATAGCTCGAACTAGATCTCTTTTTGTAACTCCAGTGCTAGAGGATAACTCGTTGACATCAGTTTCGCCTCTTTCGTTAATATGAGCTATCAATGTTAAGTAATCTCCTGGACTAAGTACAGCCATCTTTAATGCAAAATAAACAAAATAACAACTTTTAAACTTTATTTTTTGGCTTCTCTTTGAAATGAAAATTAGATTTTAAGTCCTAAAAAAAGTATTTTGACTGTGCCTTATTGACGTTTAGTTTTGTGTAGTTTTGTTTATTAACATTTTAAAGTTAATGAACAGTACTGCACAGCAAAGGAAAAAAATCTATTCTTATAGAGACCTATTTTAAAGCAAATGTCAAACATTAGTGTTTTGTTGATCTAAAGAAGCATAAAACAATTATTATAAAGATTTATAAAGATAAAATAAGGAAGATTAAAATCAGAAAAATGGAAAAAGTATCAAAAGAATTTTTTGTTCTTTCTAAACTTCATGAAGCAGGAGCTGTTGATGAAGAAAGAGCTATGGAAATCGAGAAATTTAAGAAGATTGTTGAAATCAATACGGAAGAGCTTGAAAAAATACTAGAATTTCTTGAAAACAAGAAGTATATAGCAAAGAAAGGGAACGAAAAAATTCACAAAGTTTATGTTACTAGATTAGGAATAATAATGGCAAGTTCACTGTATACGTGAAAATGAGGAGCGTACTCATAATCTCAGAAGAGTATCCACCAAAGGAAATAGGAAAGACTTCTTCTATTACAAAGTTCTTTTCAAGCGAACTTTTAAAAAGAGGATTTTTAGTAAGCGTTTTAACTCATGATGAGTTTAATGTTAGAACTAGTGTAGAAAAATCGATAAGAGTTACTAGGATAAGAAGTCCTGTAAGAACTTTCTATTCTATTTTTGCTCTAGAAACTTATTTAACGACACAATATGTCAGGGAAGGAGTAAATATCATTGCAGGAGAAAAAGTTGATTTAATAATTTCTTTTGAGTGGATAAGCTTTTTATCAGCCTATATGCTTAGTAGTAAGTTTTCAATTCCTTGGGTAGCAATAATCCAAACTTCAGAAAGAGAAAGAAGCAACAACTCTTTTAGTTTATTGTCAATCTCGATCGCAAATATAGAGAGGAATCTACTAAAAAAAGCGGACATAATTTTAACAAATAACTTAAGAACATATAAAACACTCACCAACGAATACTCAATTGATTCGAGAAAAATTGCAGTAGTAGACTTAGAAGCAGAATATTGCATATCTTTTCTTTTATCAATGATAACAAAGTAAGGAGTGTTTTCTAGCGTGATGAAGATACTCATGCTTGTTTGGGAATATCCTCCTAGGAAAGTGGGAGGACTAGCGACTCATGCATACAATCTATCTTTTCAACTTTCGCAAATTGGAGCAGAAGTAGACGTAATAACAACCTCTTTTCCTGGAGAGCCAACAGTTGAAAAGAAAAATGATAAGTTAATTATACATAGAGTGGAAACTTACAATTACCCAGCTTATGATTTTATTAATTGGGTTATGGGAATGAATAACAGTATTCTGGAGTATACTACAGACCTAGTGCAAAAAAGAAATTTTGACATAATACACGCTCATGATTGGATGGTTATACCCAGTGCCGTTGGACTAAAATACATGATTGGAAGACCTATTGTCTATAGTGTGCACTCTACAGAGTATGGAAGAAGAAATGGAATTCATGGAACTATGCAAAGACTAATCCATGAAACAGAAGGTTGGGGGACGTACGAATCGGAAAAAATAGTGGTTTGTAGTAAATACATGAAAGAACACGTTGTTTGGCTTTTTAATGTGCCAGAAGATAAGCTTCATATTATTCCAAATGGAATAACAGAACCACCTTCAGTTGAAGTTGATACTAACTTTAGGAGAAAATATGCTCAAGATTCTGAGAAGATAATTCTCTTTGTAGGAAGAATAGTAGATGAAAAAGGACTTAATGTTTTAATTGGTGCATTGCCGTACGTACATAAGTCGGGGATAAATGCAAAGCTAGTTGTTGTTGGAGATGGTTATGCAATAAATAGAATGAAAGAAATCGCTTGGGAGCTTGGGATTTATGACAAAGTATATTTCACGGGTTATTTAAGTGATGATGAACTAAACAAAGTTTTTAAAATTTCTGATGCACTTGCTGTTCCATCACTTTATGAACCTTTTGGAATTGTGGCTCTTGAGGGAATGATAAACAGGCTTCCAGTAGTAGTTTCAGATACAGGAGGATTATCTGAAATAATTGAGGATGGCACAAATGGATTGAAAGTTCCACCTAATAATTCAGAGGAGCTAGCTAGACGACTTATAGCTTTACTTTCTGACGAAAGTCTAAGAAAAAGAATCTCTGAATTGGGGTATAAGACTGCAAAAGAAAGATATAATTGGGGAGAAATTGCTTATAAAACATTAGAAGTTTATAAAAAAGCAACATCATAAAAATAGTTTATTTAATTACAAAGCTAAAGAATGTAATATCTGTAGCATGTAATAAGTAAGTTGAAGATGTAATAAAGCTATATATAACAAAAAATAGTTCTACTTTTCGATAAACTCCTAGTAGAAGTATATAAAAAGCTATAATTTATAGAATTTAGAGTTACTATAAAAATGGAGAGGACCTAAGAAAAACTGTAATCTTAAAAAAAGATCTCTATATTTAAAAATTAAAGAGGATAAGCCATGAACCCTTCTTTTCGAAGCGAAGCTGAGAAAGAATCAACAAAACCATGAGTAACGTACACAATTTCAGGATCTACTTGTTTTACAATATTTATTAAGCCAAAGTAATCAGCATGATCACTCACAGGAAAAGCATAATCCACTTGAATACTTTCTTTAAAGCTACTTTCTAAGGCCCATCCACTAAAAGCAACTAGAGAAAAATTGTGCTTCCTAAAATTTTGAACAATTTTGTTTTTGGCAAGGTGTAAAGGTAAATAAATTACACTTGGCTTACCATTAATTAGGTTAGTTAAAGAATTTAAGTTTATTTGAATTTTTGGTAGTATCTTGTAGTTAAATATTGAATATATATCATTGTATAAACTTATAGAAGGATAAACGTAGTTATCAAAGTTGATAAAATATTTATCGAAGAAAAGTTGCAGGTGTTGTGACTTGCCTAGAGGATACCCTAAGATAAATAAGCTCTTCCCTTTTCTCAACAGATCTAAAATTAAGTCTTTTGCTTCTTTTAAAGTATCCTTAGGAGAACTAAATGAAAAACGAGGAAGTCCATACGTGGCTTCGATAAGTAAAATACTTACTTTAGGTAAATTTGAGACTCCCACTTCAAATAGCCCTTTATCATTTATATCTCCAGTATAAAGTAGGCCACCATCACTTTTTACAAATAGGGCTCTTGAACCGAGTATGTGATTTACCTTTATCAATTCGAACTCATTTTTATAAGAATTAAGATCGTCAATAAAATTATACTTTTTACCTTTAGCTAAAACCATAAATTTGGTTTCTTCAGAAGAAATAACTCTAAAGTTAAGAGAAGAATTCAGTAAGTGATCGCTATGAGCATGAGAAATAAAAATAAGGTCGGGAGTTGCCTTTCTAAATGACCTACAGTCTAAGAATATTTTCTTCTTATTAAATTCAATAACAATTACTTTGTCTATTTTTCTAACTCTGACAGGAGAAGACAACGTTTTAGGGGACTAGCAAAGATAAAAAGACAAATTTAAAGTTTTGGGGGCTCATAACTCAAGATCCAGAGCATTATGCTCAAAGGCCAGTGAAATCATAGCCCCAATAAAAATTACATTAAAATAGAGAATAAAAATGTTTTTAAGCGTAACTTTGACTTTCTGACTAAAAAAGAAGCTCAATGAACAAAATAAAGATTATACCAATTGCAGCAGAGACTTTTGGAGTTAGAAGTATGGCAACTTTTGTTAGCACAGAGAACGTGAGGATACTTCTTGACCCTGGTGCAGCTCTGGGATTTAGATTTGGATTGTTTCCGCATCCTCTGGAATACAGTACGCTAGAAATTTCGAGAAAAAATTTAAGAGAAATTTCCGAAAAATCAGATATTATAGTAATAACACATTATCATTACGATCACTATACACCACCATTTGAAAGAAAGGACAATTTATGGACTTGGAGTGATAAAAACGAGAGTGAAGTTATATTTAAAGATAAGGTAGTTATAGTCAAGGATGTAGAAAATTATATAAACTATTCGCAGAAAGTTAGAGGTTGGTATTTTCAAAAATTTTTGAAAAAAATTGCTAAAAAAGTTATAACTGGAGATAACAAGGAAATAAAACTAGAAGGCGTATTGATGAAAATTATAGGCTGTATACCTCATGGAGAAGAAAATTCTGAGCTTGGATATCTGAACATAGTAGAAGTTGTTGTAGACGAAGAAAAATTCATTTTTTCTCCAGACATACAAGGACCAATTAGCAGCAAAACATTAAAAACAATCATCGATGAAAAACCACAAATTATTTACTTAGGAGGACCTCCAACTTATTTATCGGGTTTTTCTGTAAATGAAGAAGACATATTAAAAGGAATTGAGAATATGAAAGTTGTTGCAAAAAACGTTAAGAAAGTTATTATAGACCACCATTTAATTAGAGATAAAGAATGGAAAAACATTATAGAAAAAGTGGCTACAGAATCAAAAAATGGAGAGGTATTTACAGCCGCAACATATGTTAAAAAGCCAGTAAGGCCATTTGAAAGCATTAGAAAAGACCTTTACGAAAGGTACCCTATAAGTGAGGAATTTAAGAAGTGGTTAAAGAAAAGTAACGAATATAAGAGAAACAACCCTCCACCACTTGATTAATTAAAAGAAAAAGTGCGGCCGCCGGGACTTTCACTTATCAGATTTGAACCCGGGCTTTCAGCGTTCTCCTGAAAAACAATGGGAGGCTGAAGTCCTACCAGACTAGACAACGGCCGCACCAAAAAAAAGAATGAGAAAAAAAGTATAAAAGCTTTACTCAAACTCGCTAGGACCTGCACCGCCTTCCTCAGGAGGTTTTGGTGCAGATGGTTTCTCCTTTGGCTTGCCAGCAGCAATGATATCATCGATTCTTATGATCATACTTGCAGCTTCACTTGCTGATTTTATAATCTGTTGCTTTACCACCATTGGTTCGATTACGTTTTCTTCCCACATATCGCTGATTTTTCTCTGGACAACATTGACTCCTACCCACTTCTTTCCATTTTCATGAACTCTTCTTAGTTCAGCTAAAGTGTCTATTGGATCCATCCCCGAAGTTTCTGCAAGTATTGAAGGAATCACTTCTAAGGCTTCTGCAAACTTTCTTACTGCGAGTTGTTCTTTTCCTGGCACTTTCTCAGAGAAGTCTCTAATCCTTAAGGCAAGCTCTACTTCTGGTGCACCTCCTCCAGCAACGATATATGGATTCATAACTACATCTTTTACCACACTTATTGAATCATGTAATGCTCTATCTGTTTCGTCAACTACTTTTTCTGTACCTCCCCTTATGAGCAAAGTTACTGAATGAGGATTCTTGCATTTCTCTATGAAGAGCCACTTGTCCTCTCCTAGCTTCCTTTCTTCAACAAGCTCAGCTTCTCCAAGGTCAGCAGGAGATAGCTCGTCAAGAGTACTAACAATCCTAGCTCCTGTTGCCTTTGAAGCTTTTTCCATATCAGATTCCTTTACACGCCTCACAGCAAGAATTCCAGCTTTTGCCAGGTAGTATTGAGCAACGTCATCTATTCCTTTTTGACATAGAACTACGTTCGCACCCGTTGCTTTTATTTTATCAACCATTTCTTTTAGAATTCTTTGTTCTTCGTCTAAGAATTCCTTTATTTGTTCTGGTCTTTCAATGTTTATTTTTGCATCGAATTCTGTTTTCTCAATTTCCAGTGGACTAGAAATTAACGCAATTTTTGCATTCTGAACTCTTTTGGGCATACCTGAATGAACGACTTCCTTGTCTATTGCTATTCCTTCAATTAGCTGTGTTTCTGCGATCGAACCACCAGCTTTCTTTTCTACTTTTATGTCATCTATTCTTGCAACGAGCTTTCCATCTTGCTCTGTAGTTACTTTTAATACCGCATCTACTACTAGATCAGCAAGTTGTCCACTGTTCTCCTTTACTAGTTTGCTTACTAAAGAAGTTATTGCTATTTTCTTCAGCATTTCTTTGTCCTTTGGATCAACTTTTACGGCAATTTCTCTTAGGATCTCTATGGCCTTATTTGCTGCCGTTCTATAGCCTTCAGCAATAATAGTTGGATGCACATCCATGTCTAAGAGCTCTTCTGCTTTTCTTAACAATTCACCTGCAAGTATTACTGCAGAAGTAGTTCCATCACCAACTTCTTGATCTGTTGCCTTTGCAACTTCTACCATAAGTTTTGCAGCTGGATGCTCAACTTCCATTTCCTTTAGGATAGTAGCACCATCGTTGGTTATTGTTATATCACCTAGACTATCGACTAGCATTTTGTCCATCCCACGAGGACCTAAAGAACTTTTTACAACTTCAGCTATAGTTTTAGCGGCCATAAAGTTGTTCCTTTGAGCTTCTTTTCCTTTTGATCTTGTACTACCTTCTTTAAGAACGAGAATTGGAGTTCCAGCCAAAGCAGCTGGTACTTGAGACATTTTACCATTCACCCCCTTACCTTAACTCTCCCTCCACGGTATAATGACAAAAGCTCTTATAAGCTTTACTTAAAAAAAATAAATTTATATTGAGTAAAATACGATCCTAGGAAAGATTTTTATTTATCTTTTCTAGCTTTTAGCCAGATGAGAAAAAATGACAGTGCAGTGTCCTTGCGGAAGGTACATAGAAAATGCATCCGAATTTAAACTATTGTTCCTAAAGAAGGAACAAAATGAAATTGACATTCTTTGCCCTAACGAAAATTGTTACATTAGGGAATTAGGTTATATCAAGTTTGAAGTGAAAGAAGGAAAACCTAAGTTTAAGGAAGCTTCGTTTTATCCGCCTTTTGTAACGTGGAATGTTACTCAACTAGGGAAAGATGAAGCTCAAAGACAATTAAAGCAAATGCTAAAAGACTTAATAACTAAATATGTTGATTGGGACAGACTAGTGTTAGCAGAGCAGACACAACAAAAATAAAAAAATCGAAAGAAAACTATACCATTCAATATTTTTTAGTCTAAATTTTTAGCTTAGATGCCAGAGAAGTGTGATAAAACAAAGCTCAACTCAATAGAAGTATACTTTCACTTTTCTATAATTCCATTATAAGAGTAAAGAAACAAAATAACCTGGATTTTCTCTAGACAATGCTATATTAGTCTGTACCTTATTTCGATACAAAACAATATACTAAAAATTTTCGACTTTAAATAAAAATATTCAATTTGGAAGGTAATTACTCTATAAAATCTGATAATTTTGGAATCTCTGATGGCAGTCCTTTTCTTTTTCTGATTTCTGCAACTACGTTCTGGACAATTGAAGAAGGAACGGGCTCCCATCGAAGGAACGAAGTATCCCAAAAAGCTCTGCCTCCTGTCGCGCTTCTCATAGTTTCTGAAAGACCAAAGGACTCTGCAGCAGGTAATTCGCCGATAACATAGGTCATGTTACCTTTTTGATCAACTGAAACAACTTTTCCTCTAATTTGATTGATAACTCTTGTAACGTTCCCAACTTGTTCTACTGGAATTCTAACATCGATCCTAAGTATTGGCTCCAGTAAAACAGGTTTTGCAAGCAACATAGCAGCGTATATGCCTCTTTTGATTGCAGGGATTATTTGACCTGGGCCATGATGAGCAGGGTCTTCGTGTATTGTAGCATCAACCAAACGTACCTTTACGCCTCTTACAGGTTCTCTAGCCAAGACACCTTCGGACATCGCTTCTATAAAACCCATTCTCATTGAACCACTAACTTGCTCTAGTCTTTGAACTCCCTTTGTAGCATCAACAAAAATGCTAAGGCTCTCACTTATTGCCCAAACGTTTCTTGCGTCATCAGCAGACCAGCCTGCGTCTCTAAGTAGCTTTGCTCTTTCTTTGTTGTCCATGAATTCGGTAATTTCGCCTCTACTTAGCATCTGTAGAACTTCTAACTCAAGAGGTTGGACTTCAATAGAAACTTTGTTGTGGCCATTAGGAGATCTAACTAGTATAGGACCTCCTTTCTCTAAAATACTTTCTCTGTATATTACTACAGGATTTGATGTAACGACTTCTAATCCAGCCTCTTTTATAAAAGTTAAAGCAACTTCTAAATGTAGTTGACCCATTCCACTTAGTAAATACTCTCCTGTTTGTTCGTTTATGTGAACTCTTAAGTTTGGATCTTCAATGCTCAGCTTTCTCATCTCGTTAACTAGAGCAGGCAAGTCCTTTGGATGTTTGGGTTCTATTGCTATCGTTACTACTGGTTCACTAACGTACTTTATGCTCTCAAATGGAACGACACCAGAAATAGAAGATATCGTTTCTCCAGCCCTTGCATCTGAAAGCCCTAGAAGTGCTGGAACATTTCCAGAAGGTAAAGAACCAACTACTTCTCTATAAGGTCCCATGTACAGACCAACTTGTTGCACTCTATTCTTGGTTTTTGCACCTATTAAGTAAACTTCCTGCCCACTATAGACAGTGCCAGAAAACAGCCTTCCTGTAGCGACTACTCCAGCTTGAGGATCAACTCTAATATGAGAAGCTACCATAACGATTGGACCATTTGGATCACAATTCATCATTGCTTTTCCTACTTCACTATCTATGTCACCGTGCCAAATTTTAGGAATTCTGTATTTTTGTGCTTGAATTGGAGGAGGTACATGATTTACAACCATACTAAGTACCGTCTCATGAACTGGAAATTCTTGCGCTAAACTTGCTTGTTCACCCTTTTCATATATTGATATGATTTCATTAAATTTTATTCCTTTTTTTGCTGCAATATCTAGAGTAAGGCCCCATTTATCTTTTGCAGCGCCAAAAGCAACGCTTCCTTTAAATGGATTAATTTTCCATGCATCTTTAAACTCAAGGGGAGCATAAAGGTCTATTAGTTTGTTAAAGTCTCTTATTATACGAAGAAACTTTGATTCTATTTCTTGAGGAGATAACTTTAACTCTTTTATTAGCCTATCGACTTTATTTATGAAAAGTATAGGTCTAACATACTCTTCAAGAGCTTGTCTAGTAACAGTTTCTGTTTGAACCATAACTTCTTCCACAGAGTCGACCACTACAACAGCACCATCGATCGCTCTTAAGCTTCTGGTAACGAAACCAGTGAAGTCAATATGTCCAGGAGTGTCTATCATATTTATAAGATATGGTGTTCCGTTCAGTTCATGATATAACGATACATTTGCAGCTTTGTATGTAAATTGTCTTTCTTGTTCTATCTTTAGGTAGTCTAATGCTAAAGCTTCACCTGCCATAGAAGGGGAAAGTAATCCTGATGCTGCTAAAAGGCTATCGCTTAGAGTAGTCTTTCCATGGTCTACATGTGCAATTATTCCCATGTCTCTTATATATTCTCTTTTGTTAGCTATTTTTAGAATTTCTTCAGTCGTTTT
Organism: Candidatus Brockarchaeota archaeon; assembly: GCA_017601145.1. Classification (GTDB taxonomy): domain Archaea; phylum Thermoproteota; class EX4484-205; order EX4484-205; family JAAOZO01; genus JAAOZO01. The sequence goes on from JAFNIV010000003.1 coordinate 84,592, forward strand.
ATACTTTGGCATAATCTTTTACACCTTTAATTTTTATGAACTTGAGATCGAAAGAAGGGGATAATAAACCTTTTGTTTATGCTTTATTTTTAATAAGAGCTGAAAACATAAAAATAACAAGAAAAAAGGTTTAAAACATTACAATAGAAGAACAACATGACCTCTTATGCTAAAGTCTGAGATTTTTCGGTTCTTTTATGGTGCTTTACCACAATTCTGATTACGTAAACAGAGCTCTACTACATGTAGTATGCTTATTGGAGCTTTTCTTTTTTAGCGAATCTTATTTCAGCTTTTGGACTTCTGGATCGCATATCACTGAACAACTGTTCGAAACATCTTTAAGCTTTCGATAACTCATTTCAAGTAAAGCTTTAGCTTTCTTACTAACTTACTAGAACAAGTTAACTTATTAGTTTAATTTTTCTTTTTAATGCTTATAACGGGAAGTTAATTATGGGTGAAGATGCACAACGCATAATCGTCGCTATATCTTTCTATTTTAACAAAGCCAAATCTTACAAATTGAACTACAGAACCAAGTGCTAAAGCTTTTAGATTGTTTTCAGCTAGACCATCCGTAAACTCAGCATTTGGCATCAAAACTTTAGTCTTCATAGAAGAACTAGAAGTAACCCATTGAATCAATTTTAAAGAGGTTTGCCTTGATTTGGTTTCAGCACTCACGAATTTCGCCTTAACTACTTTTCCATTAAATTCTTCTTCGACGATAATATTAAAGAGGTTCATCAGCCTAATTTCTTCACCCATCTTTAGATTTTTTGCATCATCGTTTGCAATGAGTATTTGCTCATTCTTTGAGAACTTAATTCTTCTACTACCTAAATTCTTGTTATCAGGATGATTTGGCAAGATGACCTCTTCAATTGATGGAAAGTTACCAATCTCTACTTTAACAGGATCTTTAACGAAAAACAACCTTGGTGTATATTTATCAATAGCAACTCTATTTTGTGCGTATATATTCTCCCACTTTAATGTTGCTTCTACTGGTTTTAATCCAAGTTCAAGAATTATCTTTTTAATCACTTCTGGTTTAAAACCTCTTCGTCTAATAGCCATAATAGTTCCCAACCTTGGATCATCTGGACCTAAGAATTCTTTGGATTTAATTCCTTTAATGATTTTTGATTTACTTAACACAGAACCCTCCAATTTTACTCTTCCATTATTCACAGTTATTGGTTTTTTCCATTTAAAATAGTTAAAAACAAAGGCTTGTCTTATTTCGTTTATTGTGTGCTCTTTTCCTCTTATAACATGAGTTATTCCCATTTCATGATCATCTATAGCGCAAGACCAGTTGTACAAAGGCCAAACCTTATATTTATTACCTACCCTTGGATGAGGTGAAAGATCTACCCTTAAAGCAGGCCAGTCTCTAATAGCAGGATTAGGATGATTCAAATTAGTTTTTACTCTAAGTACGGCTTCACCGGGTGAAAATTTTCCTTCAAGCATCATACTCCAAAGCTTTAGGTTGGTCTCTACACTTTGATCTCTATGAGGACAAGGTTGCTTCTTTGCTATATATTTTCTAAAATCCTCTGGTTTGCATGTACATATGTATGCGTTCCCCATTTTAATTAATTTCTCCGCATAATCGTAATATATTTCAAGTCTGTCTGACTGATAATAAATTTCATCAGGTACAATGCCAAGCCACTTTAAATCTTCAATAACCCAGTTATAAGCTTCTAGTAAGGGGGGTTTAACAGAGGGGGAGGTGTCCTCAAACCTCAAAATAAACTTTCCTTTATACTTATTTGCAAAGAAACTACATAAAATTGCAGGACTAGCATTTCCTAAAGTAAGGGGGCCGTCAGGGTTTGGTGCAAACCTTAAAACGTAGCCCTGAATTTCTGGATTTGGTGGGAGCTCAAGTTCATGCTTCTTAGGTTCCTTTTTAACGAGCGGAGGAGGGCCTGACTCCTGTAACTTAAGTTTGATTTGTTCTAAAGACATGGAATTAACTTCTTGACAAGCTTCATCTACTATTTTAGTCACGTCTTTTAGCATTTGTTTTAAACTTGGATCTCTGGCAAGTACATGCCCTATTACAGTAGTAGGTTTAGCTTTCCCAAACTTGGAAGCATTTTCTAAAGCTAGGCGAAACGCCAACTTCCTTATTTCATCATAGCTCATTTTGTAAGTTTCTCACCTAGAAGGTAAAATCATTTATTTATAACTTTGAGTTAACTCTCTCTGAAAGACCCAATCTCTAACTATTCCTGTAAGAATGTAAGGCTTTGCTTTTAACTCTTTAATATTACTAGCACCAACCAAAAACATAGTTGCCATTAATTCTTTATTAAACTTGCTAATAGTTTTTTCTAAAAACTTTGGGCCCTTTATTGCAGCTTCAAGAAAGGGCCTGGCAACTCCAGCACAACAAGAACCTAGGACTATGCTCTTTGCAACGTCTAGACCACTTCTTATGCCTCCAGAGGCAATTACTTCTACGTTTTCAACAGACTTGGCTTCTAGAATGCTAATTGCTGTCGGGATTCCCCAAAAAGAAAACTTTTTTGAAAGTTCTAACTTTTCGATGTCCCTTATTTTCTTTGCTCTCAAGCCTTCTATAACTGCAAAACTAGTACCTCCAGAACCTCCAACATCAATATAGTTAATTTTTAGATGGCTTGCTAATAGCGCAACCTCTTTCGATATTCCACAACCAGTTTCCTTTATTATAACTTTGACTTTTAGTTTTCGTACGACTTCTTTCAATACATCAACTGCCCCACTTTGATTAGGTTCTCCTTCAGGCATTATTAGTTCCTGAAGCTTATTCAGGTGAATAGCCAAAGCATCAGCATCTATAAGTTCTACGGCTTTTTCTGCAAGATCGGTACCGCCCTCTATTAATTGCTGAATCCCTATGTTTGATATAACTGGAACATCTGGAGCTACTTCCCTAACTATTGAATAACTTTTAAGAAATTTTTTTTCTTCAACGGCAACCCTAACGCTTCCAACACCAATAGGAATTAGATTCTTTTGTGCGACCTCTGCTAACCTTCTGTTTATTTTTTCAGCTTCTTTAAAACCTCCTGTCATTGAAGAGATTAATAGCGGTATTGATATATTTTTTTCAATAAAAAATGTAGAAGTATCTATATCGGAAAAATTAAAGTTAGAAAGAGCTTCATGAACTAGTAAGACATCTTCAAAGCCAGTGTAGTAATCTTTCTCAGGATATTTTGTAGCGATTTTTAAGTGTTCATACTTTCTGTTAGAGATCTTCATTAAAAATCACTCTATTAGTTTAGTCCCTTTAAATTCCTTTTCCAAAAGAGCATTAAGTAACCTATTTCTTTGGGGATTCATGAAATAAACTTCTTTTTTTAAGCTTACTACGGGAGCCATAGCGTTTAACTTAGCTCTAAGGCCGCCAGTAACATCATATTTATTAGTTGACCAAATTAGTTCTTCAAAGTTCGACCTTAGGCTTAGTTTTCTTATAACATTTCCATCTTTGCCTATAATTCCATCTTGATCAAAACACATAATGACTCTCTTAACTTCGTTAAGTTTAGCTAGTTCTGAGACAAGAATGTCACCTGAAATAACTCTTGCTAAATCATCATAACCAAGTATTATATCTCCCTTTAAGATAGGAATTAAGCCCTTTCTTAACCAATTCAAGACAAACTTTGGGTTTAAGACTATACCATCTTCTCCTAAAAAAACGAGAGAATGAGTTTGAAGAGCTACCACAGGAATATTGAACTCTAAAAAAACTTTCGATATTGCTTGAGTTAAATTATCCATTTCGTATATTATAGTTGAGATTGCTTTGGGGTCTTGCGTTTCGCTTTCACTAAACTTCAGTTTCTCAACTAGATAATGACCTACTGAACCACCTCCATGCACTAGTAAAAGGTTTCTTTTTCCATACTTAGCAATTTGTTCAGCAATTTCGGTTATGTTATCATAAAGAATTTTAAACGGAATAGACTTGTCAGTTATTACGCTTCCTCCAAGCTTGATTATAGTTACTCCTTCCAACATTTTATACCTTCCTCACTTTTCTTAACTAAGAAGCTTTTAATGCCACGAGCACTTAAATTTTCAGAAAGAACTTTAAGTCTTTCTTCTTCAGAAAGTGCAATAACGGCGCCGCCTCCTCCAGCTCCTGTAAGTTTTGCCCCGAATGCGCCATTAGATATACAAAAACTAACAATTTCATCCAACTTGTCATTAGAGACACCAAACATAGACAAAGCAAGATGGTTCGCAGTTAAAAGAATTCCTGCTAATTTTAAGTTTCCTTCCTTCAATGCTTTTTCTATTTCTTCAGTTATCTTTGAGATGTAGATCAATAAATTTTTCATGTACTCTGAACTTTCTAAACTTTCCTTAAATTTTTTCACCATAAAGCCAGTATTTCTTTCATACCCACTGTTAATCACCAATAGTGGTAAATTGTACTCTAGTTCAACTTTTTCAGAATCTTTACCTTTTACATACTTTAAAAGACCACCCTTTATTGCAATCTCAACATCAACACCACTTGGATTTAGATGCACCATTTTTTCGCCAATCATTGCTTTTTCAAAGAGTTTGCTGTAGCTGGGTTCTTTCCCTAACGCAAGATAGATTGCCCTTGCCACTGAAACAAAAGTGGAACCAGAGGATCCAAGACCAGAAGATTTTGGGGCTTCGTTGTAAGTTTCAATAGATACACCACCATTATAGCCTTCTTCATATAAGATTGATTTTGCTACTAGAGCTGCTGGGAGGAGAGCCTTACTTCCAAAAAAAGAAGAAGACTTTACGTCTAAAACCAATTCACCATAATTTATCGACTTTACAAAGATTTTGTTTTCTGTTAAAACTTTAACCTTGGCTTTTGTTTTAAGATTAATAGCCATAACAAGTGCAGGATAGCCGTAAACAACAGAGTGCTCACCTGAAATTATTACTTTAGTTGGAGCTTCTGCTATAGCGAATTGCCCCGACATGAACTAAAGAAAGCTGATCAAAGATTTAAAAATATTCTTTAATCTTTAATAAACTTTTTTCTATAATCGAGTGCGTGAGTAATTTAGACTTAAAATAATAGTTAGACAATCTTTCAGTAAATATCCGCTCGTAAATGTGGGCTTCCTGCTTTAACGATGACGCTTGCCGGTATTTTTGCCAGTAGGCTTCATTTATATCCCTTTTTGCATCTAAATGAATGTAAAAGACTTACCAAAAACCTCGAAGTTGAAAAGCTTTTAATCAATTTTTCTTAAATGCAACAGAGCTGTATCCAACCACAGCATCTTTTTCTCCTGATACATCTCCGCTAGTATAGTACTTTAGAACTTCAGCTCTCTTTGCACCTATTATTTTTGCTGCACGCATAACAGAAACTACTGGAGCTAATCCGCATAAAGATTCAAGTTCGCTTGCAACTTTCCATGTTTTAAATTCATCTAAGGAAAGAATTGCATCTAAAGTGATCCTATCTCTTTCCTCTGCGACTTCTTGGGGCACATAGTGGGTCATATCACTTGAAGCAATGATTATTGCTTTTCTGCTGTAGTCTTTAATTATTTTTGCAATTGATTCTCCAAGCTTTATCGATAAGTTTAAATCATAAAGCCAGATGGATATTGGAACTATTTTAAACGAACTACCATAAATGTATTGAAGAAAGGGTAGTTGAATTTCAATTGAATGCTCTCTTGCATGCGCTGTGTTGTCGAAATCTAAACTTTCAAAAATTTTAGCTAATTCCCTGGAAAAATCGAGGTCAACTTCCAAGCTTCCGAGAGGTGTCTCCCATTTTTTGTGCGATGATGCTGAAATTCCAGAACCAATACCAGAATGATTGGGACCAATTATTATTGCAAGATCTCTAGGTCCATGTTTGGCTAATTCATAGTAGCTCCATGCCGCTGCTTGCCCGGAGTAAACATAACCAGCATGGGGAGAAATTAGCGCTACTAAGTTATCGTTGAAGCTTCCTAATGTAGGTAACTTTTTAGGTCCAAGTTCTCCAAGAAATAGTGACTCTATTTCTCTCAATAAAACTTCTCTAGAAGAAGGATACCAACTTCCAGCAAGTAACGAGTTTCTTTTACTCATTCTTGTTCAACAGGTTCAACTTCTTCTAATGGGTACTCAAAAGCTGATGGTGGTTCTGGGAGGTTAGCATCGGGAGCAATGATGCCATTGATCCGGCATACTTCTCTAGCTAGAATCCAGAAAACTAATGCTAAAGATTTACGCCCTTTATTGTTAGCAGGAATTATTAGGTCTATGTTCGAACAAGAGTTGTCAGTATCACAAAGAGCAATTACAGGTATCCCCACTATTGAGGCTTCCTTTACTGCTTTATCATCTATTTTTGGATCAACTACAAAAACAAGAGATGCTGGACGATAGTAACTTACTTTTGGATTCGAAAAAATCCCTGGTGGGAACCTCTTAGTTATCGCAATAGTACCAGTATATTGAGCAAATTTTTCAACAGGCTTAGTTCCATACTCTTTTGTTGAAACAACGATGACTTTAGCTGGCTCGATTCTTGCTATTGCTTTAGCAGCAACTTTTAATCTTTCATCTATCTTCTCAATATCGAGCATATTCAATCCGTCCGCAGACCTCAATTTTACGAATCTTTTCATTTCTTTTGTTGCAACAGTAGTACCTATATGTACACCTGCAAGCATATACTGAGAAGCAGGAACTAGCAATTTAGTTTCTGTATTCAGACTATCGCTCATTGTCTTTTCAAGCCCTCCTCAAAAGCAGTAATATCATCTATATACTCAAATGTAGACATAACCATACGTCTGCAACAAATACGAGTCAAACCAAGAGAGTCTAAAACCTTTTCAGGATCTTCATGTTTTTCCCTAACTCTTACAACAAACTCATCGAACTTATCGCCTATAACTTTACCGCACGTAAAACATCTGACTGGTACTATCATAACGTATATCACCTATAACTCTTTTGAAACCTCCTTCTAGGACCAGGCCCTCCAAATTTTTTCGGTTCCGTTCTCCTTGGATCACCGGAAAGAATGTGCTCTTCATAAGATTCAAGTATCTTCTTTACTCCAGAAAGTCTCGTCCAACGTGAAATTCCTCTAGCCAACGCAACCATAACAGCTCTTGCTTGTGAAATTGGACCTCCACCACGAACATTAATTTCTACGTCTACGTCTTTAAATTTGTCAGGAAGTAACTTAACAGGTATAATCGCAAGCTGTCTTTGCAACTCTGTACCCCAAGCATTTAAGCTAAAAGAATTTACTCTTATTGTCCCCTTTCCTGGTTTAAATGTAGCATTAGCTCGAGAAGTCTTTATGGAAGCAGAGACTGTCAATGGAAGCTTTCTTCCTGCAGGCATTTATTTTTTACACCTCCTTCCAGCCAAATCTTCTTGCCAGTTCACCTAATGTTATGAAGCTACTTTTTAGCCTTTCCGAAGAAGCTTCCTGAATTTCTATTTTTTTACCCTCAATTTTTTCTGGGTGGCCTATAAATACTTTCAACCGACTAAAGGCAGCTTTTCCTTTGGGTTTTTTCCTGGGAAGCATCCCTTTAACAGTAGCTCTAAATAAGTTGTCAGGTCTGCGGTAGTGTCTAGGAGTGTACTTTGGATTCACTTTACTTTTTATCCTCAAAAACTTTTCATACTCTCTGAAGATTGAGTCTCTTTTTCCCGAAATAACAACCTTTTCTGCATTTATTACATAGACTTCGTAACCTTCAAGAAGTAACTTAGCTACCTTAGATGCAAGCCGCCCTAGAATCAGACCACTACCATCTACTACAAGTTTTTCTCTAGGAACTAATCTTAAGCTAGACAATTATTTTCACCTTGCTACCATTTGGATTTTGCTCTTGTAGTTTTTCTATGCTTATAACTTTTCCTCCTCCTTGGATGATTGCTTTAATAGCTGCTTTAGAAAAAGAGAACGCAGCAACTTGAATGGGATGCCTTAAAGTGCCTCCACCCGCAAGAACTTTTCCAGGAACAAATATGGTATCATTAGGAGAGGTTAATCTATTAAGCTTATCTATGTTAACTTCTGGCAATGCTTTTCTTGACTTTAGAGCAAACTTTTCAATAGCTTTCCAGAAGTTTGAGTTTTTAGAATACTTCCTAATTTTAGCTATAAGAGCTATTCTCGATTCTGAAAATCTTCTACTTGGCAACTTTTTCCGCACCTAACACCTTTAATTTGACATTATTGAACTTTTCTTTAAAGACACTTATAGCTTCGTCTACTATTTCTATAGGTGACATATTTCCGTTAGATTCTATGGTAAAAATTACAGTATCTTTAAGATAAGAAGCCTCTATTGCCTTCGGTCTTGTTGGACATTTATCACTACAGAGTGCACATAAGGAGCATTCGTCAGGATTCACTACAACGATTTTATTATTTTCCATTTTTAAAATACCTCGCGGACAAGAGGTAACACAGATAGAACAAGCAGTACATTGTTTGTAGTCTATTTTTATAACTGGTTGAAATTTATAGTAAGCTATCCCCGGTTGAAACTTTGCGTGAGTCTTACCTTTTCCAAGCACAGCGTGAGCTTCTAACTTTATTGATCTTCCAGGTGGAAGTTTTGTAATCCTTATGTTTGGATTTACAGGTTTAACTTCCTCATCTTCAGAAATAAGCATAGAAGAAGTTATCCAAAGCGGTTCTTTTTCGGCTCTAGCCTCAAGTGTTAGAACAACTCTACATTTTTTCCTTTCCTTCTCAGCTTCTTCACACTTATCTGGAGGAAAATATTTACCACGAGGGGATGTTAAAGGAATCATCGCAAGAATATGAGCAATCTGCTCATCGCTCATTGGACTTCCATTTTCGAAGAAGATCACATCTTCTATAGCAAGTGTTGAAACTTCACTTATTATTACTCTTCTGAGAGCATTGGCTAAAGAGGAGTTTGTGTTATGCCACCTAAACTTGAGGACATTTTGTTCATTCTTTAGAACTTCAACATCCATGCTTGTCTCAAGCAAAGCTTCTGAGACGTTAATAAACCTTTAAAAGGAGTCTATTACTTTTTATTTTAAATCAACGATGGATTTATAAAGAGGAAAGTCAACTTTTGACCTACTACATATGAGTAAAAGAGAAGAAAGATGGGCCGTAGTACACATTTATTCAAGTTTTAATAATACTATAGTTCATGCCACAGACTTAAGTGGTTCGAAAACTTTAGCCATTTCAAGTGGCGGACAGCAAGTAAAAGCAGATCGGTTAAAACCTAGTCAATATGCAGCTATGAGATCGGCTTTTGACGTTGCTGAAAAGCTAAAGAAAATGAAAATTACACACATTCACATTCTTGTAAGAGGAGTTGGGGGCCATGGACCAAAGACGCCAGGTCCAGGAGCACAATCAGCTATAAGAGTATTAGCAAGAAGTGGATTTATAATTGGGAGGATAGAAGATGTTACGCCAATACCTCACGATACAACGAGAAGACCGGGTGGAAGAAGAGGAAGAAGAATGTAAAATGAACTATGTTATGAGGTGAAAAGAATGTCAGAACAAAGGGAATTTAGACCAATCGTTAGGATTTCTGGTATTGACTTAGATGGAAAACTAAAAATAATATATGGACTTAGCAGGATAAAGGGAGTAGGCGTTAGTTTTGCAAACGCTATTGTAAGAGTTCTTGGGTTACCTACTGAAACAAGAATAGGTTATCTTTCAGAAGAAGAAGTTGCGAAGCTGGAAGATGCCATGAGAAACCCGATGAAGTATGGAATTCCGGAATGGATGCTTAATAGAAGACGAGATCCAGTAACAGGCCAGAACTTGCACCTCGTAGGGTCAGACGTAGACTTTTCAGTTAGAGAGGATATAGAAAGAATGAAAAGAATAAATTCATGGAAAGGAATAAGACATGCCTTAGGCTTAAAAGTTAGAGGGCAACATACGAGAACAACGGGAAGAAAAGGAAGAACAGTTGGAGTTGCTAGAAAGGCAATTTCTGAACAAAAAGGCCAAAGTGAAAAGGGTGGGGAAAAAAGTAGGGTGAGTTAAAGTGGGAGATCCAAGAAGAATTAGGAGTGAGATTGTAAAACCAAAGCAGCCTTGGGACAAAGAAAGGATAGCCATGGAACTTGAGTTAGTTGGAGAATTTGGACTCAGGTCAAAAAGAGAGCTTTATCTAGCGGCATCTATCCTTAGAAAAATGAGAAGAACTGCAAGATCTTACTTAGCCTTGCCACCAGAAGAGAGATCTACAAAGGAGAAAGAATTGATAAGAAGACTTTACAAGCTTAGTTTAGTTAACGAAGATGCAACTTTAGATGATGTTCTTTCTTTAACTTTAAGATCAGTCTTATCAAGAAGACTTCAATCGATAGTGTTTGCAAAAGGTTTAGCTAAAAGCTTGCATCATGCAAGACAGTTAATTGTTCATGGAAAAATAAAGATAGGAGAAGAAATAGTTAGAGCTCCAGGAAGAATAGTTACAAGAGAAGAAGAAAATAAGATAAGTTTAGCTTAACCTCTAAAGCATAAAGTATAAATTTAAGTTTTTCATAGCTTGTGAATTGGTGCCGAGGTTCTAGAGCTTGGTACTAGGCAAGCCTGGAGCTCAATTCCAGAAAGCTTGTGGCGCTAACGCGCCTCGTGGGTTCAAATCCCACCCTCGGCGCCTGTATAAAGACTAAAATCAGCTATGGTTGTGGACAAGAAGGACAATCTAACCTCTTTCATTCATTTTTATTCATAAGTTGATATTTAACCAAAAGTAATGAATGAAAAAAGCCATTAATTATTTGATTTATAATTTTTTAGTATAAAAGAAAAGTTACAATTATAAGAAGAAAGTATTGATCTTTAAGCAGGATTTGTTAGCATCTACTAGTGATCATAAGAGACTTCTCACTTTACCACATTTTTGGATAGAGGTCTCTTCTCATTATTATTCTTTCTATTTTAATAGCCCATCCTTCTTTTAGTGTTTTTAACTCTAGTGAGTTTCTTATCGCTCGGCCCATTCCAATAAGTTCTCCTTTTAATGTTTTTATAGCAACTATTTCATCTTTACTTATTGGTTCCTCAAACGAAGAAATGCCTCCAATTGCCAAATTGGCTCCGTGACATAAAGCAGAAACAGCACTATCCTTAACATACACAGAGGGAAAGTAAACTAAGGCATGCTCTATGGGAAGTACTACTTTCCTTATAAAAGACTCATCATGCTCTTCGTCGAGTAGTTTTTTTGCTACTAAAATATCCCACAAGGATTTTGCTCTCGACTCATCGAAAGGGCCATCTTTTGTTCTTCTAAGTTCAACCATATGAGCACTGCAGCCCATGATTAAACCTAAGTCATGAATAAGCTTTCTTACGTAAGTACCAGATTCTGTACCAACCTTAAACAAAAATCTCCTTTCTTTTATTTCTAGTAAATCGAAATAGTAGACTTCACGAACTCTTACTCTTCGGCTTACAGAAGATCTTAGTGGAGGTCTTTGGTATATTTTTCCAGTTAGAAGCTTCATAGAATCTAATAATTCTCCTTTTGAAAAATTACAATGAAGCTCACCTACTCCAACATACTCCTTACTAAACAAGTGAAGATACTGTACTAAACCGGTAGAATTCTCAAGAAGTACAACAAGAACCCCGGACACGTTGGGATGTCCCCTTAAATTTCTAGGGTCCCGGTGTGTCCAGCTTTTCTTAGGTTTAAGATCTTCTTCAGGTCGCTAGTTACTTCATGACTAGTTGGCCCTCTATGCTTATCGAGCACAACACAACCCACGCTCAATAGTTCACTTAGTGGTCTTTGATTAGGATTATAGCCATAATTCCAGGAAGTTTCTGAATCACTAAGAACTATTAGTTTCCTCGGTTTCCTCAACATTTTTTGATTCAATTACTTCTTCACCTTTCATATAGTTGACCAAGTTGTTCTTTTCAAGGGCAGACAACACGACATCATCGCTTGCATCCTTTGGCAAACGAATGTGCTTAGGTAAGGGAGAAAGATGTCTTATGTTTACTTTTCTTCTCCTAACTCCAGTTAGTTTTTTTGGTCCAGTTACCAGAACGAAGTTGTCGTTTATTATTGAAACAACGACACATTTTTTCCCTGCATCTCTTCCTTTAGTTTTGACACATATCCTTCCAACAGAGATTAGAGCCAATTTTTCCACCTCCTTTCTAGATAGACGCCTACTGCAGCCTCTAAGATTTTAATGTTACCCTCGACATCAAACAAAGAAGTATCAAGCAATAAGTTGTAAAAAGAAGTATCATTGAGGTCAAAACCATAATATTTCTTGAACCTTTTTATTTCAAGTTTTTCTCTTAAAATAGTTTCATTCCAAGACTGTTCGTTTGGCTTTAAGTCTCTGTTAGATATTCTACTTATTCTAACTTCTATAGGTGCAAAAAGATAAATTTTGAAAGATTCAACATCTTTTGCCAAGAAAGGAGCCAATAAACTATCAAAGACTGCATTTCCCTCTAGGATCTTTTCCTTGCTCATCTCATCTATCACCTTATCTATTGAAGGATCTTTTGACGCGAGTTGAGATAGTTCAGTTAGTGAAAGACCTTTTTCAGATGCAAGTTTTCTAAACATAGTGCCCGTAGAAACATAATCAAGCTTAAATTTTTCCGATATCATCTTCGCATAAGTTGACTTCCCAACTCCATGAAGCCCACCAAAGATTATAACTGGGCCATTTGGGATTATCTTAACTTTTGTCATTTTAACTCATGCCTAGAAGCTTCCTAACTATTACAGAGAAGAAAATAGAAGAGACCATAAACCAAAGTATGTAATCTAAACTTACGAAATTGGAATCTTTAGAAGGAAAAATTAGAAAAGTTGGAATAAAGGCTACTGGTACTTGGGGCTTATAGAGATAACTCAGTAAGTAGAAAACAATAAGCGTTAACACTAAGGAAAGTAACATTTGATAAGTTGTTGCTTTTGTAACCTCACTTTGTAGAGAGCTAATATATTTTTCTTTCTTTTCAAGTTGCTTTAAGAGTTTTTTATCACCAGCCTTTTTCGCAGCATCAAGAGCAGAAGTATACTCTTTCAGTTCTTCGTTAAGTTGTTTAAGCTTTTTAGGATCCATGAACTTTTTTGATATTAATGTTTGGAGTATTACGTTAATAAGTGAAATTACAGCAATAAGTATGATAGGACTTGTAATGAGCTGCATCAGATCCAACTTTTATCCCCTCACTAAGAAATTAAAAAGCTTTCTTGCGGCTTCATCAACTTTCCCTTCTTCATTTATTACTCTAACTACGTTTGCATTGTAAAGCGCTGCTAGGACGAATATCGAATTTCTAGTTATGGACTGTTCGATTTCTATTTCATCAGGAGAAACTTCTTCTCTATTTCTAGTTTTATCCATATGTCTTCTCTTCATTATATCTTTTATTGGAGCTTCTACTATCGCAAAAAAATTAGGTTGTATACAATCTAGCAAACTTTTTGGGAGTCCAATAAGGTACCCACCTCTAGACCTAACTAAGTAGTGAGTATCAATTACTGTGAATTCATTAACCTTTTTTAGCGCGATTAATTTACTGTAGGAGGCCTTTCTTAGCTCTTCTTGGATGCTAAGGTTTAACATCCTAATCTCATCTCTACTCTTTGCTAAGTTCCTATTTAAAGCAATGCCAAACATAATCGAACCAATGTTTACTACAGAGAGTTTTACTTTTTCTAAAGTGGCTATACTGACCATTTTACTTAATAAAGTAGACTTTCCAACCCCAGAGACACCTACCACTATAGCTATTTTTCCATCAGACATTATTTGTTAGAAGAAACATCTAGTAGCGTTTAAAAAAGATTTTTTGCTTCTTTATTCTTTAACAATAAAAGAAACTTCGACATTTTTAATAAAAAAGTTATCAGGGTATGAACTTCTTAAGTCTTGGATAAAGAAGTTCGATTTGCTCTCTTGCTATCATTTCATAAATTCCATAAACTATGCCAACAGACAATAGCAAACCAGCACCACCACCATAAACTCCAAGTATGTCACCAATTCCAGCAAGGAGGCCGATTAAAGCACCACCAAACACAGTAACGGCATCTAAATAATCTGAGATTACCACTTGAATCGCTTTTGAGGAACTCCTAAAACCTGGAAGTACAACTCCAGACTGGACAAGTTGGTCAGCAATAGACTTAGAATCCATACCAGACACGATAACCCAAGTGACAGAAGAAATAACCGCCAAAACTACATAAATTGCAATATAAACGATGCTTCTTACTGGGTCTGAAAGAGCGGTAAGTATGTTCCTTGGTGGTTCAGTATAGTAAACCAGACCATCTATTGGTTGATTGCTAGTAGTATTTAGATGACCAACTATAGAACCAAGCGTTATTTCACGAATGTAAATTGGTCCGAGAGTGAAATTCTTTAGACCAAAACTTGACAAGCTAGGGTTGTTCTGGAGATAAGAAGCCAAAAGCATAACATTTGTAAAAATTGCGGCAGCCATTATTATTGGCATTGTTGAAACAAACAATAACTTTATCGGATATTTCGCACTAAATCCTCTTGCTCTTGAAGAAGAGATAGGAACGTCTACGCTAATCTTGTCTAAGTAGACCAATACTATTAACAAGACTACAGTGGATGCTAGCTCAAAAATTGTTGGTAAGTTTGGGTCGTTTTTTCTAATGATTAAGGATGAAACAGTAAAGTTCTTGGAAAAAACTGACTGTACAAAAGCTAGAATTGATCCATAGACAAAACCGTCGGGCATTGGGCCAAGAGGAGAAAAGGTTTTCCAGAATATGTCTTTTGTTACTCCCGCAAGTATAAACAAACTTATTCCGCTACCTAAGCCCCAACCCTTCTGTAGCATCTCATCTAGGAGAATGAGAATAAAACAAGCAAAAGTAAGTTGGAAGAAGATTATTATTCTAGTATTCATTGGTAGTGAGCCATAAGTACCTCCAAAAGCGTATAGAGTAGCAGTTAAGGCGGCAAAGATAAGCGAGAAAAACTTATTTGAAGCGGCAAAAAGCTCTCTGTCTTCTCTAGCAGATTGATCATAAGAAACTATTCCAGAACCTACCAGTAATTGTAGTATTAAGCCTCCTGTGATTATTGGACCTATTCCGAGTTCCTCTATCGTCCCCCTGGCACCACCTATTAATACTCTTAGCTGCCTAAGAGGATCAGCTGTTTGAGAAGGTATACCATAAAGGTCTATAAAACCCATTATAAGATAAATTATTAATGCAAGTGCAGTCCAAATTAATCGTTCATTTAAACTAGGTTTCCTCTTGGGTTTAGAAACTTCAGGAATAAACCTTCCAAGTTTCCCAGTGACTTCTAGAAACCTAGTCATAAATTACACCTAGGGCTTTTTAATTACTGAACCAACTTTTATCAACTTTTCTTCTGCTTTCTTTGACCATGAAGGAACAATTATTTGAACATTTTGAGGAGCAACACCTTTTGCTAATAACTTGTCATATCCGAGACTAGCCAGGTTTATGATAATATTATGGTCTTCTTGTTTGAAATATCTGCTCAGTTTGATTAATTCGCCTAGGTTTATCGTTTTTGCTTCCTTTCTAGGAGGTTTTTTTACAAAACCTTTCTTTGCCTTTATTTTTCCATAAAACATTAAGAATTTATGATCCCATCTTCCAGCTTTTCCATGACCTCCTTTCATACCAGAATCTCTATGTTGTCCCACTTGTCCCCAACCATGAGTTCTACTTCCTCTATACTTTCTAGTTTTTCTTAGATCCGTTGGCATATTATTGATCACCTTACAAAATAAACAAATAAGCTTTTCTCTTTATCTCGCAACTTAAATCATCCTCTTTGCAAGAGAGTTTATTTGCTTGCCTATATTACCTACTACTTTTTTCTTACCCCTTAACGTTTTATTTTTCAATTTCACTGTATAGCCCCCAGAAGGGGGGGAAAGCCTGAAGAAAGGCTTTATACCGAGAACTTTTAAGTTATCTATTTCACCGGTTATAAGCTTATTAGCAACTTCCTTAAAGCTACTCATTCCGAACTTTTTATTTAAGTAATCTAAATTTAGTTTAATATTGCTGGAAATTCTTGCTCTTTTTTCGAGTAGAAGAGCTAGAGTATCTTCATCAACTTCACCAAAAACAATTAAGTCTTTTACTTTTTGAAGCATACCGAGGACTTCTGGACTTGGCTTTAAGAGAGAGGCAGAATGAACTCTTTTTAACCTTAAAAGATGGAGGGTATACTTCATATCCTTCCTTATATTAGGATCTCCTTTAGTTCTAATCACAAGTATAAGCCCTTTCATCTTAGCGTCAGCAACTTTATCCTCAATTTCAGAAACTTGAGCCATCTAGCTAAACACCCCATTCTTCCGGAGTTATAAAAGTATAAGTTTTCTTTAGTGCTTTATAAGTTGCAAACACAGAAGAAATAGAAGTTGAGGTATCTCCTTCAGACCTAGACCAAACATCCTTTACACCAGCAAGTCTCAAAACTACCTTCATTGTATCTCCTGCAACCAAGCCTAATCCCTTCGGAGCAGGATATAGCTCTATTTTCACTGAGCCTTCCTTTCCATCTACTCTAAACGGGATTGAATGAGGCTGATTGCACTTACACTCCCAAGAGCCGCAACCTCGTCTAACTGGAACTATACTTAATTTTGCTTTTCTTGAAGCTTTGGCTATAGCATCATTTACTTGAGTTGCTTTTCCAGAACCAACTCCAACGTGACCTTCTTCGTCGCCTATGACCACTACTGCTCTTATCCTTGTTTTCTCACCAGCATCAGTTTGTTTTTGAACAGGAGATAGCGCAACAAGCTCTTCTCTTTGCTTTGAGAGTAAAAGATCAACAATTTGTGGATCTCTAATCTTGTATCCTCTCTCAAAGTATTCTTCTATCGTATTTATTTGACCAGCTTTAACTAACGAAAGACCTTCATCGTATGTTTCTTGCGATACGGAGTTTTCGTTAGAGGACATAACTATTTAACCTCCTTTAATTTTTCTAGAGTTTTTTCAAAAATTTTAACAACGTCGTCTGGAGAACTCAAAATTCCTTTAACTTTTGAGAATTGAATGCCTTGCGTAGACTGTTTCATATATCCAACAATATGTACACCCTTAATTCTATTTTCATCAGGTGTGACAGATTCGTCTAGCGGAACTTTTAGACCAAAATCATTACATGCCTTTACAAAAGCAAAAATTCGATTACCCTTTGTAGGGGAAGAAAGGCCGATATCTAAAACAGCTTCTGTTAGCTCTTTCTTTAAGGCTTTTTTAGTAAGTAAAACACCAGTTAAATAGGCAGCAGACAAATTCTTAAAACTTAAAACCCATCCAAACTTCTTCAGTTCCTTTGAACTTGCACTAGCTAAAACGAAATCACCTTCGGGTTTACTTAGAGTTAATGCAGCGTAGATATATCTATTTGAAATTCTTACAACCAATCTTGGCTTTTTAGAAAGAATCAAACTCTTTCTCAAACTATAGTTAGTTAGTCTTAATCTTCTTCTCTTAAGAGCCAATCTCTTTATACCAGTCATTTGTTAACTTCACCTTGCGCTATCAAGCTATTAACATAGTCTAGAAGATTTTTCTTTGAGCTAAACGCGTCACCTTTTACTTTAAGATATAGTACTCGATAAGTAGACCTATCTATTTTGCCACTGTTTCGTAGTTCTTTTAATAACTTCCTTTGAGCTCTAATTTTTGCAACCCAACTTTGAGCCTTTGACATCCTAGCGCCCTTTTTGCCCTTTCTACTTCCATAACCTCTCCGCCTTCCTTTAGATTTCTTGAGTTTAACCTCTTTTTTTCTACCTCTCGAAGGAGTTGAAGCTGGTCTAACTTTTATCGCTCCGTCCTTTATCAATTTCCTAACTTCTGCTCTTGTTAGAGTGGTTTTTAAATCCTCAAGCCTTTCAGGATCAAGCCAAATTCTCGAGGTACCAACTTTTAAAATTGAAGCAGCTAACCTTTTTACCGTTTTTATACTCATTTGTTACTCGAACACCTCTTCTCTATATGGATTGGAAACTCTAAGACCCAGCTGTTTCGCCATTTCAGTTATCTCTCTTTTTTTCTTTTTTCCAACTTTAGATGAAATTACAATAATCACTTTGTCTTTTATTTTTTCAAGTTCAGAAAGTTGATTCTTATTTTGGATAAGCACGGGCTTTAAACCTGATGGATGAAGACCCCGAATTTCCTTAGGGGATCTATAGCCTATTTTAACTCGTGCTGGCCATCCTTTTACTTCCAAGCGCATCTTATTGTCTATGCCTTTTGGTCTTCTCCATGACTCCTTAAGTCTAACATACCTCCAACTTTCTTGTCTTACAAATCGAGGTATTTTTTTCTTTTCTTTCAATAACCGTTTTAATTTCTTTTTAACTTCTTTTAAACTTGTACCACTTGACATAATAATCACCTCATCATTCATAACCTTTGCTCTGAATATATATTCCATCAAGAAACACTCTTTGATCCTTATCTTTTACCTTTGTTGCATTTTCCAACATCCCACCTAAAAGTGTTACAGAATCGATATCAAGACCGCTAAGTATGATGTCTTGTTCTTTTGCTTGAACTTCAACACCATTTGGAATTCTTACAAGTCTTGGACTTTTTTCTCCCATAAAGTTCTCAATCCTTATGAAACCTTTATCAACTTTAACAGTTATTGGGAAGTGAGAATGAGCTACTTTAAGTCTCACGATGTATTTTTTATTGACTCCCGTTATCGCATTTAGTATTTTTTTTCGAATAGTACCAATTAAGGCCTTACCCCTTCTTCCTTTTTGATCAGTGAAAATAGTAAGCTCATTGTTTTTTAGTTCAAACCACACTCTTGATTTCGAAAAGTCTTTCTTAAGCTCTCCTAGCTTGCCTTTCACAATAACTGAACTTCCTTCAACTTTCAAGCTAACGTTTTCAGGAATTTTTAGAGTTACACTTTTTATTTGTTTTTCCTTAGTATACATAGGCGAGCAACCTCCCTCCTAAGTTTTGTTGCTGTGCTTCTTTATGAGACATTACTCCTTTTGGAGTAGAAACAACAATTACACCAACATTATATGCAGGTAAAAGCTTACGCTCCCATTCAAGATACTCGTCGCGCCTAACACTAAATCTGGGCCTGATAGACCTACATTTTGTTATTCGGCCCAAAAGTTGAACTTTGAACATTCCAGACTTTCCGTCATCTATGAACTCGAATTCTCCTATGTAGCCGTTTTTCTGGAGCACTCTTAGAACATTCCCAATTAAGTTTGAGCCAGGAGCAATTACACAACTTTTCTTATTTCTGGCTTCAGCGTTTTGTATTGCAACAAGAGCATTTGAGAGAGGATCCATTAGAGTCATCTTTATCACCTACATGTATTTCTTGAAACCAAGAGAAGGGGCCAATTCTCTAAAACAGTGTCTGCAATAGTACAACCCATAAACTTTTATAACAGCATTATAAGTGCCACACTTTATACAAGGATGTGCAGCTTTACCAAAAACTCTTTTCTTAGGTGGCTTTAGTTTTGCCATCACTTTATCACCTCAACGCCAAATTCCTCAGAGAGGTATTTTGAGACATCTTCCTCGTTTATTCTAGCTGATTTACCTATTTTGCTTCTCCTTCTTCTCCTGTATAAAACTCTGTAACCAGGCCTTCCAAATGTAACGGAAACGTCCATTCCAAATATACCATACATTGGATCATACTTTACACCAGGTAAAAGTATATGTTCCTTTATTCCAAACGATAGTGTTCTTCCGGAAATTGAATCAAATTTTATTTTTTTACCAATTGCATTAAAGGCTTTGTTTAAGAATTCTTTAGCAGAAGATCCTCTTAAAGTCACAACTGCAGCTATTGGTTCTTTTTTTCTTATTCCAAATTCTTTAATAGTTTTTTTTGCCTTTCTTTCGGAAACCTTTTTAACACCAGTTATCAAAGAAAGAACGGCTTTAGCTTTTTCTAGCGGTTCACCAGATTTTCCGACTCCAATGTTAACAACTACTTTCTCGACTTTTATCTTTAACATTGGATTCTCTTTTACTTCTTGAATTAACGAATTCATAACATCTTCACCCTTGGAACATTATCCTTCCCTATTGGGATAACGTAATCTTTTATAGTTGCAATCTTTTTACCATCTTCGGTTTCAACTTCAACTATCGACTTCCTCCTTAAAGAAGAAGGTTCTATTTTTATTATCTTACCAACCGTACCAGAAGAAGAACCAGAAAAAACAAAACAAGTTGAACCTACAGAAAAAGGTAAAAGCTCTAGGACCTTTCGATCAGGAAGAGAAATAAGTACTGAATCACCAACCTTCACTGGAAATTCAGAACCTAACTCAAGGTACGAACCATCGTGAAATGTTAATCCAAGCCTATCTTTGTCTACTGTCATTTTCTTAACCACTTTTAGGATCTTTAGGTTTTCCTCTTCTTTTGGGATTTCAAGTGGTTTAAGCCTACCCTTTCTATCAACAGTGATTCTGTAACACTTTCCATAGGAGGGCAACGAAACAACATCCATGAGGCCAATAGGCCTTTTTTCATCAACTACAATCTTACCATCAACTAGAACTTTCTTAGCTTTCACAACTTTCTTTGCTTCTTTTACAGTTTTTACTTCTTTTAACAAGTCTCGAAGTAAAACTAAAAGAGGAATTGAAGTTTCAAGAGAGTGAGGACCGGGCATTGGTTTGGTTACGAAAACTTTGGATTTCCTTTGAATTGACCAAAGTCTTGGTGCAGCAATTGCTTTAATATGCTTACTACCGCCTTTCTTAGCCATTTTTACTGACTCACCCCTATTCTCTTTTTATCAGAAAGGTCAAGTTTTGTTACTACAACATTTGAGGGAGATATTGGTATTGGAAGGACTGTACCATCAGCTTTTTCGCGAGTTACACCTTCAATATATATTTTGCCTTTCTTTCGATCTACTTTTGTAACTAATCCTTTTACTCCTTTATAGTCTCCTTTTATTATCACTACTTCATCATTCTTTCTTAACGTAATTGCCTTAATTTTGTATTTTTCTTTTATGCTATCAGCAACATGTGCCCTAACTAGCAAC
Source organism: Candidatus Brockarchaeota archaeon (assembly GCA_017601145.1). Taxonomy (GTDB): domain Archaea; phylum Thermoproteota; class EX4484-205; order EX4484-205; family JAAOZO01; genus JAAOZO01. The sequence goes on from JAFNIV010000003.1 coordinate 105,685, forward strand.
TTTCGCTTATGTAGTGGTAAGTTATACAACATTTTTCTTTGTTTTGATGGTTTTTTACTGTACAACATTTTGACCACTAGATTAGATTATTATCGAGGCCATTGCTGCAAGTTTAGGCCACATATCAGCAGCTTCTCTTGCAACAGGACCTCTAATTTCTGTACCTTTTAAGTCACCTTCTCTAGTGACTAAAACAGCTGCATTATCTTCAAAAGAGATTCTTATCCCTTCTTTCCTTCTAAATGGAAACTTTTGCCTTATTACTATTGCGAAAAAGATTTGACCTTTTAAGTCTGGTGGTCCATCTTTAACTGAAACAGAAACTAGGCTTCCAACATTTGCAGATGGAATTCGTCTTAGTCTTCCTCCGTATCGAACCACTTGGATCACTGAAAGTTTTTTAGCTCCACTGTTATCTGCGCAAACTAAGCTTGAGCCTAGTGGCAAACCCCTGGCACCTCTTAGTCTATATTCTAAAATTCCCTTTGCAGAAACAGCTCTGGATTTTTTTAATGCCATTTTATTTCACCTTTCCTAAAACAACAAAATGAACAGTTTTCGAGAGAGGACGAGTCTCACCTATTACTACACGATCTCCAGTTTTTGCCCCAATACAAGGAGGATTATGCGCAGGAATTCTGCTCTTTCTTCTTTCGTATCGCCTATACTTTTTGATGTAATGAAGATAGTTAATCTGTACAACAACGTTTCTAACCATCTTATCACTAACAACCTCACCCTTAATTACTCTGCCTCTAACCTTAACCTTTCCATGAAATGGACATTTAACATCATTACATGCAGAAGAGGGCTCACTAAGACCAAGATCTTCTAGAAAGCCTAACTTTTGACTCATTCTCAGAAGCAGCACCTCCACAGTCTATCTTCTGGCCTCTTTAATAGTTTTCGCCCTTCGATCTCAAAAATCTTCCCATTTTTCGTAATAAATTTAAATTTAGCAACATCCTTTGGAATTATCTTCCTTCCTTTATCCGTTAAGACTACAAAAGTTTTCATTGTTTCACCTATGACTAGACCCTTGAGTCCAATTAAAGATTTATTAGAAGACTCGATAACTTCAATGTTTAACCCAATAAAATCAAGAGGGATTAAAGAAACACTACTATTCTCGTTCATTTTTATAGTTTACCTTTTAATTTCAGATTTTTAATTGTTAAAACTCTTGCTATTTCTTTTTTAACCTCTTTAATTGCTTTAAAGTTTTCAGTCGATGCAGTTGGTTTAGTTTTTAAGCGAGCAAGTTCTGCTCTAAGTTCTTCTAGCCTCTTATCAAGGTCTTCATCTGAAAGTTCTACTAACTTCTTAACTTTTGCTTTCATTTTTCTCACCTATCTCAGGCTTATTTTCTTGTTGAGGCGACTGTGAAACTTTTTGTTCTGAAGTTACTTCTTGAGTTTGTGGCTCTACGACTTCGATTTGATCTGAAAGCTTGACTCCGGGAGGAAGTATCTTTACCTTAATTCCTATTAACCCCTGAGGCACTAGAATGCTAACAGTTGCAACTCTTACAAACCTATCTTTTGGTTCTCCAGCCGCCGGTAAGTAACCAAATCTATACTTTTCAAACCTAGATCTTTCCGTAGTTAGCTTACCTTGAACCTTTATTTCTGCGCCTATAGCGCCAGCAGCTTGAATCCTGCGTAGATAAAGCCTAACTGCTCTCCTATACTTTATTCCACGTTCTATTGCTTCTCCAATTCTTGTAGCAACTACATATGGATCAAGAAATGGATCTTTTAATTCAACCACAGAAATTTGAGGGTTCTTTAATCCAAACCTTTGAGATAAAATCTCTGAGAGCTCTTTTATGTTTTTTCCTCCTGGACCGATTACTTGACCAGGCCTACCGACAACTAAAGTTATCGATGTTCCTATAGGTGTTTCAACTATTTTCATGCTGGAATAACCTGCGGACTTTAAATACTCTTTGAGAAATTCTTCAACTAGAACCTTTTTCTTTGCTTCCTGAATATACGCTTTTTTTAGCACCAAGATTAACTCACCTCCTTAGCGACTAACTCAAAATGAGTTAAAGTACTAAATCTTGGAGAAGCTCTCCCAAAAGCTCTAGGCATATATCTCTTTATTTTTCTGCCTCCATAAGCAGAAGCATGAATTATTCTTAACTTTTCAATATCTAAGTTTCTGTTTTCCGCTTCTGAAATCATACTTTGAACTAAAGACAAAACTTTTGAAGCTGCTTTAACAGGATAACGACCAGCATAATACTTTAGTAAGTCTTTTCTGTGCGGAACTTTTTTATTATGCCTCTTATAAGGAACGGAAATCTTCTTTTCAATAACGGCTTGAAGCCTTTCTCGGGCATCGACTAAACTGAGACCTTTCAACCACCTTGCGATCTCGATAGAATCTTTAGGGGAAATTCTAACCTCACGTAAACTACCTTTTACTACATTGTTTTCTTCTTTTTCTAGAACTTTTGCAGCAATGGAGTATCCGAATTTAGGCATTGTTTACTCTACGCCTTCGTCAGCGCATGAAATAAAATCGAATAAATAAAGCTTATCCTCGCAAAAAATAAGTTCTGATAAACATTTTTACCTTCCATTTAAACTAGTTGAGTTACAAGCCAAAGTAATGAAATTCTCTCTATTTTTCAATTACAAAAATTAAGGTTAGCATTCGATGAGATTGAGTTTTAATTGTTAAATTTCTAATTGCTTCTCTAAAACAAAAGGACTCTAAAAAGGAACTTATTTTAAAAATTAAGAGAATTATTGACGTAGTTGTAAATTTGTTGAGCAAAGCAAAAACAATCAAAGGAATTAAACTTTTTAAGTTAACGAATAATTATTAAATATCAAGAAGAACTTTTATACAAGTTTTAGAATTAGAAAATCTTATTGTTAGCTCATGGAAAGTTACTCCCTTTATGCTAGTTTTTGGCTTATGTTTTCCAAAGACAAACTTTTCTCCTTTTAGCTTACCAGACAGAAAGTATTGGCCGTTATTTTCGATGATTTGCCCAAAAAAACTTTTACTTAAAAAACCTTCAGAATCAATAAACACAAGAACTTGTTCAAGAGTAAGGTATATAAGCTCCTGTAAATCGACTCCTCTTATTTCGAACACTCTTTCTTCTTTTTCCTCTACTTTTTCGGGATTAGATAACAAAAGATTAAGCATACCTTCAACGCAAGAAGCAATCGCATCAATCGTACTTTCACCACATCCCTCTACATAAATATCAGAAGTATGCTCTAAAAACTTAAACTCACGCTTGCTCATGGAAAATAAAGCATACACTCAGATTTATTTACTTTTTTGGAGGTAATGTGCTAATAAACTGACCTATTAATAAATAATGGGTAATTTAGAAAGTACGAAAACGCCGGGGGCAGGACTCGAACCTGCACGGCGCAATGCGCCACAGGCTCTCAAGGCCTGCGCTTTGTCCAATTCAGCCACCCCGGCATTGCGCAAGAAGCATTAAAAAGCACTTAATTTAAATTTCTTTTTCTTTATAAAAGCACAATAAAAAGCTTAGGTTTTATTTTGCAACTAACCATCAAAAAATAACTAAGATGGGTGACTTCCTCCCCACCCTTACGGATGGGGCTTCCAAGTTTCGTTCAACCCGTCTCTCACGAGAGCGGTGTTTCATGGAAGCTTGCGAGGTTGCCTCCTTTACTCACTCATGGAGCTTTCACGGTCA
>JAFNIV010000040.1 GCA_017601145.1 Candidatus Brockarchaeota archaeon
ATGGTATGCCGTTGACAGTAGTTTCGAGACAGACAGATTTAAATAGAGGTTGATTACTTTAATGATGTCTGAAGAACTGCTTAGACCAAAGGATGTTACAAAGATATTTAACATCTCATTTAAGACTCTTTGAAAATGGCAAAGGAAAGGTATTATTAGAACAGTTAGGCTTCCAACACTAAGAGTGAGGTCGAAAGATTATGGAAGCAGTTAAAAGCTATAGAATCCAAGTAGAAGCTCCAAAGGATTTAATCGAAGAATACTTCAAAGTTAAGCAAAGAGCTTTAGAAGCGATATTCTCACATGTTAAAATTTCTAAGAAGGCTCACCTAAGCCTCAGTAGAGAGGATAGGAGGAAGCTTAGAGATGAGTTGCTAAAAAACTGGAGGTTTTCAAAGCATTATGTTGATTCAGCAATAAACTCTGTCATAGGGCTTGTTAAGAGCTGGATAACGCTACATAATAGGGGGAGAGCTGAAAGTAAGCCTGAGATAACTAAGAGAACAGTCTACATCAAGAGTACTCTCTTCAGCTTCAGAGATGGTATACTGAAGATAAGCATAGAGCCTAATAAGCGGTATCTTGAGGTTGACTTAAGAAGGTACGACTGGATCCCGAGTGATTTTGATAGGCTTGGTGGACTACTTATGACTGAGAAGGAGCTGACAATCACAGTTAAGAAGAATGTTGAGCCTAAAGCGGATAAATGGGCTTCATTTGATGTAAACCTAACAAACATAACAGCCATAATTGATAGCAAAATTAGATGCTACGACCTAAGAGAACTCTACCACATCCATAGAGTCTGTGAGGACAAGCGGAGGAGAATACAGAGGTTATCAAGGCTTAAGCCAGAAACATCCAAGAGGTTGCTAGAGAAATATTCAAGGCGTGAGAAGAATAGAGCCAAGGACTTCATGCATAAACTAACCACCAGCATAGCGGAGGAGCTCAAGGAGAAGAACTGCGGGGCAATCATGGAGAGACTTAAGAACATAAAGTATAGGATTCTAAACCACTCAAAGAAAATGAACCGCAAGCTATCAAAATGGAATGCAAGAACATTCCAGTTCATGCTTGAATACAAGCTCCTCTGGAACGGGTTGCCAGTAAAATATGTTAATCCTAAAAACTCTTCTAAAACCTGCCCTCTCTGTTCTGGAAGCATGGCTTCCTATCTGGGCAGGATAATGAAATGCGAAGAATGTAACATAATCTTAGATAGAGACGTTGTAGTAGTATTGAACCTTCAGATGCGGGGAGAAGGGTTCCCCCAAAGAGCCCTCGATGAAATAATTGAGGGGGAAGGGTTGAGTAGGAATGAAACATCATCTATCTCTACTTAACTCAGAACCCATTGGCATCTCCCTTAGAAAACAATCATTGAAAGCTTTAAGTTTTACGGTTTTGACTGTTTTCTTTACTTCTTCTTCGCTTTTTAAGCTTAAAATCTTTGGAACCATTTCCTTTAAATCGTTCTCTATGTTGTATGCGTTATGGGCTGTAGGAGTTAATATATCTGATTCTTCTATGAGTTCATCTCTTCCAACTCTAAACTATGGTAAATGGTTCCCCTTGGAGCTTCTGTCAAAGCTACTCTAAATCCAGGTTTCCAACTGTAAGTTGGTTTAGCTTCTTTTATATCTATTTTTTCTATAATTTTTATGCTTTCTTCAATGAAATGTAGAATTTCTATTGCTCTTGCCAATGTCATACAAAGTCATTCTCTTCACGTTTTCCTTCTAGCTGCTCCAGACTACTTAGGGTATCCTGATGCAATAGCTATGGCTAGAGATTATCCCAACTTAGTTAAAAAGGCATTCAGGATCAAGAAATTAGCAAATAAAATTTCCATAACTCTTGGGGGCAGAGCTGTACATCCTATTTCTGTTGAAGGATTTTTGAAGTTTCCATCAAAAGATAAGCATAATGATCAAACAAGGTATATTTTGGATATACTTCTCAAAACTTTACAAAGCTATATTATAAAATTTCCTAAACTTCTCTTAGCTCACTCTTTCTGTTAATTCACGCTCTATCTCGAAGTTTTGCACGCTGTTATTTTAACTTCAGTTTCATCATGTCTCTTAATCTAGAATGAAGACTTTTCTCCTTAATATTCTTATTAAAGTACTAAAATAAATATAGTTCTTTTTCTTAATTCATCCAAACTTTGGTACAACTTTACCTACTAAAGTATGAAGAGCTTCTATCTAAGTCTTATGTGATATTTTATAAGAAATATTTCAAGTAAGCTTTATATCTGAGTGTTCTTAGATTAAGTTAAGGGCCCTAATATCAATGAGATGATTAATATGGAAAGAAAAACGCATGTTAGACCTTTGATCATTCTCTTTCTCTACAATGTTTTATACATGGCAGCTTCTGGACTATTGGTCCCAGGAATCCCACTATATCTCTTGACTAATGGATTTGACGGAAATCTTGTGAACATTATCTTAGCATCTATAGCTATGGTGAGCCTTCTGGGGCAAGTAATATGGGGCTACTTCTCGGACATGATGATGACAAAGCTGTCCTTCGTAGAACTTGGAACCATAGGTTACACTATAGGTTACTTGATCCTAACGTTTTTGAGGGACAAGTTTACAATCGCTATTGTCCTTATCATCTCGAACTTCATTGGCTCAGCATCATACCCAGCAGCAATGGCACTGTTGGCAGACCTTTCCTCAGTTCAGAGTCGGGGTAAATCGATGGGAACCTTTTGGTCCGCTGCATCATTAGGTTGGGCTACCTCAGTTGCATTTACAGGCTTTATAGTAGAAAAGCTCGGCGGAAAATACCTCTTTGTCTTATGCTTTCTTATGTATGCTGTTTCTTTTTTACTAGTATACTTCGGGTTTCAAGAAAGTCATCAAAGTACAGAGGTTAGAAGATCAACAGTTAAGGAGAGAAAACCCATTCTAAGATCTATCTTGAGCTTGGAAGGATCCTTCTTAGTGTTCTTATTAGGAAGTGTGATCTTCTTCATGGCGGACTTTGTAAAGAATGTTTACATTCCCATGTTCTATGCCTTTGAGCTTGAGCTTGGAATGACAACCGCCACATTACTTCTGAGCCTCACTAGCTGGATCGAGTTGCCCACTACCATCCTTTTTGGGTCACTCTCGGACAAGATTGGACGAAAAAGGGTTGTGTTAATTGGGTATATACTCTGTGGTATTTATATGTTTATAAATTCATTAGCCCAAGGTTTTGGAGAAGCAGTTCTTGCTATGTGTCTCTACGGTGTTATCTGGGGAGCATTTTCAGGAGCAAGCTCAGCGCTTGCCTCTGAACTAGTTGATGAGAGTAAGCGAGGCTTCGCTATGGGACTTTTTAACTCCTCTTCTAATGTAGCAAGCTTACTAGCTCCGCTTTCAATGGGAACGCTAGCACAAGTTCTTGGATATAGACCGATGTTTAGTCTCATGGGAACGTTCATACTCACAGCGTGTCTTCTACTAATGCTTGGAGTGAAAGAAAAGGCCAGTAATTCTAGCGACAAACAAGCAGAGGTTTACTAACTTTCATTAAAGTTAAGTGTCAGCACTATTTCGTATAACTTTAATTTAGGTCTTATTGCACTTACTTCCCCGAAGATCACCAATTTCTTAATTCCTAGCGGAATTAATTATTCAGCTAAAACTGTAGCCATTGGAGATCCAACGTATGAATGGAAAACAGAAAGTCCATTCTTTGCACAAAAAAGCAATTTACCATGATGTTCTCTTTTCTTTAACTGAAAACATAGCTAACCCGTCAATAGGCTTACTTAAACTACATTGAATTCTGAGATTTTTCACCTGTATAAACTATATATTTGTTATATTTATAGTTATTGAGGTATTTTCTTTTTTAGTCTCTGTGGCTTAACTATATAGAACTAGGAGTTGAAATAACAAGCTTATTCTTCTCTAAGCTCGTGCTTCTTTGCTCTTTTTTGGCTTCTTAAGTTCTCCTTCAATTTTTATTATTCTTGAGATGACTCTCCGATTTTTCGCTGTGTGTAGAGTTACTTTATCTGATTTTACGGTGCTACTTTATTTGGAAACAAATTGCTTTGAGAATGCATCTCGAACCCCATCCCCCAATAATGCAAAACCTATTGAAACTATGGCAATTACAAGTCCAGGAAAAATTGGCCACCAAGGCGCAACTACAAGGTAGTCTTGGCCTGCAAACACTTCTGACCCCCACTCAGGCAAAGGAGGTTGAGCTCCAAGACCAAAGTAGGATAACCCTGCATAAGTTAGAATTACTCCACCTAGATCTAAGGTAGCATAAGTAATTATTGTTGGAAGAATGTTTGGGATAATATGCTTTAACACTATCTGATAACTAGACAGATTACTAACTTTAGCAGCTTCTACAAACTCTAAAGACTTAATTCTAAGGGTTTCTGCCCTAGCAAGCCTAACGTACGTCGGCCACCAAGTAGCAGTAATAGCAATTGCAGCATTTCTTACACCTGGCCCTAATACTGCTGCTATTGCAATTGCAAGTATTATCGATGGAAACGAAAAAAAGATATCAGTTAATCGCATGACAATCTCATCTATTGCTCTGCCCGCGAACCCTGATAAAGTCCCCAACACTATACCGATTATTGCTGATAGGATTATAACCTCAACGCTAACAAAAGCATCTGTTGGAGCAGCCGCTAGGATTCTACTAAATATATCCCTCCCGTAACGATCAGTACCAAACAAATGATTTAACGAAGGTGGAACAAGAATTGAAGAAAAGTCCATTTTTATTGGATCATATGGCAATATGTAATCGCCTAGAAGTGCGACAAGAATTGAAATTGAAAAAAAGCATACAACTATTAGTAAACCTAATAAAGCTAGAGGATCTTTCAAAATACTTCTAACTATCCTTAAGTAGAAAGTACTAATTTTGATCTTCCCTTTATTTTTGGAACTCATATTTTCATCACTCAAGAGCAATTCGCGGATCTAGAAGGGCATAAAGAACATCTGCTATGAAGTTCATTACAATAATGATTAAAGCAAATAAGAATGTTGTTCCCATTACAGCAGGTATGTTGAACATCAGTAATGCTTGTGTAGTATACCTACCCATTCCTGGTAGTGAGAATATATTCTCAATAAATAAACTTCCACCTAAAAAGTAAGCTGTAAGAAGAGCAAAAATTGTTACAGTTGGAATAAGTGCATTTCTTAAACAATGTTTGTAAAAGATCTTGTTTTTATTTAATCCCTTTACTTTAGCTGTCTTTGTGTATTCCATTTCTAGAACTTCTATCATAGAAGATCTTACAAGTCTAGTTATTATTCCAAATGAGGACAAAGCCAAAGTAAAAGAAGGCAATATCATGTGATACAGGTTGTCTATGAAAGCGTTTAAGTTACCTGTTAGTAAGGCATCGACCATTATTAAACCAGTTATTGTAGGAGGTCTTGCAACATTTAGCGAAAGCTGGCCAGAAACTGGAAATATCTTTAGCCAGTACCCTAATAAAAGAAGCAATACAAGTGCTACTATGAATATTGGAACAGAAGTGCTGATAAGGTAGCTTAATCTAACAGCATTATCCCATGTCTTACCTCTATGAGTTGCTGATAAAATACCTAATGGAATACCTAAAAGTATTGAAATTAAGCTACTTAATATAGTTAGTTCTATTGTAACCGGGAAGTACATACGTATTTCTGTGAGTATTGGAATTGAACTATACGGGTCTACTCCCCAATCTCCAGTGAACAGACCAATAACGTAGTAAAAATATTGCATATAAAGAGGTTCATCAAAATGGTATTTTTTCATTAACGCCTTTAATAAATCAGGATTAGGTTTAGGTCCAATCCAAGCCCTAGCTGGATTTGGTACTACAACACGAGAGATAATAAATGTAAGAGTAGTTACACCAAGAAGTACAAATATAGACATAAAAAGCCTTCTTAGAACAAATGTTGTTACGGACATTTCATAGAGTCATCTCCTACTAAATAAATGACAAGCAACCAAATGAATGTTATTAAGCTTTTCGAGAGTCGGAGAAATACTTTTGCAAATTTCCATGGCATAAGGACATCTAGGATGGAATCTACAACCAGGTGGTGGGTTAATAAGGCTTGGTACCTCTCCAAAATCCTTTACAGATATTTTTGTTTCCGGGTCAGGACGCGGAACGCATGCCCAAAGTAACTTTGTGTAAGGATGAAGCGGATTACTAATTAATTCATCTACTGTACCAAGTTCTACTAATTGACCCGCATAGATGACGGCAATCCTGTCACTAATGTAACTAATTACATTCATATTATGAGAAATAAAAAAATACGTTAAACCAAACTCTCCCTGAAGTTCGATTAACAAATTAAGTAATTGTGCTTGAATTGAAACATCTAAAGCACTTGTAGGTTCATCTAACACTATGAATTTAGGTTTTTTTATCAGGGCTCTTGCAATTGCAACTCTTTGTTTTTGACCACCACTTAGCTCAAAAGGATATCGAGTTGCTATTTCTTTAGTTAATCCAACTTTACTTAATATTTCTATTACATTCTCGTCAACATCCTTTTTTGACATTTTCGTATTAAATAAAGGTTCAGCTATAATATCTTTTACTTGCATCATTGGATTAAGCGAAGAGTCTGGGTCTTGAAAAACAGCATGTACTTCAAGTTTATTAAGTCTACGTAAATTGAAGATATCCTCTCCTTTAAACATTACTTTGCCAGAAGTAGGTTTTATTAACCCTAAAAGTATTCTAGCTAATGTTGTTTTTCCAGATCCACTTTCGCCAACGAGACCTAATGTCTCACCCTCTAGTACGGAGAAACTTACATTATCTAGCACCCGCATTGTTTTTCTTTTTCTGGACAAGATGTCGGTTAATCCTCGACTTAAAGGAAATTCCTTTATTAAATTTGTTACATTAACTATCTCCATATTTAACTCACTTACTCATAAAGAAAACATGCTACTTTACGGTTTCTTTCCACTTCGATTAGTTGAGGTCTATCATTATAACACTTAGGTTTCGCTTGACTACACCTTGGAGCAAAAGGACAACCAGGAGGCAAAGAAGCTAAGTTCGGGACTTCTCCCTTGATGGAGAATAGCTTGTTTGTTCTCTTATTACCTTGAGGAAAAGATTTTAACAATCCAACGGTATAAGGGTGCAGTGGTTCTTTAAACAAATTATAAACAGAAGCTTCCTCTACTATAGAACCAGCATACATCACTCCTACACGATTACTTATATTAGCAGCTACGGCTAAGTCATGAGTAATGAAGAGAATTGAAGTCGAATATTTTTCTACCAAGCTTTTCATGTTATTAAGTATCTGAGCTTGCGTAGTTACATCAAGAGCACTCGTAGGTTCGTCTGCAATCAGAAATTCGGGTCTTAAAGAAAGAGCCATTGCTATCATTACTCGTTGGCGCATACCTCCACTAAGCTCATGGGGATAAGAATTTGCTACTCGCTCAGGATCTGAAATACGTACACTTTCAAGGGTACTTAATACTTCAGATATAACTTCGCTATTTTTCCAGTTTCTAAGTCCTTTTCTTGACTTCTTTAATGATTCATTCCAAGCACTTTTAAATCCTTGATTTTCTATAGGACCATAGTTGTACACTTCTTGAAGATTAAAATGTTTATTTTCCCTTTGTATCCTAACTTGTATTGCTTCAGCAATTTGGTCACCTACTCTGAACACTGGATTAAGTGAGTTTAATGGAGATTGAAATATCATAAATATTCCAGTGCCTCTAATTTTCATTAACTCATCATCAGACAAATCAGTAATAGGAAAATCCTTAAAAAAAATTTTGCCTGAGTTTATACGAGCTGGTGGAGTTGGTAAAAGACTGCTAATACTGAGGCCTAACGTGCTTTTACCGCAACCGCTTTCGCCCACTAGCCCGTATACTTCACCTTGAGCTACTGACAGAGAGACTCTGTTTAGGGCTCTTACTTGCCCATAAATTGTGTTATATACTACCTCCAGTTCATTTATGGATATTATTGAGCGAGTATTCTGCATATACGACTTTTCCCTCGTTTAATTTTTATTGGTCTACATAGTGGATTAAACTTAGTACAGGGTAGGTAGTTACACCAGTACATGTTGGGTCATACCTTATACCCGCAACATTCTTTGTTGATATGTAATAAACATACCCGAAGTCCATTTGACAGAAGTATATGTATGGTACATCTTCGTAGATGTATCTATATACTTTTATGTAATCATTTTTGATTTGGGTATCGTTTAGAGTATACATGGCATCCACTAATAATTTATTTACCTCAGGATTGTAATATCCAGCAGGATTAAACATTTCATTCTCTGGCTCTTCATATAACATTGTGTTCATGAGGTCGTTCGGAGCATAGAAATCAGGAGAATAAACACCCCAAAGACCAATTTGGTGCCAAGTAGAATTGTATGGTGTATTTGGTAGTGAATAGCTAGAATAGAATACAGTTGGGGATTGAAGTACAATGTCCAGCTGAATTCCAATATCTGCAAGGTTAGATTGAACGATTAACGCTATTTCTTCTAATGATTTATATCCAGATGGAAGATCCATCTTAATAGGTGGCAGACCCTTACCGTCAGGATAACCTGCCTTTGCTAATAGCTCCTTGGCTAAAGTTATGTTGTACTCATAGTTATGCAAGCCTTCAGGATTGTAAAATGGAAACCCGATCCAATTCGGTCCAAAGACATCAGTAGTTCCTCGCCCAAGGTATACTTTTTCCAGTATAGCGGAATAGTTTATTGCATGAACAATTGCTTGTCTCACAAGTTTATTGGAAGTTGGCCCAGTTACAGTATTGAAGGTAGCAAAAACCAAGTTTGGAGCAGGTATATTTATAGGCCATTCGTCTGGAAATGTTACGTTTGTTATTCCTTGCACAAGTCCGAAGTCTGAAGGGTCTAGAGTTATTATTTGTGCTGCGCCAGTTCGTAAATCGTTTACACGGGTTAATGGATCTGGTCTATACCTACATACAAACCTCTTTATGAATCCAGGACTATACCCTGTGTCGTTTAGTATTTTTGCTTCTACTCCAGTAAGATTGTTGCCCCAATAGTTTTCTGCCTTTTCTAGTATGATATGATCGTGAGGAACAAACTCAACAACTTTGTATGGGCCTGTACCGTCACCAGTGTAGTTAGCAGAGGTGTATGGATTGTATTGTAAGGGCGCTATACCACCATGTTTTACTGTTGGTAAAGGATCACAAACTAAACCGATTCCGCTTGCAAGACTAGAAAGAAACCACCTGTACGGTTTAATCAAATGAAATCTAATAGTGTATTCATCTACGACTTGAATTGCATTGTGCGGATCTGTCGCTACTTTCACAACTTCAGGTGGAGGATTTTCTAATGATGTAAGATGATTTAAGTCATCCGCTGTTACCCCACTCATGTTAAGAGACAGAGACCATATCCAAGATGGCCCCAAAATCCAACTTGCATAATAGCTCCACCACACCGCATACGCGTTAAATGGATCTCCATTGTGAAACTTTATTCCTTTTCTTAAGTAAAACGTATAAGTCATACCATCAGAGGAGATGTCCCATCTTTCTGCCAATAGAGGAAGAACTTGCGTTGGATTCGATAGGTTATACCACACCAGTGGTTGATATGTAGCCCAAATAGTTGAACCATAACCATATAAACCAAACAAACCTACTTGCTCGCCCATATCTTCTTGAGTATCAATTACTAGAGTATCTGGAATTACCTTATGTGGCGTAGGAGGTTTTTGAGAAACAAAAACGAAAACCACTCCACCTATGATTACTATTAGTACTATTGCTATTAAAGCAAGCAATTGAACCGAAACTTTTGCTGACTTTTTACTCATTTCAATTTTTCACCTCTTTTTTCTCTTAGTTGAGTAATTATTTAAACTTTTCTAAAACATATTTTTTAAAAAAATTATTTTTTTAAATAACTAATTTCAATCTAATAAAGTACACAAGATCTTTTTTGCTCAACAAGAATGTCTAAGAAAATCTCTTTATTGGACCTAGCGTCTTTCTCATGATTATTTCTGAATATCCTTTCATTATTGCATCTGGAATTTCTCCTACTTTCTTGTAACCTAACGAACGATAAAATTTTTGAGCAGCCTTATTAAAAGAAGATACAAGCAAGAAAGAATTTTTCGCATAATTAAAAATTTCTTTTTCTGCTCTTTTCATTAGTTCTCTTCCAATTCCCATTCCTCTAAAGTCTTTATGAACTCCAATTAGTTTAATATAGCCTCCAAGTGGGAAAGCCCCCTTTGGATAAAATACTATGAACCCAACAGTTTTATTATCTACCTTCGCTACTATAGTCTTTCCACTTTTTATTCCTCCAAGCAAACTTGTCCTTGCCTCCTTCTCGGTAGTTCTCAAAGTTTTCCACGGTTCAGAAGTCAAAATAATTTTTATGCATTCTGCCACATCTTCCTTTCTCATTTCACGATAGACAAGTCTCATAAAACAACGTATGTCTTAGGAAAATATAACTGTTTTTACAAGCTTAAGCATAGAGCTTGTTCTTTACTTAGAAACTGTGATAAAAAGAAAAATAAATGAAAGTACGAAATGTTGAACATAAACTATTCTTACTTGAAACTGCTGAATCTTTTTGATTAAAAGATTTTTGCCATAAGAGACCATATTGAACTTCTTATGGAAGGTGATAAAGAGAAAGTAACTGTATTGCCTTATACTTGTCTTATAGCATCGTAGATTGCAATTATGTTTTCTAGAGGTACGTCTGGTTGTAGTGCATGCGAAGGACCTAAAATAAGTCCAGTAGATTCAAGTTCTTTAATTCTCTTCCTTACTTCTTCTTTTACGTCTTCAACCC
>JAFNIV010000041.1 GCA_017601145.1 Candidatus Brockarchaeota archaeon
AAAAGGTTGGTGTTGGAGGATCTGTTACCTTAAGAGAAATAGGAATAATCGAAAAGCTAAGAAAAAGAGGAAATATTTTAGTACACCACTGGATCAACGATACTCCTCAAAATATCCATAAAGTTAGAAAAGAAGAAATGAATTGTGATGTGTTTTTGACAAGCGTTAACGCAATAACTTACGATGGAAAACTAGTCTGTATAGACGGAGTTGGGAATAGAGTAGCTGCCATGATCTTTGGTCCTAAGAAAGTAATTGTTGTAGCAGGAAAAAACAAAATTGTAAAAAATCTTGATGAAGCTTTGTACAGAGCTAAAAATTTTGCTGCAGTAATGAACAATAAGAGAATAGGAACAAAAAATCCATGCACTACTCTTGGTTACTGCGTTAACTGCAATAATCCAGAACGAATTTGTAGGGTTACTGTTATCTTCGAAAGAAATCCTTCTGAAACAGATTACTATGTAGTATTACTTCCATTAGACTTGGGCTATTGAGTCTAACTAAAAATCAACTTAATAAACTACTGAATTTTGTAGTCCATGAAGTCTTAGTATAAGTAACATTTTGTGAGCTAACTTTAAATAGTTTCATCATGTTGGAGACTTGAGATAAAGATGCAAGAAATCGAAGATATTGAGTTTGGTGGAAGCCTAAAACTTACAGGACCAATAAAGTTTGGCAGAATTGTTGCTAGTGGTTCGTTAAAACTAGAAGGTTCAGCAGAAGGCAAAGAACTAAATGTAAGTGGGTCGGCTAGCATCGAAGGTTCCCTTAAAGTTAGAGACCTATCAGTTTCTGGTTCAGCAAAAATTAAAGAGTTAGAAAGTGAAGAAGTGAAAGTTAGTGGTTCTTTAAGTGTAGATGGTAACATAAAAGCTAGTATGCTTAATGTTTCAGGTTCTGTTAAGGTTAATGAAAAAATAAGTACAAAAGAACTTAACATCTCTGGCTCTCTACAAGCAAAAAGTGCTACTGGCTCTAAACTTAGAGTTTCTGGTAAGGCAATTGCTGAAGAACTATTGTTTGAAGAGGTTAGAATTGGAAAGGAATCAATAGTTGAGGCTACTGTAGTTGGAAACGAAGTAATAGTAGAGAAAGAAGCTGAAGTTGAAAGAATCATTGGAGGTAAAGTTGTCATCGAAAGAGAAGCTGAAGTTGAATACGTTGAGTGTGAAGAAGCTATAATAGGTAGAGAAGCTGAAGTGATGGAAGTAAAGTATACAAAAGAACTAAAAGCCGATCCTTCTGCGTACATCGGTAAATCAGAAAAAATAAGTTCATTGTCTAGAGAGTTGCCAAGAAGGAATGGCAAGGAAACTCTTAACTGAAGCTAAATCATCAGTTAAACAAAATTTTGAAGAAATGTAAGTAAGTTGCTTACTAGCCTAAAGACTATAGCTCTTAGTCGAAAATCTCTAACATCTTCCTAAAAGCTTTCTTTATAACATTGTTTCTGCAACACTTAACCTTGAATTTAGTTAAAAAAGACTTTACTGTTCAGTGCGCAATGCTTGGTTTTCATCAATGCTTAAAACATTACCTGGATTTAATATGTTGTTTGGGTCAAAAAGCTTTTTTATTCCAATCATTAGTTCTATACTCTTAGGTGACATAAATTTATAGAGTTCTTTTACTCTAATCTTTCCTATGCCATGTTCTCCAGTTATTACACCTCCAAGGTTGATAGTTGCCTCATAAATCTCAGACTTTATTTTTTCATACTTGTCAATGTCTTTCTTCATTACATGAGCATGTAAGTTTCCGTCTGCAGCATGACCATAAACTGGGATGTACGCTGAATATTTTTCTGCTATTTTATCTATCATGTCTGCAAGTTTTCCAATGTTTGATGGTGGAACAGTAGTGTCAAAAATGTCTGCAGATTCCTCTTTTAATGCAGTATAGATGTTACTCCTTATTTTTAGTATTGTGTTTTGCTCATCTTGTCTTTCAGCAACGTATACTTCTAGACCTCCTTTCTCACTACATATTTGGTTTATTCTTTCTGCTTCATTGTATACTTCATTTTGCGTGCCTGACAAAATTACAACAAGAAAAACTTTTCCTTCAATATTCCATTTTTCCCCTAAATGCATTGCAGATTTTTCCATTAGCTCTTTTTCAACATACTCTAGAGCAAGTGGTGATATGCCTTTTGTTAAAATTGTTGGAACAGTGCTTAAGGCTTCATGTCTTGAGTTAAAAGGTAAAACAAGAGTTAATGTGTACTCTGCTTTAGGGCATAGTCTTATAACTGCTTTTGTAATTATTCCAAGTGTTCCTTCACTTCCTAATATAAGGTGCATTAAGTTATAGCCCATGTTATTTTTTAAGAGCTTCCCTCCAAGGTTAAGAATTTCTCCTGTTGGGAGTACTACTTCTATTCCTTTAACAAAGTTCCTCATTACTCCATGCTTTACTGCCCTAGCACCTCCAGCATTACAAGCTACAAGTCCTCCAATTTGAGCTCCTTCATCCCCTGGATGCGGTGGAAAAGAAAGCCCAGCTTCTTCTACTACCTTTAAAAGCTCTCCAAGAGTTACTCCAGCTTCAGCAACTGCTATAAGATTTTCTCTATCAACTTCAATTCTTTTCATTCTTTCTAAAGAAATTACTATTCCATCTTTTGTTGGGACTGCTCCTCCAACAAGACCAGTGCCTCCACCTCTAGGATAAACAGGAATTCTTTTTTCGTTAGCTAACTTTAGGATTCTTGATATTTGTTCGCTATTTTCTGGCTTAACTACTATACAGTTTAATGTTGGTTTTGGTCTTACTGGTATACTTGTTTCATCAAAAAGGTAGCTTTCTATTAGCTCTTTTTTAGTTAGTATGAAATCTTTTTCAACAATTTCTTCTAGCTTTTCCACTACTTCCTTCATCATTTACTCCCCTCTGATAGCTTTTATCTCTTTTATCATTAATGGAACGACTTGATAAAGATCTCCTATGATGCTATAGTCTGCAATCCTATGAATTGGTGCTGAAGGGTCGGAATTTATTGCAACTATAATTTCAGAATCTTTCATTCCTGCAAGGTGCTGAGGTGCACCTGAGATTCCACATGCTATGTAAAGTCTTGGTTTTACTGTATTCCCGCTAAAGCCAACTTGATGTTCTTTCCCAATCCATCCTTCATCTACAGCAACTCTACTTGCTCCTACTACTCCTCCCAGAAGGTCTGCTAGTTCTTTGAGAAGTTTGAATCCTTCTTGTGATCCAAGTCCTCTACCGCCAGCAACCACAATCTTAGCATCTGTAATGTTTATTTTTTTCTCTCCTTCCTTTCCTATTAGTCTTGGTGTTTTGGTTTCAGCAATTTCAGTTTTCATTTCTACGATCATACCTTCTCTTGTAGAATTTCTCTCATTTTTCTTCATTACGTTATATCTTATAGTACTCATTATAGGTCTTGTTTTAGTCTTTATATGTGCTAAAATGTTTCCAACAAACGCTGGGCGTATCTGGATAAGTTCCTCATTTTCATCCACTTGTAAATCTATGCAATCTGCTGTTAAACCTGTTTTAACAGAAGCTGCAACTCTTGGTGCTAAAGACCTCCCAAAGTTTGTAGCTCCAAAAAGGAATATCTCTGGACGTTCTTCTTGGATTAATTTAACAATATTATGCTTATACTGAATTACATCAGGATATTCAAATACTGGATGATTGTATGAGTAAACTTTGTCTGCACCATAGTAGATTAGTTCCATAAGATCTTCTCTGGCAATGTTGTTTCCCAAAATTACTGCTGAAAGCTCAGCTCCTAGTTTATTTGCAATTTCTCTACCCTTACCAAGAAGTTCAAAAGAAATTGGATGAATTTTTCCTCCCCTTTGTTCAGCAAGAATCATTATCTTCCTGTATGGCATCTATATCAACCCCTTTTTAGCTAACTCTTCCAGAACAACTTTAATCCCCTCATTTATTTCCTTGAATACCTTTCCTTCCCTTCCTTTTTCCTTTGGCACTACAACTTTGCTTACTACAGTTGGAGACCCTGCATATCCAACGTTACTTAAATTTATTATGTCAGTCAGGTTTTCAGCATGCCAAATTTTTATCTCGGCTTTCATAGCCTTAAGTTTTTCCCTTAAAGTCGGAAGCCTTGGCTTATTAACGTCCTTTGTAACACTTACTAGCACAGGGAATTCACATTCTACAACGTATGAGGCCTCTTCCATTTCTGATACTACAACAATTTTATCTTCTTTAACCTCTTTTACTTTTGAAACATAGTACAAATGCGGAACTTGAAGAAACTCTGCAACTTCAGCTCCAACTTGTCCAGTATCTCCATCAACTGTTTTTTCTCCACAAAAAATAATATCGAAGTTTCCAAGCTTTTTT
This sequence comes from Candidatus Brockarchaeota archaeon, assembly GCA_017601145.1. GTDB lineage: Archaea > Thermoproteota > EX4484-205 > EX4484-205 > JAAOZO01 > JAAOZO01. The sequence goes on from JAFNIV010000041.1 coordinate 4,354, forward strand.
ATTGCACCAGCTAGCGTATAAGATGTTGCTAAAGTGTCTGCTCCAGCAAATTTATTATCTTCCAGTAAAATTGCTTCATCAGCACCTCGAGCGAGAGCATCTCTTAAGGCTACTGCAGCGTTCTGTGGACCCATACTTATAGCTACAACTGTTCCCCCTAACTTTTCCTTAACCTGTACCGCGGCCTCTAAAGCGTTTAAATCAAATGGGTTTATTTCTGCTTCAGCAGAACTTCTGTCTATTCTACCTCTTTCTGCATCAAATTTTACTCTTGTAATGTCTGGAACTTGTTTAATCAGAACAACTATCTTCAAGCTCATTTTAGTATTTTCTATGGAAAGATACTTTAAAATTTTTATTAATACTAAGGATAGCTATAAGAAAGTACAAATTTACTTAAATTTATTTTACTGTAGTGCTTGATCTAAGTCTTCTTTTAAATCTTCTACATCTTCTAATCCTATTGACAATCTTAAAACATCTTCTGTTATACCTAGCCTTTTTCGGTCTTCAGGCGCAATAAGCTTTGCAGCACTTATTACTGGATAAGTGAGTAAGCTTTCAACTCCTCCTAGGCTTGGGGCTGGTTTTATGATGTTTACTTTCCTAAGAACCTTAATAGCCTCTCTTCCATCCTTTACTCTAAAAGTTACAACTCCTCCATATAGATCCTTTTCAAAAAGTTTGTTAGCAATACTATGGTATTCATCGTCTTTAAGTCCAGGATACCTAACTTCAAGAACTCTTGGATGTTCCTTAAGAAACTCTGCTACTTCTAGAGCATTACGAGATATTTTTTCAAATCTTACAGAAAGTGTACTAATACCTCTTAAAGCTAAAAAGGCTTCCAGAGGTTGCATTATGTTTCCAAGTTTTCTTCTCCAATCCCAAAGATTCTCTGAAATTGTTTTTTTGTCTGTTACTATAGCTCCACCGACAATATCGTTATGTCCTGCAATATACTTTGTAGTACTATGTACAACAACTTTAGCTCCATGCTTTAATGGTTTAAAAATTATAGGGGTAGCAAACGTATTATCTATAACCAAAGGAATGTTTCTCTCTTGGCATGCTTTTGAAATTTCGTCTATATCTACAACTCTTAGCATAGGATTTGTTATCGTTTCTAAAAGTACAATCTTTGTGTTACTGTCTATGGCTTCAATAATTTTATCCGTACTTGGCCATACTTTTTCAGTTTTCACTCCAAATTTTGACAATTCTTCGGCTAACTGTATAGTTACGCTGTAAGATTCAAGAGGTATAATAATCTTTGAACCATTTTCTAAAAAACTAAAGTAAAGGGTTGATATAGCCGCCATGCCACTGTTGAATGCTAAAGAATCTTCAGCACTTTCCAGCTTAGCAAGAGAATGTTCTAAGGCTCTAACTGTTGGGTTTTCTTCTCTTGAATACTTTAGTTCAGTGCCTCTGTCGGTTACTCTAGTTTCTCCAGTTTCTCTTTCTGGTTGTTCAAAGATAGATGTTACAAATATAGGCACTTTAAATACTCCTAGCTTTTGGTCGTTGTACTCATGTCCATGCACACAAGTTGTATCAAATCTTTGATTTTTTCTCAATTATGCTATCACCGCGAGTGCATTCTTTATAGAGTTAAAAACTCTTTTTAGAAAATTATTCCTGCTATGCATTTTTCTATTTTTTGGCTAACTTTTTCTAAGTAACAATCTTTTTACTTTGTAAAAAAATTACTTTTTTCCCAAAAGTGTTATTTCTACAAGTTATTTCATTTAATTCATGAAACTAAGCAAAGTATTGAAGAAAGCAGCAACTGCTATAGTTGCGGGAGTAGTCACAAATTCTATTGCAGATTCAATCTTCCCTCGAAAAGGCTTTTCTCTATTTCCAACACTTTCCACGATGGGTGCCTTAATCTTTAGCAATTCTTCAAATTACAGTTTATACAAAAAGGTATTGTTCTCAAATTTAGTTTATACTATAGCCTGCTTGACAGAATTTAGGCTTGGGATTTCATTAGTTTCACTTCCGTTTTTCATAGCAATGCTTCCATTGTTTGTATCGTATGACAAAGTAAATACAACTGGAAGACTAATAGCTGTTTCAAATTTTCCCAGATTAGAAAAAGTTTACAGTGAATCAGAACTTAAGAAAAAGGTTAGTATACTCAAAGAAAAAGCAAAAAGCCTTGAAGTAAGCATAGTACATAGAGAAGATTTAATCCTGTATGAACAAATAATTAGAACAACAAAATTCATTGCATATAAAAAAGACAACTATGTTAAGCTAGTTTATGAATACTCTGAAAATTTCCCTAGCTTTAGAACTAAAAGTATCAAAAGAATGCAAGATGGAGAAGTTGATACCGAACTAATTCTTAACGAAATCTATGATAAGGCTTTGTCTATCCCTCCTCCTCTTACTCTACCATTTGATAGAGAAAAGATTCAAGTGCCAAGTAGCTATAGCAGAGGTAAACTATTAATATTAGATCAAGAGGGGAAAATTAACCTCTACGATTTTAAGAAAGTGAACGAGAAAAATGGATGGATTGAATTGGGAAAAAATCAACTTATCAATTTTGTAAAAAGTAAATTGTTCCCAAACAAAGCAACATTTTTTGTTGGTGCTAATGGCATTAAAAGAACTAAAGTTGATCTCATAGTTTTAATACAAAAGGATTTTCATGAGAATGAAGTAGGCGATACAATAATCTCAGTACCAAGACATTCAGAGAAACTAAGTAGATATCTTGGCTTTGAGAACTTAGAACCATTTAATGAAAATCTGATTTTGTATAACAAAGATGACGGTCTCATATTTTTAACTAAAGGTGGCAAAAAATGATGTTCGACGACCTAAAACTTTCTATGAGCCTACTTGAAGATGGAATTTTAGTCGTAGGACCAGCTTGTTGTGAGTTAGCGGTAATGTTGCTAGAAAAGGCAAAAGAAATGAACTTAAATATAGTTGCAATCGATCGAACTGGTCAACTTACTCCTACCAACAGTAAATTAAACAAACTTGTAACGATAGACCTAAATAAGTATAGAATAAACCCTCTGAAGAACTTTAGTAAAGATCAATCTTACCTACACAGAGTTTTAACAATTTTAGTTTATGCTATGGGCCGAAGTGAAGCAAAGTTTTCAACTTCAAACAAGGTTTACAATTACAGCGACTCAGAAGAACTCTCTGCTGCTGCATTGTCCTCTGAGATAACGGAAGACGAGTTTGATGGACTTGAAATACTTTTAAGGGAAGCTAATAAAAACTTATCTGCAAGAGAAAATCTGGATTTTTCTAAGCTAATAAACAAGGACGTAATTTTTAACCTAGAGAATGTAAAACTTCAGGACGTTGCAACTCTTCTTACTCTTTTAACTTTAATTAGAGTAAAGGAACTTTGGCACCCAAAACTTACTTTAGTAGCAATAAACTATCCTGAACTTTACTTTAGGTTAGACAAGGTTAGTACAACTTCAAAACTTCAAGTTCTCTACGAGTTTCTAGACTTAGTTAACCTTGGGTTTAAACTGATGCTAATAACACTTAATAAAGAAAACTTACCGCCATTTATCAAAGATTTAGTTAAGGTTGTTCTTGAAACAAAAGAGTTCCTCACGTTTAATAACAATATTATATCGAGAGAGTTTAAGGTTAATGTTTACTCAGCTTGCAATGAAGATCTGTTTGCAACTTTTTCATTAGAAGGTCAAGTAGTTAAAGAGTTTAGAGCAAAAAGTTCCTGCTCAAACTACAAGGAGTATTTGTCAAAGGAAGAAAACTTAAGTTATGTCTTAAGTTTGCTTGAACAAGACTTTGGAAACAGAGCAAACGTTGCCCTTGAACTCATAAAGTTGGTTTCAAAGGAGCCAATTGGTTTCAACGAACTTGCTACAAAATTAAGCGTAAATTATGGAAAGAATGCATCAGTAGTTATAAACAAGATGATTAGGTTAAGATACTTGACCCCTATAGAAACAGAAGATGGTATAAAAATTGCACTAAGTGAAAAAGGAAAGAAAATACTATCGCTTGAAGGTGAGAATTAATGAAAGTAAAGACTAGTGTTCAGGCACTAAACAACTTACTTCTTGGGGGCTTTAAGATTGGTTCGTTAAACTTAGTGTATGGAAAACCTGGAGTTGGGAAGACAACTATGATGATGTCAATAATTCCCGATTTTATAAGTAAAGAAGGCGAAGCCTTAGTGGTAGACACTGAGCAGGGTTGGGCAGAAGAAAGATTAAAGCAAATACTTGAGAAAAGGAAATGCTCTAAAGGAATAAACTCTACTAAATTATATAGGGCAACTTCTATGGCTGAACAACATAAAATCATAACGAAGACGTTAGATGAAGATATTGAAAGTAATGATTGGAGCCCAAAGGTAATCATAGTTGATTCTATGGTTGCATACTACCATTCACAGCTGCTTGAAGTTCCTATGGCTTACCTTGCAACTAAGGCAAGAGAATTACAAGGAAAGTTATCAGTAGAGATAAACTCACTACTTAAAATTGCAAGTTCGTATGAAGCTGTAGTTTTAGTAACTACTTGGACTAAAAGTGGAATTGGTGAAAAAATTGGTTTAAAAGAAAAAGAAGAACTGCTAAGCAATGCTAAGGCTGGAAAACCAATAGAAGACATTGAAGGTGCATTTGGAGCTATAGGCTATGGCTTCATAGGAGGACAGCATTTAGCGTATATGGCAAAATCAATAATAAGGATATCTCCAACAAATATAAGTAACATTACAAAAGCAGTAATTCTTGAAAAGGCTTTAGACGCTCCTACTCCATTTGTTTCCTTCATAAACATAGGAGAAAGTGGAGTACAAGACTTTAATGATGGAAAAGTATTCCCACTTGGAGAAGCAATAGCTGCTCTATTATCAAAAGAATAGTTAAAGTGTGCTTGATCTTTCTTGATTATGTCTACGTGACTTCCTCCCCACCCTTACGGATGGGGCTTCCAAGTTTCGTTCAACCCGTCTCTCACGAGAGCGGTGTTTCATGGAAGCTTGCGAGGTTGCCTCCTTTACTCACTCATGGAGCTTTCACGGTCA
>JAFNIV010000042.1 GCA_017601145.1 Candidatus Brockarchaeota archaeon
GTTTCTACGCCATGAAAATAGTTCTTTTTAAGATTTTAAACTCAAAAATAATTATAATTTATTGAAAAAACATTTTCTTTTTACTTTTATTTTATACTTATATAACTATTGTTTAAAAATTTTTTAATATTCAAACCTTAAAAAAAATAAAAATACTTTTAAATATATTTTTGTTTTTTCTATATTTAAGTTTTATGGAAAGGTTTTTATGTCTATATAATGTGTATAGTTCTTGATGAAAGATGAGTGAAACGAATTCGATTGAAAAAGTAGCTAAACCTTCAGGACTAAAAACTTGGGTAATAATCGCAGCTATAATAATCCCGCCAGTTGGTTATTTCCTTAACGTCATAATGCAAGGCTTCGGAGCATGGTGGAACTATCCACTTATCTTCCCACTTCCATGGTTTTGGATGTTACTAATAACTTATATGTTAGGAAAGATTTCCCCAAGATTAAAACTAACGCAACAAGAACTTACACTCCTCTTTGTAATCTGCTTTATAACCGCAGGTGGAATGTATGCCGCATATGGTTTCGGTTATTGGACTACTACACCTCTCCCTAACTGGAATATTGGCTTTGCTACTTCTGGCTTATGCTCAGATACATACAAAGAAGTTTTCTACAAGAATGCTCCTTCTTTTCTTGCACCTAAAGATCCTAAAGTAATGAGTGCTTTTTGGTATGGTGGTACTTATGAATTGGGTCCTTGGCTTATTCCAATACTTTTCTGGATCGTTTGGGGGCTAGCAGAGTTTGTTGGAATGGCGATATGGGGTTACTTCTTAAGGAAGCCGTTAGTAGAAGTTGAAAGGTTGCCTTTCCCAGGAATAGCTCCTCACGTTTACCTTATGAAGTATTATGTACAAGAAGAATCTGGAACTCCAATTCTATTTAACTTTAGGCTTCAATTAACAAAACTTTTTTGGATAGGTTTTGTAGTTGGTGCAATACTTGCAGTACCTGGTCAAATAATTAATTTCTGGCCTTTAGCATTTGGTGGCAATGCTCTAACTAACTGGCCCGTAAATCTTATATCTATTACGCAAGGTCCACTACCGGGGGCTCTAACCAGTGGAAACCTTTATGTTACTGATGTTTTTGTAGCGCAATTCATACCTTTAGATGCATTAGCCACAGCAGTTCTTTATTGGTTCATATTTGGCGTAATTTATCAAACAGTAGCTGTTAGAGCTGGTTGGGCACCATTTACACCTGGGGCAGGAAATGAAAGTAGCTATCCTTGGAGCTTAGGGCCATTTAAATGGATGCAGTTCTCTTGGATAGGCATTTCTTTAGGCTTGGCTGCTGTTGTAATAATCAAATATAGGAATCACATTATTGATATATTCAAAAAAGGATTATCTGGTGAAAAAGCAGAAGATGATGGAGTCTCTTACTCTTTCTTAGCATATGGTGCAATAGGTACTTATTTACTTCAAGTAGTGTTATTCGTTATAACTGGAAGTCCAATAATAATGGCTATTTTAGTACCTGCGTTCTTCATATTCTACATGTATGGGTGGACAAGAATGATGGGTGAAGTTGAAGAGTTCATGCCGAGCGTAGACACTTATTCGTACTTAGTTTTTGACACTGGAACTTTCTTAGGTCAATGGGGACCAAGACCCTCTCCAGGAGCCTTTAATACCATACTAATGTATTATAGTTATGGCACTGGAGTCAGAATGAGTTCAATGGCGATGCATCATGGATTTAAGTCTTATAAGATGGCCCAAGAAATGAACACTTCTGGTAGAGATGTTTTATATGTCACTATATTATCGTTACTATCAACTATAGTTGCAGCTTACTTTATATGGCCATGGTTTATGACAAGATTTGGAGGATATTCAAGAATTAATTCAATTGCGTATAATGACTGGAGTCTTCCAGATATATATAATTGGACTTACGGAACTCCTCCTACAATGACAGTAGCAGAAACTTGGACATATGCTATCCTTGGAATAATTGTTACATACATAATCTACTTCTTAAGAGCTCGTTATGCATGGTTCTTCATAAATCCAATAGGTATGTTAATGCTTCCCGATGGTTGGTGGCCAACTTGGTTGGTAGCTTTCATAATAAAGTATGCTGTACTAAAGTTCGGTGGCTCTAGAGTATTCGAAGAAAAATGGATACCAATAGCAGTAGGTATTTGCATAGGTTTCGGTGGTTTAGTACTTTTCGGTTCTTTGATAGCATTCTTCGGAACTTCATTACCTGCATGGCTCGCTAGGTTCTAAAACTAAATTACGAAAGAGATGTTTTTATATTTTTATTTTTTAAGATTTTAGTGGTGGTGAACAAGAAGTGAAAAGTCATAAGTACAATAAGATTTTATTAATAATTTTTATTACATTACTAGCAAGTTCCTTTCTATTTTTTAGAGTAGAAGCACAATCAAACGATTTCGAAAACTATAGTAAACTTCTCTCTTATCTTGATAAGTCAAGTATTGTCAATGATCTAAATTTTTTCTCTTCTCTAGATTCAAGAGTGACTGGATATCCTGGGTCATATATTGCCGCAAACTACATAATCAACAGATTTAAAGAGTTAGGTCTAAAAACAATAATTCAAAATTATACAGTACTAAGCCCAATAGATGGTAATGACTACATTGTTGTAAAAACTGAAAATAATTTTTACAAAATTAAGGCATACTCGCTTTGGCCAAACTTAGTACAAACCTGTAAGACGTCAAAAGAAGGGATTTCTGGCAAGCTTGTTTACGTAGGGCAAGGGAGTTATCAAGAACTAAGCGGTAAGCCCATCAATGGTTCAATTGTTTTAATGGATTTTAATAGTGAAGATAATTGGGTGCAAGCTGCAGCACTAGGAGCAAAGGGAATTATTTTTGTTGAACCAAATGAAAGTAATTATGCTGAAGCTAGATCAAAATTTCTGTTGACTCCTGTATATGTCCCAAGATTGTATATCTCATATAATGATTCTCTACTAATCTTTAAACTACTTAAAGATAGCAATAATGAACTTAATGTAACAATTTTTAATGAGATGACTTTTAAGAATGTTGTTGGGCAAAACATAATAGGTATAATAAAAGGAACAGAGTATCCTAATGATATAATTGTAGTTTCAGCTCATTATGATACGTGGTCTATTGTTCCTGCATTAGCTCCTTCAGAGGATGAAGCAACTTCAATTTCAACTTTGCTAGATTTTGCAAGAATCTTTTCAAAGTATCCTCCAAAGAGAACAATTTGGTTTGTTGCCCTTTCTGGTCACTATGAAGCTTTAGCTGGAGCTAGAGCTTTTGTAGATGAATTCTTTTATAACGAAAGCATTCTTAGTGGCAATACAAAAATTTGGATGCAAGTTGATTTAGACCTTTCAACAAGTTCAAAGAGTGTATCTTTTCTTAGACAAGGTTTGTTCTATGGATATGGAAGTGTAACTATTCAAACTAAATGGACTGGGTGGTTGCAAACAGAACTTATGAACATAGTAAACTCTATTAACATTAGCGATGTGACTTTTGGATTTGATTCGTCGTGGTGGGGTTCCCAAGTCATACCTTATATCTTAGACTCTGAGCCTTTATCTATGGCTCATGGACTAGGCTTTACAATAAAAACAGGTAGAACCTTAAAGTTTAATTGGGGATTACCACTTAAACAAACTGTAAACATTGACAACCTTTGGCCTCAAGCTTACTTAAGTTTAGCAGTGGTATATGACTTATCAAATTTGCCTAGCTTAGGACTTAAGTGGGATCAAGTAGCTCCTGCAATTTCAGGCAAGAGTAAAACTTTAATTGCAGGTGGTGCTACAGATGTTGCAGGGTTCATAACAGTTTATGGTAGAGTGCTAACTTTTAATGTTACAAAGGGATGGTACGACTTTCTTCCGAACGCTATAGTGGTTGCGTTTCCAGGAGGCTTTGGTTATACTAATTACCCCTTTCAAATAATTTATAGTCTTTCAGACTCTCATGGAAACTTTAAAATAAATGGGTTAGGTTATGGATTAGCTCCTTGCATTGGCTCTTATTCGTTCCTTCCGTTCAAGTTGAGTAACGATACTGGTTTAATAGAGTATGCTCCTGACTTTGGGCAATATGGCGCTCAATATATTCCAAATTACTATCAGCTTACGGTAGATCCTTACAACGTGACTGTAGTAGCATTTAGATCTAATACATTAGTCTTCTTTAATGTTTTTGATTACCAAGGACTAAGGCCTTTGATATTCAGAGATCCTCGTGTACCTACTAACGTGTGGTTCCAAAGTATACCTTCAGTTTCTTTACTTAATGCTAAATCTCTTGGTCCTGATCTGTCTTGGGGTTATTTCTTACTACCAGATGACAAAATTTTAGTTACGTTTACTCAACCAAATTCAAAGTTCATAAGTTTTATAACAGTTGGATCAACAAGATTACTAGAGATCTTATTAACAAATACTTCAACAGTTTCTATACCTCCTTATGATTTTCTAGGCTATGAAGCGAAGGATGGTGAAGAAGTTCATATAAATGCTTTATTCGAATCATCAAAAAATATGTATATTACTTCATTGAATAGATATCTCTTTTTACGTAGTTCAAATGTTTGGAATCCATTAATAGAAAATTCACTAAGTAATGCTTTAATTTATAAGAACCTATTTTCCAACGCTTCTAAAGCTTTAAACTATCTTAAAATGTTTCAATACTCACTTTCTTTAAATTCACTTGCAACAAGAGCTTATGGAGGGGTTATGGGCTTAATCAACGATGTTCCAATTTCTTCTATTTTTGTGATAGCCGTCCTAACTTTATTCTCATTTTTAGCACCTGCTGTCTTTGTTGGAACGCAAGGAAGAAAACTAATTGTTTCTTCAAGTTTACTTTTCGTAACTTTAGTAAGTTTATTTTATTTTGTAAATCCAGTATTCAAAGTTGCAGCTAATTTCATCATGGCTCCTCTCAGTGTAATAGTTGTTCTGTTCTTTTTAGTTGTAATGTTTCTATTTTCTTCTGAAGCCTTAACTACTTTAAAGGAAATAAGAACAAGAGTACTAGGCACGCATTTTGTAGAAAAAGGCTTGACTTCCTTCGCGTTGATTACTTTTCCATATACTGTAGAACAAATGAAAAAACGCAAATTAAGAACTTTCTTAGTTATGTTTTCGATAGCTTCAGTAGTGTTTGCTTTTGTCTCACTTACTTCTATTTCTGTTTATCAAGCAATTCTACCATCAAAGGTTCCTGAAGGTAAAGTTAACTACATAGGCCTCTGTATAAAGATAGACATACGTCAGCAACCAAGTGGTGCATTTAGTTACAGCTTGGTTAATGCATTAAAACAAGACCAGTTTTCCAGCTTAGAGTTAGTTGTTGCTCCTAGAGCTTGGTGGTATCCTGAGTCAATTATGGGGCGTGATGTATACACTTTTATTAATAGTTCAAATTTTTCTTATCCTATAAAAGATGTCATAGGTTTAACACCCGAAGAGTACTATGTGTACAATTATTCAAAAGCTTTAGTTTATGGAAGATGGTTTAATAATAAGGATTACTATTCTGCAATAATTCCGTTAGAAGTTGCTGAACAGTTACATGCTAATGTTAATGATACAATTTTCTTTGAGGGATTAAATCTAAAGGTAGTTGGGATAGTTAACTCTACAACGTTAAATAGTTTTGTTGATTTTGATGGATATTTAGATACTCCTGTATTCCCTATTCTTCCACCCATTGTTCTTGGAGTTGTTCAAAACCCAAAGTATGCTTCTACACCTTGGAGTATGGTACTAATTTTACCTTATAAATTAGTAAAAGATATTGGTGGGTACCTGGCAAGCGTCTCCATTGTAACAAAAAGCTACGAGGAGGCTAAAACTCTTGCAGATAAAATTGCTAGTATATATAGTGTTCCACTATATGTTGCGACACCCTATGGTTCAGACTATTATAGTCCAGTAATTTCATATGGTTCTTCTGGTCTTTCTATTGCTCTCCCCTTAATTGCTATAGGTGCGGCTTCTATTTCTGCAGCAATACTTGGTTCAGTAAAAGAAAGAGGGAAAGAACTTTTCGTATACAGTGCAGTTGGACTTCCACCCTCTGGTTCTGCAATAATTTTCATTACAGAAGCAATTATAGTTTCAATTTTGTCAATAGTTCCTGCGTATTTTTTGGGTATAATAGCTAACTCGCTTCTGATTTCAAGTAAGCTTCTTCCAGAAAACTTTTCTCTAAACGCTACTTCCATTGCTGTTATGTCTGCAATTTTATCGGGAATTATATCAACTTTGTTAGCAATGCTCTATCCTATTTACTTAGCATCCAAACTTGTTACTCCTTCACTTGAAAGAAGATGGAAGATCTCAACAAAACCAAAGGGAAATGTTTGGGATATTCCATTACCATTCTCTCTGACAGAAGAAAGAGAAGTCGAAGCAGTTTACTTGTTCTTGGAAGAGTTCTTCAAGGCACATACTTCAGAAACTCCAGATCCATTTATAGTTAGAAGCGTAAAGACAGATATCAAAAATAAAGTTCAAGAAATTTTCGTTTCATTAATGCCACTGGAGTCTGGAGTTTATCAGAAGGCTACAATAAGTTCTAAGTTCTATGAAGATACTAGGAAATATGACTTTTTGTTACGAGTGGAGAAAATAGAAGGTACTCCTGATACTTGGGTAGTTTTAAACTATGGGTTTGTAGACGCTGTTAGGAAACAACTTTTAACTTGGAGGTTACTTTCTGAAAGCGATAGAAGAAGGTATGTTAGCTTAGTTGAAAAGATGAGGTGAATGAAATGAGCCAAAAAGTTGAGTTTAAACCTGGAATTACCTGGAGAGTAATAGCTGCTCTCTTCTTTGCATCAGCTGTTCTTTTGCCAGTTTCAATCTACTTAAGTCTAGTTTCAGGAGCTAGTGTAGCTGGAGCATTTAGTTATATAACTGTAATATTGTTCTTGGAGATTGGTTCCTTAATGAATGCTCACCTATCTAAGCAAGAACTTTTTATAATGTTTATAATGATAGGTGTTGCTGCATCTACTCCTATGATAGATTTCATTTATCGCCAATATTTAGTAACAAGCCCTATAGGTTGGTCATTTAGAGATCCCTTTACCAACAAACCTGTTCCAGAAGTAATTCCTACTTTTTATGTTCCGTACTGGAAAGAGATAGAATTTGGCAGAACTTTGCTTTCAAATATTTGGTTTTTTCCAATGGCTCTTTCAACTTTCCAGTTTGGAGTATTAACTATTATTGCAGAATTCTCCTTAACTATAATCTGTGCACAATTATTCTTAGAAACAGAAAAATTACCGTTTCCATTTGCAGATATATCTGCGCAAATGATAAATACGTTAACCGATAGACCTCCAGATAAGATGGAGGTTTTTATTATTTCTGCAGCTATCGGAGCATTTTATTCATTCTTTCTATATGGAATAAATACTATAAGTCTAGGGTTCTTGAACACAAATATCCAAATTATTCCTATCCCCTGGATTGACTTAACAACTGGATTGCTTGGAATTGAAAAGTTTATTCCAGGTGCTGCATTAGGTCTTGCAACAGATCCTCTTGCTTGGGTAAGTGGTTTTCTAATTCCATTTCCTACAGTAGTTTACATGTTTGTAAGTTCTATCCTAGTATGGATTATTGGAAATAATTTAGCTTTAACGATTTTCAGTAACTACTTCCCACAATGGAAATCAGAGTGGACTTTTGGAATGAGTTTAAGCTTAGTGTACCAAAGGTCATCGCTAAGAGTTTGGTTAATTCCACAAATCGGAATTACATTAGCGATTGCAATTTTAGCAATTCTGCAAAATTGGAAAGTAATTATGAGAGGTATCAGTTCTCTTTGGAAACTTTCTGCTCAAAGCAAGGCTGCTGGCTACCCTTCTCTTAAAGTTCTTTTAGCTCTCTATTTTGCCTCAACCATAACTTCGGTTTTTGTTTTCGAGTATTTTGTACCTGATTTTCCTATAGTTCCTGCTTTCTTGGTCTCAGTCGGTATATCGTTTCTAAATGCAGTAGTAGGTACTAGAGCTATTGGTGAGACTGGTTACTCAGTTAGTATTCCTTACGTGTGGGCTGGTACAATTATGCTCTCTGGCTATCAGAAAATAGATGCATGGTTCTTTAATCCAATAGTCGGAGGTACAATGACTCCTGGATGGGTTCAGAACATAAAGGTCGCATACCTAACGGAAACAAAACCAATCGACTTTTTACTTGCTTTCGTTATCGCATTCATATTCTATACAATATTTGGAGTTATTTACGCAAGCATCTTTTGGATGATTGCCCCTATTCCTTCAACAGCTTATCCGAATACACTTATAGCGTGGCCTGTCGCTGCTATAAGTCAACTCATGTGGGCTACTCGACAAATTTTTACTGCAAACGTTGTTGTATTCTTGTTCTTCTTTGTTTTTGCTTTAGTGCTTGGTGTGGGTGGGTCAATAATTTCTAAGTTAACTTCAGTTCCATTTAGCCTAATGGGTATCGCTGCTGGCACTTCTACACTACCGGCATTTACAATTCCTTTATTCATTTCTGGACTCGTTGGAAAGTATCTTATGCCAAGAATTGTTGGCAAGGATTGGTGGGAGAAATACAAAACAGTTGTTGTTGCTGGTATTGCGACTGGAGAAGGAGTACTAGTTGGTCTAGCTATTGGCCTTGCACTTCTTGCAAAAGTAGGATGGATACTTCCATTCTAAAAATTTTTTAACTACATTTAGAGAACTATCTTTTTTATCATTTTTCACAAAAGGTTCTTTCTGAAAATAGCTAAAAACACCAAAAAATAAAAAACA
>JAFNIV010000043.1 GCA_017601145.1 Candidatus Brockarchaeota archaeon
TGCGAAAGCTGGGGGATGAAAGCCGAAAAGCTTATATTTTTCTCATTATATCTATCATTGTCTGCTTGGCTGGAAGGGCTGGCAGACCTAGTAGGCATGGGACAGGCCGAAAGAGACGCCTGCTGAGATGAAGCCTCTACTGGTAGAAATACCAGCAAGCTCCATCGTTGAAGCAGGAAGCCCCTTGCAATAGCGAGGGGTAGTTCACTCCTTCTTGCTTAAGTTTTTAATGCTTGCTAAACAATACAAAAAAATTCAAGAAACACAGCCAACAATTTTCTTTATTTCATTTAATGAACTAACCTTTTCAAAGTGAAAGTTATTAACAATTTCTTTAGTTTGAGGAAGAGACTCTTTTGATAGAAAAACGAATTTCATTCCAGCAGCCTTTGCAGCTAATAAATCAACTATAGAATCTCCAACAAATAAAGCTTCACTAGTGCTTATATTAAGCTTGTTACATACTATTAGAAGAGGATCAGGATAAGGCTTTAGTCTTTCTGAGTCATCTCTAGTAACAATGACGTCTATTAAACTTAGTAAGTTTAATTCTTTTAGGATTGAAAGAGAAGTATAACTTGAGTTATTAGTACATACCGCAACTTTAATCCCCCTTGATTTAATACACTGAATTAAACTTAGAGCACCTTCATTTAAAAAAGTTTTCCCAATTTCTTGTCTTTCATAACTATCTACTATTTCAAATGCCTTTTTCCTTATTAGTTTTGCACGTTCTTCTCCAAATTTTTTCGTAATGTAGCTTACTGCAGCTTCTATGTTTATGTAAATTGACTTAGTTTCATCAAGTAATTTTTCATTCACTTCAGAGCTAACTAAGAATGAAATAACTTCGGCTTTTGCTTTTTTGTAATCGAATGCGATATTAGTTAAAGTTCCATCTAAGTCAAAAATTACTGCTTTTAACATTTCTAGTAGTACCTAATTGAAAGCTTTTTCTTAAGCTCTGCTTTTGAAATTTGTTGTTCTAAGTCAACTATTACTTCTTTTTTTACATCTGGAATTAAGTCAAAGAAGTTGTCACTAAAGGATGCGTTTAAGCCTTTTAAGCTTACTTCGCAAGACTTAACAAAATTTTTTGCACTTATAGCTATGAGGTATCTCTTTTTATCTAGCTTTTCTATCTTTAGTTTAATCTTAGGCTTTGGTAACTCTATGTACTTCAACTTTTCTAGCAAGATAACGTCGTACCTATAATAACTTCCTTCAACTTCAAGCACTCCAGCAACAAAACCAATAAAGCTCTTATCGTAACCAAGTTCTTTTAAGTTTTGTTTTAAAAATAAAGTAGAAGAATTTGGTTTAACGTTGACTTCTATCTTTTTTTCTGATATCTTCTTTCCTTCAACATTGTAGAGTAACAATCTTATTTTCCCGCTCTTTGATTCTAAAAAGTCATTAACAACCCAAACTTCAACTTCATCTCCATTAATTAACAAGCTTATGTTAAGTGGGTCAAAAGCCCTCTTTACGTAGTAGTAAGAAGCTTTTGGTTCGTTGTAGTAGTCTATTAGACTCCAGCTTGCTACAGGCCAGCAATCGTTAAGTTGCCAAATCAAAGCACCACCAGTCTTAAATTTTCTTCTCCTCCAGTGCTCAATTCCAGTTTTTAACGCTTCACCCTGATTTAACTGCGTAAGATAAACAAATCTTTCCAAAGTAGAAGGTAGCCTAAAGTGCATTGAAAGGAAAAGTAACAAACGTTCTGGACCACCAACTTGTTTGTTGTGGTGTTCAATTACTTTACTTTGGAAGAATCTGTCTTCCTTTGATGTAAACTTTAAGATTGTTTTTAGGCTTGGGAGAGATTGAAAACCAAATTCACTTATAAACCTACCTTTATCATTTAAGTACTCAGTATAGTCTTTTAATCCAGACCAAACATCCCAGCTATGCCTATCACCCTCACTTTGAGAATTTGGATCTTCTCCTCCAAATGGACTACTTGGCCAATAAAGTGTTGAAGGGTCAAGTTTAGAGCAAACTTCTGGAAGAATCTTATGGTATATTGTTTCACCATAAAATTTATCTTTAACTCCAAACCAATGTGCTTTGTAGCCCCAGTTGTTCTCGTTGTTACCACACCAAATCGCAATACATGCATGATTTCTTAGCCTTTTTACTACTTTATCAGCTTCTTCCCTAACTAAATCAAAGAACCACTCTTCCTCAGGATACTCACCACAAGCGAACATGAAGTCCTGCCATATGAGAATTCCTTTTTCATCACAAAGCTCATAAAAAGATTCATCTTCGTAAACGCCTCCACCCCAAACCCTTATCATATTCATGTTCGCTTCTTTTGCTTTACTTAGTAAGTAATCGTATCGCTCTCTAGAAACTCTTGGAAGGAAAGAATCTGCAGGAACCCAGTCTGCTCCCTTACAGAATATTGGAACGTTGTTGACTTTAAAATAAAATGTTTTTCCTTCTTCGTCCTTTTCCTGTATAACTTCGATCTTTCTTATACCAACTTTCTTCTTTACCTCATCTAAAACTCCAGAGTTATTTACAACCTTAATCTCTAAGTTATACAAGTTTTGGTCACCATAACCATTTGGCCACCAAAGCTTAGGGTTGGCTATAGTAAAATCAAAAGTAAGGTTGTTCAATCCTTTAGTTAAACTCTTTGTTTCTCTTTTTGTTTGATCTTCTCCAAACCCAAATATTCTAACTAAAACCTCAACTTTTTCTTCCTTAAATGCTTCTAAACTTACATCAACCTTAATGTTTGCAACATCAAGACTGTTACTTAAGCTGCTTGAAAAATAAAAACTTTCAATCTTGCATGTATTGTAGGCACGAATTACTACACTCCTCCAAATTCCAGAAGTTGGTAACCTAGGACCCCAGTCCCAACCAAAAGAATACTGAGCCTTTCTCCCGTAAACAACTGGAGGATAAAATGCAGCTCCTAACTTTACGCTTCTTTTGTTGTACTCATTTTCAAGAACTCTTTTCGGTGAATCAAACTTTACTACCAAAAGGTTTTCTCCTTCCTTCAAGTAGTTCTTAATATTTATATTATGTTCATGAAACATGTTAGAAAACTTTGCTATTTCCTTTCCGTTTAACCAAACTGTAGCAAAGGTATCTAAACCTTGAAAAACAAGTTCAATATAGTCATAGCTAAGTAATTCCTTGTCTACAAGAAATTTTTTTCTATACCACCAATCTTTTTCTTCAACCCAAGAAACCTTGAGCTCGTTTAAACCAAAGAAAGGATCAGGTATTTGCTTGTTTTTAATTAGGTCTAAATGCACAACGCCTGGGATATTAGCTTTTATCCATCCATTCTCTTCTATTTCTGGCATGAATGCCTTTTCTTCTTCTCCTTTTTGTTCATCGTAACCTTTTAACAACCAACTACCATCTAAGCTTACAACCTTCATTTCCCTCATAGCTACTTACAAGAACATAAAAACTTATCTTTTTGGAAGTTTTGGAGGGTTAAAGACTGTTGCAACTGCACCATAGAGTACTATATCTTGACCTAATGGAGTTGGAATTATCTCTGGAATACTGTTTGCAGCGTAATTCTTAACTTTTTTCTTTATTGGCTCTAAAACTAAGTCTAGGTTGTTCAAAGCAACTGAGCCACCCACTGTAATCAAAGAAGGATCATAAACATCTATTACATTAGCAAAGCCCATTGCATTTATTTCTGAACATCTTTCAACAACAACATTAGCTAGCTTATCTCCTTCTCTAGCAAGCTTAAATATAACTTCTGAAGTTAAAGAAGAAAAATTATATTTAATTATATCTGAAAGTTTTGAATTTATTTTTTCTTCTTCCATTATAAGTTTAGCAAAATTTGGTAAATTCTTTCCTGAACAGTAAGCTTCCCAGTGACCTGGTTTTCCACAACCGCAGATTAGTTTTCCTCTGTAATCTATAACAGTATGACCAATCTCATGAGCATTTCCTTCTTTGCCAAGAAGTAAGTTTCCATTAACGTATACACCACCTCCAATACCAGTACTTATTGTAATGTAAACCAAGTTATCAATATCTTTTCCAGCTCCAAAATTTTTTTCACCTACAACTGCTGAAACACAGTCGTTTAAGAGATAAACAGGAAGACCAAGTTTTTCACTTAAGGGTGTTGTAAGAAAAGCAAATTTGAAATTTAAGTTAGGAGGGAATATTATTCCTTTTCTAATGTCCATTGGTCCTATGCTACCTATTCCTACGCCTATTACTTTACTTAAAAGGTTGCTTGGGGCAGATTTTATCATCCTATGAATTTGGTTTGAAATGGCATATTCATCTCCGTTGTTAACTGTTCTTTCTGACAACTTAAACAAAATTTTACCTTCTCTGTTTCCAATTGCTACTCTTAAGTTTGTAGCACCTAAGTCAACGCCAACTGAAAGCTCACCTGAGTCCATGAGATTTTTTACCTCCTGCTAAATTTAAGGATTTAGTTACGCATAAGAACTTACAATAGAAGAGGTGCTTAAGTTTTTACGATTGGATAGCGTCCATTTTCATAAGCTGACCTATATGCTGCTACTATGTTCTCTGGAGGAACGTTTGCTACGATGTTGTGTACTTGAGTAAAAACATAGCCTCCACCTGGAGCAAAAGCTAAGATGTTGTTTTTTACGTGTTCGTAAACTTCCTCTGGCTTTTTGTAAAACGTATGCTGAGTGTCAACACCCCCTCCCCAGAACGTAAGTTGTTTTCCAAATTCAGCCTTCAACTTAGAAGGTTCCATGTTTTTTGCTGAAATTTGAACAGGATTTATTATATCAACACCAGCATCTATGAGATCTGGAATTAGACTATATATTGAACCACAAGAATGTAAGAATACAAAAAGTTTCGAATGCTTCTTTATATAATGAAATAGTTCACTATGGTAAGGCTTCAACATCTCTCTATAAACCTTTGGTGGAATTTGAGGCCCAGATTGAACACCTAAATCTTCCCCTCCAAACCCTATGATTTGTACGTAGTCTTTCAACTCTTCAACGTATATTTTTAAGTTGTGCCTTAAGACTTCAAACATCTTTTCTAACAGTACGTTTGCTATTCTCCTTTTCATCGTTAAATCCATAAGCCAATTTGACCATCCTCTTAGTCCTTGCCCCCATTCATGAAGGCTCCCAAAGCCAAAGAAATGAATCGCGTAGTTAGTATTCTCGTATAAATATTCTGCCTTTTTTCTCAAGTATTTTGCGTAACTCTCATTTATCTTAAATGAATCCCATTCGTAGTTTTCTACCTCTTTTAGATTTTCAACTTTTTCAAATGGATGATAAACACTATCAAAAAACAAGCTATCCTTTGGCATTTTTGAAACCACTATTCCTTGATCATTCTTAATTACCCAACCTCCTGCACCATCCGGCTCAGGATTAAACCATTCCGGAACTTCACATTGAGTTCCATCAGGTAACTTCCAAGGTTTCCATTTCTCTTTACTTGGCCCACATGGCTCAAGAGTTCTAGTTAATGTTATAACGTCAACGTTAAAATATTCTAGAATTTCCTTTTCTGGCTCAGCAAGTTGTTGACCAGTGTCATAAACTCTTATTACTCCTTTGTTCATTCCTAAGTACTTTTTTAGTCTTGAATAAGCTATTGCCATTATTCCAGTTGAAGGCATTGAACCTAGATCTATTGGGACTCTATCTGGTTCTTCATGTTTTAATGCTATTAGTACTCTTTCTCTTGGATTCATCCCAACAAATTTGAAGAACAAAAGATAATAAGTATTTTCTTTATGAAAAACAAATTAATTTGTTTTACTAAAAACATTTAAATATCATTGTCGAAGGTCAAAAATGAAAAAAGTTGCATAAGTTTGAGCACATTCCACCACATCCTAGAGGCATACTAAAGGTAACAGTATTAGAGTTAGTTAGTGAATCACCAAAAAAAGGCTCAGAAATAATGGACGAAATAGAAAAAAGGACCCATGGTACTTGGAGGCCTAGTCCAGGATCAATTTATCCTTTACTAGCTTACTTAGAAAAGCAAGGGTACATTCAACAAAAAGAAATAGAGGGAGAGAAAAAATACGTGATAACTGAAAGAGGAGCTACTTTGTTGAATGAAGCTAAAGAAAACCTAAGAAGAGAAAGGGTCTTCGAAAAGTTTAGCTTCCTATTTCCACTCTCAATAGACTTCTGTAATACGAAAGAACCTTTGTACTTAAGTTACAAAAACCTATGGAACATAGCAGCTCGAATAATATGCTTAAAAAGAGAAAAAAAGTTACCTGAGGAAACTGAAAAAAAGACAATTGAAATCCTAACAGACGCAAGCAAAAAACTTGAAGAATTACTTAAGGAAAATGAGAAGTGTCAATGACTAAAGACTTTTAGTTCTTTAACAGAATAGTGCTTTAGATTTTGTTGATAAGCTAGTACTTTATGAAAAAGATTTTTATATTGCTTCTTTGGCAAGACTAATATAAAAATGTTTAGTTTATTGAACAAAAACTACACTTACAGGAGGTGCGCTCGATGAACGACGAAGAAGAGAACTTGGCAGTTGTTACTGTATTTGGGGTTGATAAACCTGGAATCGTTGCAGGTATAACGGGAGTTCTTGCTAGCTATAACGTTAACATCGTAGATATTTCAGAAACAGTAGTAAGAGGGCTTTTTACTATGATAATGATCGTAGACTTAAGAACATCTAATGTTCAGCTTCCTTTTCTTAAAGAAAAGCTTGAAGAAAAAGCAAGAGAATTAAGTGTAACAGTCAGTACAAACCATATCAGCGTTTTTAAGTATATGCAGAGGGTATAAAGATGTCTTATAAATTTTCTGCAAAGGAAGTTACTGAAGTTTTAGATATGCTATTGTTTCAGAACCTAGATATAAGAGCTGTAACTCTTTCTATAAACATTTCTCCAGCAATTTCTCATGATATTAATATAACTTTAACTAGAATAGAAAAAACAATGAAAAAATATACAACCAAGTTTTACAATGTAGTAAACGAAGTTTCAGAAAAATATGGAGTAAAGATAGTAACAAAGCGACTAAGTTTAACTCCAATTTCCTTATTCCTTGAACCACTTTCTTATGACTTAAACTTACTAGAATCTAAAAAAAATGCAATAGAAATAGCAAAGCTAATAGATAAAATAGCAGTAGAAGATAAAGTAGATTTCGTTGGAGGCTATGCTGCATTTGTACATAAAGGAGAAACGAAAGGAGATGTAGTTTTAATGGAAAGTCTTCCAGAAGTTTTAGCTTCAACAAAAACTATAAACTCTATGATAAATGTAGCTTCCACTCAAACTGGAATAAACATGGATGCAGTAAGAGTAATGGCTAAGAAAATAAAAGAAGTGAGCGAAGTAACAGAAAACGGAATTGGTTGCACAAGGTTAGTTGTGTCTGCAAATACTCCAGAAGATAATCCCTTTATGCCAGGTGGCTACCATGGTTTTGGAGAAAATGAAGCATCCGTAAATGTAGCAATAAGTGGTCCAGGAGTCATAGAAAATGTAGTTAGGAATCTAGAAGCTTCTGACTTTAGAACTTTACATGAAGCAATAAAGAGAGCAGCATTTAAAGTGACAAGGCTAGGAGAACTAGTTGGGAGGAAAGTAGCTGAAAGCTTAGGGGTGGCTTTTGGTTCTGTAGACATTTCTCTTGCACCTTCTCCAAAAATTGGGGACAGTATAGCTGGAGTTATTGAAGCTATGGGTTTAGAGTCAGCTGGAGTTCATGGTACAATACTAGCTTTGGCTATACTAACAGATGCAGTAAAGAAAGGGGGAGCTATGGCAGTTTCGCATATTGGTGGACTAAGTGGAGCATTTATACCAGTTAGTGAAGACTCCTTAATGACAGAAGCATTTAGGAGAGGTTCAATGAGCATTGAAGAACTTCATGCACTTTCTGCAGTTTGCAATACTGGAGTAGACATGGTAGCAATTCCTGGGGATACTCCTGTTAACATTATTGCAGGAATAATTGCAGATGAAATGGCAATTGCAGTTACTTTAGATAAGAGCTTAGGAGTAAGAATAATTCCAGTTCCAGGCAAAAAAGAAGGAGAAGAAATAGACTTTGGTGGTTTACTTGGAAAGGCGACGATAGTAAAAGTAAGAAATCTTGACAACTCTAAATTTGTTGAAAGAAAAGGAGTTGTTCCACCTTTTGTTGAAAGGTTGAGAAAGGGCTGAAGTAATCATTAGATTGATGTTTCTACAAGAACTAAGGTTACTACAGATTTATAACAAAATAGCCTAGGATTGAGTTATAAAGGTTAATGAACAAAAAACAAAAAAATAAAAAATATTATGGAAGAGTCACTGAGGAAGGATAATCTTTTCCAGCTGCAGAATGAAGAACGATGTTAATGGTAATACCAGAAGTTAGAGTAGTAGAACCTATTGTTCCTCCTTTAGGAAGAAATATATTAAAGGTTTCACCAGACCCAACGTTAATTGTTACAGGGAGAGGGGGTTTAAGCGTTGCATTCGGTGCACTCTTCGTTGTACTATTCCAACTCGAACTATTCGAATTTG
>JAFNIV010000044.1:0-6819 GCA_017601145.1 Candidatus Brockarchaeota archaeon
ATAAAGGAGAGTAACTTTCCTTTCTTTAACCTTTCAACTATAACATCTACTAACTCTTTCTTATTGTCCAATTCGGGTTCTGAGTTAAGTAGGAATACATAGTGAATTGTTATTTCCATTCCTACTTAACCCTTCCCTCTCGATTATTTCATCGAGGGCTCTTTGGGGAACCCTTCTCCCCGCATCTGAAGGTTCAATACTGCTACAACGTCTCTATCTAAGATTATGTTACATTCTTCGCATTTCATCAACCTGCCCTCATAGGAAGCCATGCTTCCAGAACAGAGAGGGCGTAAGAGTTCTTCTTCCATCAAAGAGTTAAGGGAGTTAGACCACTACTTAAACTTTTCTATTTTGAAACTGCTGAAGAGGCAAATATTTAATCTTGAACTCATTCCATCTATCTGCCCTATGCTCAAACCACTTCCTTAACTCATTCGTTGGAGCTATTTCTTTTATCCAAAGGTCAACTTTTGCCTTTTCTTTAGATAAGCCACGAGGCCAAGTCTATCAACCAATATCCTATAGCCATCTTCCTTTGATGGCTTATCATAAACTCTTTTGATTTTTAAATCCATGTAGTTCACCTTACTTAATGAAATTTTATTTTTAATACTTTTAAGCTTTTGTTTAGAGGTCAACTTAGTATCTGAATTTGAAAAAGAAATACCAACCTTAACTACACGGCGAAACTACATGATAACGATACTGATATCAGAATTGTTGAAACTATGAAACTCTCTAAATTACGTTTTTACTAAGTTTTCTAGGTCATCCATAGCAGCAGAGAAACTCTTTGCAGTTTCTACAGTTGGAGGATAGCTAATGAACTCTTCATACTCCATTCCTCTATCTTCATAGGCTTTCATGAAGTAAGAAATTTTCTCAAGCTTTTTCATTACCTCTGAAGGAATTTCTTCATTTATGTTAGAATTTATTTTTCCATCCTGATAATTTAACATGAATGCCTCTATAACATTTGGGAATATTGTTAGAACAACGTCTCCTCCAAGTAGTTTTTCTATATGCCAAATTTTAGTTTTTCCATCTTCCTTTGGCCCAACTCTCATTGAAGCAGCTAGAAGTTTACTTTCATAATTTCCTTTCTTCAGTAGATCGTATGCTCTCTTAATTATAGCTATACCTGCCCATCTTTTTAATTCTTCATTTAATTCTATGCCTACTTTTTTCGCGCTTTCTTCAAATGCTTTTGAATCTTCGAATCTTCCAAGCATCATTGTAATTACAGAACGCCACTTGCTAAGGTCTACACTATTTTTTCTTGCAATTTCAAGACCATTTTTTACGGCTTCAGCAACAGCTAGAATTTGAGGAACTGAGAAAACAAGAGTAGCATTTGTTGGAATACCTAAGGAAGTTAACAGTTGAATTCCAAATATACCTTCTTTTGTACCAGGCATCTTGATCATAACGTTTGGACTTAAAGAATTTAATGTTATTGCTTCTCTAACCATTTCTCGTGTGTTTGTTAACTGCCTAGGATCAACTTGGCCACTTATGTAACCTAGCTTGAATTTTGAAGATATGAACTTTGGAACAAATACTTCTGCTCCTCTCTTAACAATTTCAGTATAGAGACTCCATGCAAGATCTTTATATGTTAAACATGTGCAACTTAACTTTTTTTCTTTTACCCAGTTAACCCAATACTGCTTGTTAATATCAAGAACTTGCTTAGTGAGGGGAGGATTCGTTGTACAACCATCGAAGAAAGAATTTTTTGGATCTTCTTTGTTAAACAGTTCATTTAGCCATATCTTGAACTTATCCTTCTCATCTGAATTTAACTTACCTATGAACTCGTTAGCCCATGAATCGTATATTAGTGGAGAAGAATCCCACCAAACTTCCGTGTTCTCATTTAGTTGTTTTATTAGGTAAAGAGGATTTTTGTTGAGCATTTTAGAACCAAAAAAAAGAAGAAGTATTTAAGTTTAACTTAAAGAAATACTTAAATAATATTAAGAGTTGCAAAACTTTGCGATTTTTAATGATAGATGAACGTTTAGATAATGATACTGTAAAGAAAATTTTCATTCTTTTACCGGATGAACTAAAACTAGAAATAGAAAAAGCTTCAAAGGAAAAACAAACAGAATTATTAGAATTCTACAAACAAGTTTTAATTAATGGAATAAATGTTAATAGAATAAATACCTTAAAAGAAAAAATTAAGTTAGTTTCTATGAAGATAGTCGAGTTTGAAAAACAAATTAAACTACTGGAATCTGAAAATGATATACTCTTAAGTAAGATAAAAGAAGTTGAGAATGATTACACTTGGCTAATAAATAGAACTGAAGAACTAGAGAAAGTTAACAATGAGTTAATGAAAAAGTTTAGGTCAAGAAAATAAGAAGAAAAACTTTGAACCATTCTAAGTTTGAGGAAATAAAAAAGATCTTTGAAGATGAAGCAGAAATTCACTTAACTAAAGAAAACATAGAAAAAAACATTACTGAAATTACAAAAGAAGGATTAGACATAGAAAGAAATATAGAGAAAAAGAATGATATAGTTAGAAGTATAAGTGTTTATGAGAAAAAGCTAAGAGAACTAAACGAAAGGCTTTATGAAACTTTTAGTGAACATTTACTGCTGTCAAGTAAAAATGCCTCGTTAAGATTTAAATATACTGAGATATATGACGAAAATAAGAGGCTAGTATTAAAATTATCTGGATTAAAGAGCACTTACTTGAAACTATGTGAAATACTTAACATTACGGAAGCAAACAACAAAACAGAAGATAAAGATGAAGAAATGATAAATAAGTATTTACTAGTAAAAGGATAAACAAAGTAGATAAAGTTTTTAAATTAGAAAATAACTGTAATAAGGAAATGGAAGAAGACAAACTAAAACCTATAGTTGTAGATACATCTTTAAGTCCATATTCAAAACTTAAACCAGTTGCAATAAGTTCAGTTAAGCTACAGGATAACTTCTGGAAGCCTAGGATAAAAATCTTAAAAGAGGTTACGTTACCAACACAATACGAACAACTAGAAAAGACTGGACATATTTTTAACTTTCAAAGAGCTTCTGGGAAAGTTAAAGGAGAATTTCAAGGATTTTTCTTTAACGACTCCGACTTATACAAATGGATTGAGGCAGTGAGCTACTACTTGGCACAAGAATACGACGAAAGGTTGAATAGTTTACTTGAAAGGGTAATTGGAGAAATAGAATCAGCGCAAGATGAAGACGGGTACTTAAATACTTATTTTGTCTTCGAAAAAAAGAATCAAAGATGGGAAAACCTTAGAGACATGCATGAACTTTATTGTGCAGGTCACTTGATTCAAGCAGCAATTGCACATTACCGTGCTACGAAAAGTAGTAGGCTACTTAAAGTTGCATTGAAGCTTGCAGATCATATAGACAACGTTTTTGGACCAAACAAGAAGTATGGAGCTCCAGGCCATCCTGAAATCGAAATGGCGCTTGTTGAACTTTTTAGACTTACTAGAGACAAGAAATACTTAAGGTTATCAGAATTTTTTATCGACCAAAGAGGTCATGGACTAATTGGTGGAAGAGAACTTCATATAGATCACAAACCATTCAGAGAACTGGATGAAATTGTAGGACATGCTGTAAGATCTGTTTACTTAAACTGTGGAGCTGCAGACATTTACATGGAGACTGGAGAAGAGGCTTTACTTAAAGCTCTTGAAAGACTTTGGGAAAACATGACAGAAAAGAAAATGTACATAACAGGAGGAATTGGATCTAGATATGAAGGAGAAAGCTTTGGAGAAAACTATGAGCTTCCAAATGAAGAAGCATACTGTGAAACATGTGCTTCCATAGCTAACATAATGTGGAATTGGAGAATGCTTCTTATTACTGGAGATGCAAAATTTTCAGATTTAATTGAACTTACATTGTACAATGCAGCATTAGCAGGAATTTCTTTGGATGGAAAACATTATTTTTATGTGAATCCTCTTGAGAGCCGCAAAAAACATGAAAGGAAAGAATGGTATGATTGCGCTTGTTGCCCGCCAAATATAGCAAGGTTACTTGCTTCTCTTCCAGGTTACTTTTACAGCACTTCAGAAGAAGGAATTTGGGTTCATCTTTATGCAAAAAGTGAGGCAAAAATAGAATTAGAAAACTTAACTGTAAACATAATTCAAGAAACGAACTATCCTTGGGAGGGGGAAGTTTTAATAAGAGTTGAGCCAAATGAAGAAAGCACTTTTAGTATATTCTTAAGGGTTCCTGGGTGGAGCAAACTTGCCACTATAAAAGTAGGTGATGAGGAAAAACTAGTCCATGAGACTGGAAAATACATAGAAATAAGAAGAAAATGGAAACAAGGAGACGAAATAAGAATAAACTTTCATGTTGAGGTTGAAAAAATTTTTTCAAACGAGAATGTAAAAAATAACTTATGTAAAGTTGCAATAAAAAGAGGTCCAATAATATATTGTATTGAAAGTGTTGACAATCCAAATTTAAATATATTTAACTTAAGTTTACCATTAGATTCAGAACTAAAAACAAGATGGACTGCAAACCTTCTTAATGGAATTAACATAATAGAGGGTGAAGCCTTATACTCTGAACTTGATAATACAAAAGAAAAACTTTACACGAGTAGTTATGAATTAACTAAAAGTTTAAGTAAAGTAAGGTTCACAGCAATTCCATACTATGCTTGGGCCAACCGTGGAAAAAGTGATATGCTAGTTTGGATTAAGATTTCAAAAATGTTTTTTAACAACCTAAGGAGCAAGGAGAAACAATGAATATACACGAAATACTTGAACAGTTGAAGGAAGGGAAGATTTCGGTTCATGAAGCTGAAAAGAAAATTAAACTATTAGCAATAGAACAAGTTGAAAACATTGCAAAAATAGACATAGGCAGAGAAACAAGAAAAGGTGTACCTGAAATTATACTAGCAGAAGGAAAAAAAGATAAAGAAATTTTAGAAATAGCAAAAACAACAACACATTCTATTGGAAGAGCAATAATAAGTAGGCTAAAGGAAGAGCAAATAAGAGAACTTGAGAAACTATCAAAAGAAGAAGGGTTAAAGATAAAAATTTATGAAAAAGCAAAGATCGTTACTTTAAGTACTGAGGACTTCAAAAAAGAAATGAATGGAGGAAGGGTTGGAATACTAACAGGTGGAACTTCAGACATACCTATTGCAGAAGAAGTTATTGCTATTGCAGAAGAAATGGGTTGTGAAACTTATTATATGTATGACGTTGGTGTTGCTGGAATTCAAAGAGTTTTTGATGCAGTAAAGTATATGATAGAAAGAGATATAGATGTATTAGTTGTAGTTGCTGGAAGAGAAGGGACTTTACCAACCATTGTAGCAAGTTTAATTGACGTTCCAATAATAGCCGTTCCAACTTCAATTGGCTATGGTCATGGTGGAAAAGGAAAAAGTGCATTATTAACGATGCTTCAAAGCTGCTCTTTGGGAATTGCAACTGTAAATATTGATGCAGGTGTTGCAGCTGGTACTGTAGCAGCTTTAATTGCAAAGAGAGTCGCAAGGTTTAGGAAAAAGGAGAATGACAACAAAGTGTAATTATTGTAGAAAAGAAGTTTATTTACTATTTGTATGCAAGTACTTGTAAGGGTTTGAAACCATTCTGATCGTAACACTTTTACTATGCATGGCCTGAGGAGAATAATAGGAAAATACGTAGTGCCACAGGAGATGGAGACGGTGGTTGTCTAAGTAGGAACAGAGCTCATAGTATTAACGGACATAAAGCAATATTACTTCTACTTAAGGGTCATCTACTTCACAATGGTTCTAGGAGTGAAGAAGGAGGAAAGAAGCACATGTTCTGCTTCTACTTCTACTTGCTGCTGTGCTAATCTATTCTGCATCATGGTTGATATAAGTGGACAGCTCTCCAGCTGAAAAGCGAGAAACTAGGCATAAAGGCATGGTTGATATAGTAGTTAAAATTCCTAGGATACGTTGCCATAAAGTACAAGATGATGAACATACCAGAAGGATCGCGTCAAGACACCTTTACCAAGCTGCTGCATATATGATGCTCGCCGAGGAGGCCTTTAAGACCCTAACGAAGAAGTCATACATATGCTGCGAGAAGAGCGATAAGCCTGGAAATCCCATGACGAAAACATAATGAGACATGTCGTATGGAGGGCAGAGCGGATAAGAAATCTTATGGAGAAGGAGAAACTTCCACCAGCTAAGTCTTCTGGGAAATGCAAATCATGCGGATACAGGTGGATTTGCAGGGAAGCCTAGGTTTCGCTGCCCTTTATAAACCCCCTTGCAGATTAGCATGCAGCGAAGTAAGACTTATAAAATGGGGCAAGAATTTAAGGAATTGAGGCAAAAAGGGGCAAAATGAGCCTCGGAATCTCGATAAAGAGAATTGAAAGTAAGGATATGGATTTATTTTAAATTGATTATATGACGGAGAATCTCGATAAAGAGAATTGAAAGAATCAGAACTTAAAATAAATTTTGTTTTTTTTATTTTTTGAATCTCGATAAAGAGAATTGAAAGAATGCCTGTCGCCTTCAATCAAATATATACCACAACAACCACAGGGAATCTCGATAAAGAGAATTGAAAGCTAATCAATACTTCTAAAGTTTTAGTTATATATCCATCTGAATCTCGATAAAGAGAATTGAAAGATGTTGCAGGAACGGGAATAAGCGTCGGTGAACTCGGAGAATCTCGATAAAGAGAATTGAAAGTTTTCTGCATTATTTGTTGTATCGCTGCTCATTTTGCTGAATCTCGATAAAGAGAATTGAAAGAAACTAGTTGAAAA
>JAFNIV010000044.1:6829-7185 GCA_017601145.1 Candidatus Brockarchaeota archaeon
CGATAAAGAGAATTGAAAGTACGAGTATAGACCAGTTCGACGCAGGCAGCTGATAAGTGAGAATCTCGATAAAGAGAATTGAAAGCTTCTTTCACTTCATCGAAATTAATCGGAATGATTAGAATCTCGATAAAGAGAATTGAAAGTTTAACTCTTTTGTTTTCTAACATTTTGATATACAGCTGAGAATCTCGATAAAGAGAATTGAAAGAATTGCACTAATGATAAAACATGCTAAAGAAGTAAGAAGAATCTCGATAAAGAGAATTGAAAGCATATATATCTAGATATGGACAAATGTTTTCCTCTTTCATGAATCTCGATAAAGAGAATTGAAAGACTGAAGTACTTATCAT
>JAFNIV010000045.1 GCA_017601145.1 Candidatus Brockarchaeota archaeon
GATATCTGATATATGATATATAAAGTATGTTGTTGATTTACAATTACAGTATGTTAAAAAATAAAGTAAGAAGAGTTTTGATACAGTTGTTCTTTATTCTTAAAGAAGTTTAGTTTTCTTGCAGGAGGCTACCTTAGCCACAGTAGTTAAAGGCATTTTGAAATCGTTGGTTTGCCAGATAAGGCAGTTCAAGAATCAAAAGGAAGCGTTAGAGAGCATGCTTACTCTGCATGCTATTAGTATGTATAAACTCTTACGTGAGAAGCCTGCCTTTGGGTAAGAGGACGCTGATTCTTGCTAAAACAATTCTATCGTCAACCGTGTATTTGGCTTCACTCCTCGTACTCTTGACGATAACCATGCTGAGAGCACCGGGCCTCGTGTCCGTGTTCGCGCTTTTCGGAGGTGTTTTCACGTTCTCTGTAACTGCTGCGATAATATTTGAAATAATTCTTCTCTCAAGAATCTTGGGCAAACAATCCCGTCTGGAAACCTGTATCTAAAATTCCACTACTATATTCTCCCATGGATACTCGGCTACGTAGTTGCAACGATTCCGATTCTGGTTTACTACATGACTCTGCTTCTGACAACTTCTTTTACCATAGGAATGACTGGTTTAGCAACCGCTTCGATACTAGAGTTTTTAATCGCAGCGTTACTTCTCCTCAGAAAGAAGTAATTGTTTAATCAGCCGCTTTTGTAATTTCTCATAGGAATTAGCATATTGCTGTGGAGTTATTGCTAATGAAGCCTATTTCCCAGCCTTAGTTAAGAAGGGCGAGCTGGTTGCAACATGCGATAGGATTGAGGAGACTATTTAGAAGAGTCTGGGAAGAAATCAAATCACTATGATACTTGTTCATCTGGCAAGTATTGCTGTTTTTTTAGGCATTCCGAATGTTCATAATGGGTACAGCGTTTAAAGCCATTGTCGCCCTGTTATTAGCGAAAGACTCCCATTCAAGCATTCTGACATTCCTAAAGGAAGCAGCATGCAGGGCAGTTCTAGAAATCCTTGGTTAAAGGGTTGTTCAACATTCTATTATTTCTTTAATCCTCTTAAAATACCGTTCTCCCTCATCTTCATTTGCCAGATGGAATTCAAATGGATGATATAGTGGAAGGTTTGAAAGTTCTTCTATTTTTACTTTTATTTTTGCCCTCTCTAAATTATTTCTCGGAACGTTTTTTGAAACTATTAACACATCCACGTCGCTTCCACCGGTAGATTCACCTTTTACCACGCTTCCAAAAACATAAATTTTTGAATCTGGCAGGATGGATTTTACGGCTCCTGCTATCTTAGCTATGTATTCTTTCCAGTTTTTAACCATTTCAGCTCTCTTCACCAGGATGTCAACATAGCTCTCCATGTTTTAAAACCTCTTTTGCAAAGTTTACAATAATTTCTGCCTCCCCTTTCGTGTATTCTCTTAATAGGTATCTTGAAGCTATGTAGGCGTCTTCCAACAGGCGAACCTCCGTTTTCTTTTCCTCGAGAAATTCTGCAAGGTCTTTGAAAGATGTCTTTTTAAGAATAGAGGCAAGAGTCAAGATTGAATGAACCCTTGGATAATCTCCTATTTTTTCCAGCAGTACTGATTTGAGATAGAGTTGCACAGCCTGCTCCGACAAGAAGGCAGCCAAGTCATATTCTCCTGAATCCAAACTTTCCAAGGCTCTTACAAAAAAGGATTTCGCCCTCTTCCTCAAAAGCTTCACTTCATCAATATGCGGCATCGTAAGAAAAATATTAGAAGGCATTATTAAGCTTTAAGAATAACCTCGTCCATGATGATGTAGTTCTACATGAAGGCAT
This sequence comes from Candidatus Brockarchaeota archaeon, assembly GCA_017601145.1. GTDB lineage: Archaea > Thermoproteota > EX4484-205 > EX4484-205 > JAAOZO01 > JAAOZO01. The sequence goes on from JAFNIV010000045.1 coordinate 1,823, forward strand.
CTGTTTTTTTAGCGCTCGCTTTAGCTCATTTTCGAATTATTCTCTTAATTTGCATCGAAACAGGCTCGCTACCATTAAGTTAATAAATAAGCGAATCATTTTTCGATGCCTGAAATTGGATTATTATTTTCATCAACAACAAGCCCCTTCACAATCGCTTCCTCGGCAGGAGGTCGTGCGATGAAGCCAGTATAGGTTATGTATAGGATGACTACTATTAGGAGGGTTGGTAATACTAAAATTTTCTTACCAAACTTAACTGGGTTTCCAGTCATTTTTGCTCTATTATTACTCGCCCTTATTTAAGTTTTTTTGGTCAAAGAAAAACATATAAACAAGCAGTTTGCAGGGATTAGCCGTGAGAAAAAGATAAAAAACTCTTTATGTACCTATTTTAGCATTTCTGCTGCTCCTCACGCTAACGGCTTTCAACATTCGAGCAAAGGCCGAGAAGCCACAGACAATAGCTGTCGACCTAGCTCATGGGGAAAGCGAAAAGTACCTCGGGTACATAATTAGGAACATGTCGTGGGTTAACTGGAAAAACTGACTAGTCCATTAACTCCAGATGCATTGGTGGATGTGGATATACTCATCATCGGCCAACCAACAGTGGCATTTACTCCGGAGGAAATTAATGCAATAAAAGACTGGTTTAACACCGGAAATAAAGTTGTTTGGATAGCCGCTGACAGCGATTATGGTCCAGGCCCCTCAATACAAGAGATAGCGAATTTGCTGCTGGAGAACATAGGCTCATCTTTAAGGATAGACCTCTGTGCTGTGGAGGACCCGGTTCAAAATGCGAAAAAGCCTTACAGGGTCGTCGCCAACGTTGAACCGGATCCAGCTGCAGAAGAAGTAAAGACAGGAGTGGTAAATCCAGTGTTATATCATGGGCCAGCCCTAGTTGCTTACGTGGCTCCAAACGGAACGTGGAAGCCCCTTGAAGGGTGGCTCCGGAGAACATAATCAGGATAGTGAGAACTAGCAAGAACGGAACAATAGTTGAAAACAACCCGCCGCCTGCAAAAGCCCATACTGCTGGAGACAAGGGAAAATTGGTGCTTTTGGCAGCAGAGTTTATAACAGTGGGCGATAAGGTTAACTTAGTAATAGCCAGCGGGGAGAGCCCCTACGGTGATTACGAGCCAACATGGGCATCATCCTACTATGGAGTTCCATTAAGTGGCCCCAGATTCGTAGTCAACATGATTACTTGGGCGCTAAACGCTCAAACAAATTACAATCGGATGCAAACGATCTCCAAGCAAAAGGCTAAAATAATTGAATTGCAGAGAAACATAGAAAGCCTACAGTCGCAAATAAGAGATCTAAACGATAAGGTAGCTAAGCTGGAGGTGGAAAAAAACAAGCAATCTCTACATGAGTCTAGGGGGAGGAATAATAATAGGACTTATAATAGGGATAGCAACAAGACAGGTACTGCTAAAAAGAAAGAAAGGTTAGCAATATATCTCTATTTTTTTATCTCCAGGCTTCTAGCTTGATGGTCTAAACACATTAAGGCTTAAATGTTGCAATTATGTTTATGTGCTGGTGCTATATGCTGATAACCAATTTCGAACAGCATAACGAAATGGTTTCAAGCCTTTGGAGAGATTTCAAGCAGAATAAGCATAAGAGGATCCCTGTCACTTGGGGGATGAACGACAGGATGATAGTGCTAAACAAGGAGTTGAACTTGAAGAACCATACTTATGAAAGCATTGTTGGTTTGCAAAAAGTATAAGTAAGGAGTTACCTTAAAATTGGCTACATGTGTCCTGACGTTGAAAAGTTTGAGCAAGATATTGAAAGCTTTGTTAGTAAGCTATCTGAGGGAGAGTCTGAAGGTGTAAAAATAACTCTGATAAGGCTCTCTAAAAAGTTAAAGAGACTAAAAGAGAAGGGACTCGTGAAAATAAACCATTCGATTCTTGAACTAGCATGCGCAAAATACTATTACAAGCTTGGTTATGAGGTGGACGTTGAGTATCCCGTTAATGGACTAAGTTGTGACATTTTAGGAGTAAGAGGTGACGGAAGATTAATAGTTGAGGTAGAAACGGGTTTTGTTCCACCAGAAGGAGCTCTCACACCAACAGAGTATACTATAGCTAGAATTTCAAGTAAAATAGCAAGGTATAGCCAATTTGCCCATAAGTTTGCTCTTGGCACACCTTCTTTTAACCTTCTGCTGATTCCAAAACTTTTTATGAAACCACCAAGGAATAGAAAACCTGAGGAAATAAATACAATTAAGAAAATATGCGACGTTTATTACAGAAATCCCCCAATTTCATACGAGCAAATAGCAAATGCAAGGTTGCACTCAATTTGTATAATAGATGCAGATGACGGATTCGTAAAAGAAGTAAGTTCAGAAGCTTATTTTGAAGTTTTGAATCTTCTTTCTTCTACATTTATGCTAAAACTTTAAAGCTAGAAGTAACCAGCTAACAAAAACATAGACAAAAAAGCCACCCAACGGTAGGCAGTAGAAATCCTTTCCTGCAGCTTACCCACCTTCGCAATAGCTACAGGCGGATTTTTCTTCTCGCTTACGCATGATTGCTGTGAGTTTCCTCACAGTGGGCCTACATAAGCGAGAACTGGGATCTCGCACGCCTGGGCAGACCCAGCCATGCTACTTCTCAGTCTACCTTTCCGCTGAGTGGCAGAAAAGAGTAATCTTTCTTTAATATTTAAGGCTTTTTATTTAAATTTCTAGAGTTAAAACTCGCTTAACCTTAACTTGAGAATCTGCCTTGTTATTCTAGACGCGTCTAACCAAGCTTTTCAATTAACTAGGCTTACAATACGCGTAGCATTTTTTAGGGATATATCACTTCTCTTACAATTTCAGGAGTTACTTCTAATGAAGAACCCTTATGTAAGTTTTTATACAACGCTTCGTAAAAATAAAACTTCTCCATTCTCTTCCAGAAACTCAAACTGTGGTCTGAAGTAGTTTTAGTTTCAACCTACCTTGGAGGAGACCCCAACACCTACTAAAGGAGTACGAGTATATCCTTACAAGTACTATACATCCTAACTTTCTAGACTGCACAATTCCTTAGCTTTTAAGAAATTAGGAGTATCTTCGGTTTTTAAAAACTGTCAAAATCTTTCCAGTTTTCTTAGTAGTTTTTATCCTTATATCCGCTTCTGTAAGCTTGTAGCTATAGGCTCAACTATAACCTTCTCATTATAGAAGCCTCTATGAATTCCTTTGCTATGTTTCCCATTACATCATACCTTCAAACACAGCCAATAACTGTCATAAGTTCCTCTTGAGTTACTTCCAAGATCTCATTTAGAATTTCTTTATCTCCTATTCGTACTGCGTGAATGTTCTAAGAATCTGAGTCTATTTTGTACTTAGTTTCATAAATAACTTACATAACGTTTAGTTACTTCGCCAAAAGTTTATAAAATCCTTAAAGTGACTTCCTTTTGAAATGGAGAATTTAATAGCAGGAGTTGCAAAAAGAGATGTAACTGATTTAGATAGGTATCAGCTTAGAAGGGAAGCAGCAGAAGTGTATGCTGTCCAAAAGACCTTCGAACCTGTTCGGGGTTAAAGTTACTGTTGACGACGTGACGATGGCGATAATCACTTATTACGGAGAGGTTTATGCACAATGGCTATGGACAAGGGTGGCTCCGAGAAGGGCTATAAACTTAAGGACGATAACGGTTCCAAGGGTTCGGTGGGAAACGACGGCCTTTTCATTCAGAGGGAGGACTCGGTAGAAATCCAGAGCATGAACACGCTCGTAAGCAGAATGTTTGAAAGCCTCCAGCCTGAGGAAAAAGCAAGATAGTTTCCGAAGGATATTACTGACACTGTTGCCACGGAGCTCTACGATTTTTACAACTCCGTTGTGAACCATCGGGCCCCGGAGGTTGACGGCCTCGAAGCCTATAGGGACATGGCAATACCCTTGGGATTTTACGAATCAGCCTTTCTTAAAAACCCGTTAGCATCAGAGACATGGAGGAACTCCGGATCGAAGAATATCAGAAAGAAATAAACGAGAAGCTTGGAATCTCTTGAGCAATACGCGAGGAATCCGTCAACACAGCGTTAGGCGGTTGCTGTAAAAAGCAACTTACGACTAGAAAATGTTTAATAGAAGCGGAAACGTGATTCTATCGATGAGGAATGAAGAGCACGAAGATAGGTTTAACAATGCTTCTTGACGAGAGGAAACACGTTTACCCAAGTTACTACGAGAAATGTTATAGGGTTGTTGAAAACTGGAGCAAGTTCATCAGGGACTCGATAAAGTTTTCAGATGGCGGCTCCCCGGAGACAGTGGTTTCCTCGGAAC
>JAFNIV010000046.1 GCA_017601145.1 Candidatus Brockarchaeota archaeon
TTGCTTTCACAGCATATTCTTTGCTATCATTAAACGTTAAATCAAAGGTGAAGATTTTAGAGACTCTTGGAAGAAGCGTTACATTTTTGGTTTCGTATTTAAACACAGTAGTGTTATTACAACTCACGATTATTCTTACCATGGCAGTTCCATTAGCTTCAGTGTTTCCAGTGTTCTGCAAATAAACAAATATTGTTGCAGGTTGTCCTACGTATATTGTGTTTCTAGGAAAGTTGTAGTTATCTTTAGGTTCTAAGTAAAAGTAGTAATAGTTATCAGGTATTTTTAAGTAATAAATAGAATTTTCTGATGCAACATTCTTAAAGAAGAATGATAAGAAAAGAATAAAAATCACTACTAACACGATGCTTTTTAATTTTGGCTTACTACTCATAACCTTTTTCTCCATAGATATGTTCTTCAACGCTCTCAATCCCCAAAGAAATATTTCCTTATCCTTAAAGTTTGAATCAACCCAATTGCAGAAATCATTAGAGCGAGAAAGCCCATAAGTAAGTTTTCCAGTTGATGAGTACCAGTTGGAGAAGGATTTGCGGGCGAATTCAACGAAAATGAAAGTTGAAGTAAACTGAACGGAATTAGAAGAACAAGTACGAAAATACCAAACAAGTAAAGTATAGGGTTAACTTGCAATAGTCCAAAGGCTGCTAAGACTAGAGCGACTGCTGTAAAAACCAAGAAAAAAACCTGCAAGCTGTGATTATCAAAGGGTGGGGGTAAAAGTAGTACTGTTAGGTTATTAGAGACTAACACTGCCATTAATAAATTCCAAAAAGCCCATATCAAGTACATAGCGGCTGCAGGAGTTACACCTTCTAAAGAATAACCTTCAAAAGAGAAAAACTTCTTCGGAGTTGTATAATAAGAAACAGTGGTCTGCTTTTCTCCTTTCTTTTTTCTAGTAACCCAAACTTCTATGTTAAAGCCACAGTTTGGACAATACTTTTCACCTTCTTTAATTTCAAAACCACAGTTTGGGCATTTACTTGGCCATTCATTATTTTTTTCTTCGAAAGGCTTAGGTACTTCCTTTTTTTGCTCAAAAACTTTAAAGTCTTGAACTTTTTTAGTTTCAACTTCTTGCTTTTTAACTATAGTAGAATCATCTAACCTTAAGCCACAATTTGGGCAGAATTTCATATAAACTGGAACTTTAGTATTGCATCTAGGACATAACTTATAATCTTCTTCAGACAATTTAATCTCATAGAAGTACGTGCATAGTTTTAAAGCTTTTTGTTTTTAAGCAACATAAAAAATTTTTGACTTTTAATTCATATATTTTCTAAGAGTATGTATTATAGAAAGGAAAAATTACTCAGGAGTAAAATCAGACAACTGCTTTTTATTTAATGTCATACGAAGATTACTTTTTCCATCAACTTCTGTTTTATTTCTCCTTAATACTTTTCTGACAACTTTATTTACCTTAGATTTCTCAAAATTAAAAGCCGCAGTTAGTCTTTGAACCACGGTAATTTGGCCAAGCACTATTATTAGTAAGAAGGCAACATCTAAGGCCTTAGAATAAAAAACTAACCCAACAGTTGCAAGAACAATGAACAATAATTTTTCTGGTCTTTCTAGAAAGCCAACATCGCATTTCTTCATGCCTCCTGTAGACTCAGCTCTCGCTCTAACATAGCTTGGCGCTATCATACTAAAGACTGCAAAAGTTGCAATTGGCCAGCTTATGTATTTTCCAATTGCTGAAGCTATAACCATTATAAACTCTTCATATCTATCTACGACAGCATCTAAGGTTCCTCCAAATTTTGTCTTCTTCCCGTACATTCTAGCTACTAGCCCATCCAACAAGTCAAGGAGCCCAGAAGCGAGAAAGCAAAAAGCTGCTATGAGAGGCAGCTTAAAAACCAAAAATAAACCTCCAACGCTTGTAACAAGAAGTCCAGAAAGTGTGATTAAGTTTGGCTTTATTCCAAACGAGCCTACGAGCTTTGCTAGTGGGTAAAATATCTTTCTAGATATCTTCCTTAACTTTCCAAGCACAGAAAACTACCCCTTTATCGAAGCTAAAGTAGCTTCAAGGAAGGTGATAGCATCTTTTAGAAGGTTTAGTCCCTTCTCTGTTGCACTGTAATAAACTTTTCTCATGTTCAATACGTTTCCACTTTTTCTCTCCACCAAGCCTTCTCTTTCCATTTTGTAAAGGACAGTGTAAACCGTTATGACTGCAACATCGATTTTTTTATCCTTCCTTAGGTAGTTTGCAATCTCATAACCATACATGGGTTTATTCTTTAGAACTGAAAGTATGTGGATCCATAAATTTTCCTTTGTAAGCTTTCTCTCCAATCTTTGAAATGCCATGCTAGAAGCCACCTCCTTGGGTTGGTGGAAGCTTTCTCTCTTCTCTTGCTCTGACTTTAACTATCCCAAAGTGTACTGCACAAGAAACACAGAGGTACCTAGTGGTAACTGTTTTTGGAATAAAAGTGCCTGCCTTCTTTAGCTCTTTAGCAAGCATAGGGTCAACTAAAGAAACAGGTTTCTCAACCTTTATAGCTTTATCTCTTGGTATTAAGGCTCCACAGTTGTAACATTGAACAGCATCAGACCTACCCTTTCCACCTTTTCCTCTTCCTCTGGATTTTCTTTTCTTCGCCATTTTTCTCTTTCTTTACTTGATAACTTAGGCAATTTAAACCTTTTTATTGAGAAAAAGATGATGAAAATACTTAAAACGATTACAACTTTTCTATTAAATAAAACAATGGACACAAGAATAATAAGTTCAGTTGACGAAATGAGGATTACTGAAGAAAATGCTGAAGCTCTAGGAATTTCAAGACTTCAGCTGATGGAAAATGCAGGTTCTTCAGTAGCAAGCTTTGTAAAGGGAGTTCTTAACAAATTTCCAGCAAAAGTTGTTGTTGTTTGTGGTCCTGGAAACAATGGAGGCGATGGACTAGTTGCAGCTAGCTACCTTCATAGCAGCGGCCATGAAGTAAAAGTTTTTTTACTTTCTAAGCAACAAGAACTTAAGACAAACGAGGTAAGAACAAACTTTAACAGATTTCTGGAAGAAGGAGGAAAGATAGTTAGTTTAGATGATGATGAATTCTTAACAAAACTTAGGTCTTCTCTCGAGGGAGCAGACTTAGTTATAGATGCAATCTTTGGAACTGGAGTAAAAGGAGACATTGGAGGAATAATTGCAAACAGTATACTTTACATAAACGAATCTAAAAGGTACGTAGTTTCAGTAGATACTCCTTCTGGACTTGACCCATTTACTTCTGCTACAAGCAATGTTTACGTAAAAGCAAACGTAACGTTAACCTTTCATGCACTAAAGAAAGGTCTACTTAACAAAAAAGAGATAACTGGAAATGTTAATGTAGTAGACATTGGCATACCTGAAGAAGCCAATTTAATCGTAAACGAGAAGGAAGTTTCTTTATATATACCTCCAAGGAAAAGATTTTCACACAAAGGAAACTATGGAAAAGTACTCATTGTTGGAGGAAGTAAGCTTTACTCTGGTGCACCTATGCTTGCAGGAACTGCAACAATAAGAGCTGGCGCCGGCCTTGTTTATGTGGCAGCCCCAGAAAAAGTAGCCTATTCTATTAAAGCTCAGGCTCCAGACTTGATAGTTCTTCCTCTCCAGGGGGAAAACTTGAGTAAAGAAAACTTAAACGAACTTTCTGAAGTTTACGAAAAAGCTGACGTACTCGTAGTCGGAAATGGTTTAGGTTACAAAGATGAAACTTTAGAAGCAGTTAGTAGTTTGGTAGCTGATGCTCAAAACAAAGGAAAGAAAGTAATAGTTGACGCAGATGGTCTAAGAGCGTTTGAACTTTTTAAAGAAGAAATAAAAGAAGGAAGTTTACTTATAACGCCTCACGCTGGTGAATTCTTTAAGATAAGTGGAATAAAAGTTGGAGACACTTGGAAGGAAAAATATATTGAAGTAAAGAACTTTTCTCTTCATAAGAGATGTACAACTTTACTTAAAGGCTACCATACTGTGGTAAGTAATGGAAAGATAGTAAAAGTTTTAGTTGGAGGAAATCCTGGACTTTCAAAGGGAGGATCAGGTGATGTGCTAGTTGGGCTAATAGCAGGCTTTGCAGCACAAGGCTTAGACTTAGTTAAGGCTTCAATAGTTGGTGGCTTTACTTTGAACTTAGCTGCTGATGCACTTTTTCAAAAATATGGATTTCATTATCTAGCTTCAGAATTACTTGAAGAATCTGCAAAAGTGCTAGCAAAGTATGACAAGATCACAGAATAACTTTCCAATAGAAGAAAGATATGACCTTAGACTAATAACAACCTTCATACCCAACAAAAGGTACCCAGTCTACAACTGGTTTTACTTTAAGGAAGGATTCTCAAGAGATTTCGTTGAGTATGCAATTAGTTTACTTGGCTATAAGCCTAGAGTTATTTTAGATCCATTTGTTGGTGTTGGAACAACCTTACTTTATGCAAGAGAAAAGGGCTATCATAGCATAGGAGTTGATGCTTCTCCTCTAATGGTCCTAGTCTCAAAAGTAAAGACTAGAGATTACAACATAAAATCATTAAGAGAAGAAGCTCAAAAAATCTTTAGAGTAAGATTCAGAAAGCCAAACTTAAGTAACATTTCCTCATTCGTTAAGCAATTCTTCAACAAGTATGTCCTCGAAGATATAGTTTTCTTTAACGAACTGGTTGATAGTATAGAAGACGAAAAGATAAGGAATTTCTTTAAGGTTGGACTCATCTGTTCTTCATCAAAAGTTTCTTATGCGTATAGAGATGGCTCTGTACTAAGGGTAGTAAAAAAGAACACGCCACCATTTAGAAAGTTCTTTAAGAGATTTATAAGAAAAATGATAAAGGACTTAGAGAAAGTTAAGTTTATTTCTCCAGAACCAGAAGTAAGAGTAGGCGATGCTAGACGCTTGGATTTTCTGAAAGACTCTTCTGTTGATGCTGTGATTACTTCTCCCCCTTACTTAAACAAGATAGAGTACACTAAAGTTTACAGGATTGAGTATGAACTTTTCTTAAGAGGAGAAGAACCAAACTTACTACGATCTTTCATAGGATTAAGTAAAGTTGAAGAAGATGAAGCTGATTCTTCAATGCCACCTGTTGCCAGGGCTTACTTTAAGGATATGAGACTTGTGCTTAGAGAAGTTAAAAGAGTACTTTCTGAAGACAAGAAAGCAATCTTTCTTCTAGCTGGAGGAGTTTTTCCAACTGGAGTTATAGAGTCTGACATTGAACTATCTGAGATGGCAACAGACGAAGGTTTTAGTGTAGAAAAAATAGTTGCACTTAACAAGAGAGTTGCTACCAGAAATAGAGTCGAAAAGATAGGATGGGCTAGAGAAAGCGCAGTTGTGCTAAAGACTTAAAACAAAAAAATAAAAAAAGAAGGGGAAATTTTTCCCCAAAAATTTACTTTGGACCAGCGCCAAATAGTTGTGGTAATTTCTTTCTTCTGTAGATGTTGTATTCTTGTGCAGCTATTATTAGTATTAGCACTATTACTATTACTGCGATTATCCATAGTACGAAGCTTGCAAACGTTAAGCTTTGTCCGAAGAGTTCAATGAATGTTCCAGTTCTTAATGTTACTGTTGTATCACCACTTATTGTTGCACTTTGGGATGCAGATACACCTTTGTATGATGCCGTTATTGTGTAGGTACCATACGGAATTTCTGTTACGAAGGTACCATCACCAGTTGTTACTCCGGTTATCGGGCCTATTGTTACAGTAGCTCCTGGCAACCCTTGGTTCTGGGCACCAAGCACCTGTACGGTAACGGTAGCTATATTTCCTGCAACTAAAGTGTATGTTTGAGAACCAACTATATTTAATGGAGTGGTAGGACTTACGTCAGCACCAAACCAACTTGCTTTTACGCTGTAAGTGCCTGCTGGCATTGCATAAGGTATTACAAGTGTACCACTTTGATCTGGAGTTCCTGAGAAATTATATATCTTTATTCCAGCAGCAGTTAATGGAGTACCTCTTGGAGAAACTAGTTTTACCGTTACATAGTAAAGCGGAAGAGGTACTTCTACTGTTTTAGTTGTATCTAAACTAACCAACTGACT
>JAFNIV010000047.1 GCA_017601145.1 Candidatus Brockarchaeota archaeon
TTCGGCGTTGAGAGGTCTTGGAGCTATATGCTCCTTGACGGGGTGCGACTGGAGTGAACCAGTCACTCTGTGACTGCGCCCATAAGCCTCCGCTCCGCTTCAATGCGGAGTAAGCTCGTGGAGTGTTTCCGTAAGGGTGGGGAGGAAGTCACTTCCTAATTTCTAGATGAGTAAGAATAAAATAGTAACTTCCATCCACCTAGGCACTGACCACCTACTTGAGTAAATACAAACCAACTACTTTTGCCTAATGTTGAATTATCATAAACGCTAAGAACTAAAACCGGTTTGGAAGGCAATGATGTATCAACGTTAAACTTTACTGCTTCATCTGAACTAGAATAATAGTCTTTTCCAGCTATGCCAGCAATTGCTAATACATTTGGACAGATGCCTGGTGCATTATAGCTTGGAGCATAAATTTGAACTGACAAGTAACGATTCTTGACAGCTTTGTAATCTCCAAGAGGAATTATGAAAATTTTATCTAATATTCCATAGTATCCAAGGTTAGTAAATATTCCTCCTGTTTCATTGAATATTCCTGTGTAATCTCGTCCATTTACTCCAGCATCATGTACGTATGAACTAACAGCAGATTCAGGGTAGTTAAGGAATGCCTTATTAAAGTTGTCAGGATTAACATAAATTTTCCACACACGTTCTCCAGGAAAATCGCCTCTTCGTGGTAATTTTCCTTTACAAATAAATGCTGATTTAAGTATATTTTGACCACTATCTAAAGCTTTTCTTATAACTTCTTGTGAATCAGTTTGGTTAGGATTGTATACTACAACAAAAAACCTAATAGAGCCTCTAACTATCTTAAGTTCACCAAAGAACTGTACGAGATAGCCAGTTTCATCTAATGGGGGCGAGTCGAGACTGTCTAGAACTCTTGTTTCGCCTCCACTAATTTTAACTACTGTCTTTTCACTCTCATTAATTCTTTCAAGAGCCCATTTATATATTGCATCTTCTGAGGTCTCAATGTAATTTCTTCCATATTCTGCACCTCTAGCATTAACGATGATTTCAGACTCTACGCCATTAGAAGAATGCGCAACAAACGCTAACCTGTAGCTTTTCCCATCTCCTATTAATAAGTGATAGACATAGTAGCTAAAGTTTAAGTTCTTTCCACTATAGAGGTTGCTATTCCATAAGACATAACCTGAATAATTAAAATTCTCAGTGTGAACATACTCTGGATCATCCGAGTAGAGTAGAGTAACGTTATCTGGATTGAACTCAAACTCATAAAATATTTTGTCATTTACTTGAGAAGAGACCTCTATCCATCTTTCTAATTTTTCTTGATATAGACCTACAACTTCTCCTCTTCTTGCTTTAGTAGATTCTTCTTCATAACTTTTTGCATGAAAGTTCACTACAACCACCAGAATTACAAAAGTAAAGAATAAAACTAACGTAAAAAACATTATAAAAATTCTTTTCATCTTGGCGAAGTATCTTGCATAGGATATTTATAAACTTTCTTATCCTTACAATACTTACAAAATAAAACCCTTATGGAGTTAGCTGATTATTGAACTCACACGGAAATTCTGACTAAGACTTTGGACTTTTTAAATAACTAAAAAACCTTAAAATATAAAAATAGCACCAAAGTAAGCACAAAACAATTTCTTTATGAAGTAATAATGAAAGAAATAAAACCACAAAAGAAAGGAACTATAAAAGAAATAATTTACGATCAATTACGATGGGAAATACTAAGAGAAAAAAGGAAAATAGCAGAAGAAATTTTGTCTAGCTTAGCAGACGGTAACCTCAATGGTAATACGCATGGTAGCCTAGCAAGAGGAGATGTTAACGAAGAAAGCGACATCGATATTTACTTAACTGAATATGTACCATCTTATAAAGTTGAGTTACTGCTTGAAAAAAGAAACTATAGGATTTACAAAAAAGAAATAATTCAGGCAACTCCAAAATCTTCACCTAAGGTTTATTTCTACCTTGATTCAAAAGAAAAAATAGTTGTTTCCTTTCCGTTAGCTAAACTTACAAAAAACGAGTACGAATTCTATAAGTTTGGAGGAATAGCAAACTATGAAGAAATTTTGACTAATAAAAGAAAGAAAGGTGTTGACAAACGCTTAATGCTTATAGTACCAACTGAAAAGGGGCATATCGAATACTCTATTATAGGAAGGGAAGATGAAGTAGCAAAAGAATTAGAAATATCGATCAATACTATCTTAGAAAGGAAGAATTTATTGTTAAGAAGAGATAAGATTGGAAGAACTGGAACTTTTCTAAAGGTTGAAGTATACAATAATCAAACTGTAGAAGAAGCTGCTTTAAAACTCATTTCAATGAATTGGATGTTTAAGAAAGTGATGATGGAAAGAGGACAAATCTTTTAGTCTTAAGGGTAAGTTTAAATGCTTAAAAAACTTAAGTAAAAAGTATGAACTTAGAAGAAGCAAAAAACAAACTAAAGAGCTATGGGAACTTTGACGTAGTAGTTGCAGGAGGTGGAACCGCTGGCGCAGTAGCAACGATTGCTGCTGCAAGGAATGGAGTAAAAACATTAGTTGTTGAACAGTTTGGATTTCTTGGCGGTAGTGCAACAGCAGCTTTAGTAATTCCAATGATGCCGAATCATATAAAAGGAGAACCTCTAGTTAGAGGAATAAACCAAGAAATACAGAAGAGGCTATTAGACTTAGGATATGCAGCTATAGATAGAGGAGGTAATGAAGGATGGTTTAATCCAGAAGCGCTAAAATTTGTATTAGAAGATATGGTGCTTGAGGCAGGAGGAAAGATTCTGTATTACACTTTTGTAGAGGATGTTATTATGAAAGACAATGAAGTTAAAGGGGTGGTGATAGTAAACAAATCTGGAAGACAAGCTGTTTTCTCCAAAATTGTTATAGATGCAACTGGAGATGGAGATATTGCGGCCTTAGCAGGAGTTCCATTCGAATCTGGAAGGAGAGAAGATGGAAAAAGTCAACCGATGTCTTTACGATTTATGGTAGGAAACGTTGATTTTAACAAGTTAAGTAAGTTCTTGCTTGAAAATGATAAAAAAAGTTATGTTGACCTACCTCTAATAGAGTTTGCAATGGTTCCAGGCAACGGTTGGCCTCTTGAAAAATATTTTAAGGAAGGTGTTGAAGAAGGCATCTTAGAAGAATCAGACATTGTTTACTTTCAGGCTTTTAGTGTACCTGGAATGCCAGGAGTTATAGCATTTAATTGTCCGAGAATAATTGGAGATTATAAAGGTTCTAATGCTGACCACCTTACAGAAGCTGTAATACAAGGAAGGAAGAGGATCAGTAGATTGTTCAAATTTTTAAAGAGTAAAATTCCAGGGTTTGAAAATTCTTACATAGCTTTAGTTGCACCAATGGTTGGGGTGAGAGAATCTAGAAGAATAGTTGGGGAGTATGTTTTAACTGCACAAGATTACTTTGATGCTAAAAAATTTGAAGATGCTATTTCCAGAAATAGGTACCCCATAGATATACATTTACCAACTGATCGCCTACCCTATGAAAGAACTCTTGGTCTAGAAGAATACCATGAAGTACCATATAGGTCTATCGTTCCAACAAAAATTGAGAACTTAATCGTTGCATGCAGAGCTCTATCTGCATCGTTTGAAGCACATGGAGCAATAAGGATCCAGCCAAACATGAGGGCTATAGGACAAGCAGCAGGAGTTGCCGCAGCTCTCTGCATAAAGAAAGGAGTAAAGCCAAGGCAACTAGATGGAAGGGAACTTAGGAAGGTTTTAGTTGAACAAGGAGCCTATCTTTAAAGCCATTCCCTTGGGTAACGCCAATCAGAACCTATATCTCTGAAACCAAGCTTAAAGACCTCTGGCAAGTTTCTTTTATGTTGAGTTTCTTTTACTCTGTTAGTTACCATCTTGACTTTTTCCAGATTTACTTTTAAAACGTTTGATATTTCCTCTTCAGACATCCACCTTTCAAATCTTAAGTAAAGTATAGAATCAATTAAGTCATAACTTAGCATCAACTCTCCTTCAGCTGTTTGACCAGGCCAGAGTCGTGGGGAAGGAGGTTTTTCTATAATTCTTCTTGGTATTTTCAAGTACTGCGCAATCTTTCTTACTTGAGTTTTGTAAAGGCCACCTATAGGCAGCACATCTACGCCAGCATCTCCATACTTTGTGAAATATCCAAGGAGTATCTCACTTTTATCTCCTGTTCCTATTACTAATCCATCATGAATTCTTGCTTTATGATGAATTATTATCATCCTTATTCTAGCCATTAGATTTCCTCTAGCCAATTTATCATACTTTCCAACTTTTTGTTCGACTAGGTTTACTATATCAGTGATATTAATTGTTTCCCAGTTTTCTTTAGGAATTTCAAGCATATTGATTAGTTCTAGTGCATCTTCTATATCTTCTTTTGGTGTAGATTCTGATGGCAAAAGGTAAACAAATGTATTTTCCTTTCCCAATGCCTTTACTGTTATACATGCGGTAACGGAGGAATCTAATCCTCCAGAGAGTGCAACTACACCATTTCTTTTTTTTGCAAATTCTTGCACATACCACTTCAATCTTTTTGCTAAGTATTCAATAATTTTTTCTTCATCTATATTTAAGAAATTCATAGCTCAAGTAACCTCCTATGAATATCTCTAACATGTTTTTTAAATGAACTAAATCTTCTTGCTCTTTTTATACTTGTTAGGTCTAAATCGTAAGTTATAAAATCTTCTTCGTTTACTTTTGCTGAAGCTACAACTTCTCCTTCTGGGCTAACTATCATAGAACCACCCCAGAAAAATTCTTCGTCTTCTGGACCAACTCTATTTGCAAAAACTATATAAGAAGTATTTTCTACAGCTCTTGTTTTTAGTATTGCTTCCCATGTTAAACTTATGGGAGGCTTCCCATTAACTAAGTTATAGAAATTTCTTGCCGGGCTACTTGCTGGGATTAAGATTAGGTCTGCACCAATTCTGGCTAATAGCTCAGCGGGTTCTGGATGCCATGCATCTTCGCAAATTATTGCAGCTACGTTTATTCCATTCACAGAAACTGTTTTTAAAATGTAAAAATATTCTTGGTTAACTTCAGTAAAGTACCGTCCTTCTTCAAAAAGACCATAAGTTGGGAGGTAAATCTTTTGATAAATTTGTTTTACTTTTCCTTCCCCCAAGATTGCTGCAGAGTTATAGTATAATCCAATCCTTGGCTCGTATATAAACCCAACTAACATATGAATGTCTTTGTAAGTGGAAGAAAGATAATTAAGAGCTTCGGTCGACTCTTTAGAGAGTTCAAAGTAAAGATCCTTTAAATTATAACCAGTTAAAGAAAGCTCTGGAAAAACTAGTAAGTCAACAGATTTCGACTTTGCTTCTTCGATGAATGATGCATGCTTTCTTAAATTTTCTTGAATGTTTCCTAGCTTAGAAGAAATTTGTGCAATACCTACCCTCAATTTAACTCATACTTTAAAAGATTGTATTTAAAACTTTTAACTTTAATGGCAGGAAGTCCCCCTGCGAAAGCTGGGGGATGAAAGCCGAAAAGCTTATATAACCGCATATAAAATACTATAACGAGTCATATGAGTGAAGAGTATTCAACAATAAGAGTTTCAAGAGAGACAAAGAAGAAATTAGATAAGATGAAAGTCCATCCTAGGGAACCCTATGAAGACGTAATAAAAAGGCTGATGAAAAATGCAAATAACCTACAAGTTCAGGCTCTACCCCAATAAAGAGCAAGAAGAAAAACTACTTGAAACTTTAGAGTTGTGTAGGCAAACCTATAACTATTTCTTGGCTCAATGGAATGGAAAGGATAAGATACCAAGTAGATTTGAGCTTCAAGCCCAACTGCCTAAGTTGAAACGGGAAAAACCCGAACTATGCAATGTTTACTCAAAGGTCTTACAG
>JAFNIV010000004.1 GCA_017601145.1 Candidatus Brockarchaeota archaeon
CTCGATAAAGAGAATTGAAAGATTATATATATTTTTATGTGCATAAAAAAACAACTTTGCAAAGAATCTCGATAAAGAGAATTGAAAGGATAGATAGTTTTGATTATGCATTACAAGAACTTAAGAATCTCGATAAAGAGAATTGAAAGGAGTTAGTAAAAAAACCTTTTATACTAGTTGCAATGTTGATAGCTATATGAGTTGTAGAATCTGCGTGGTTTTCTCTCATCCATCTTCAGAAATTCCTACATGGCCTTATAAAGGCTACGATTACGAAGCACGGAAGAAAGAAATAATGGATCTTCTAAAGAAGAAGTTACCAGACTTCGATATTACTTTTAAAACCGCTATGAGCTCTGAAGATGGAGAAAGGATAGTTAAGGAAGTAGGTGATGTTGATGGGTACGTCGTCTACATGATCGGCATATGGGTTGGAGCCGGATACACTATAGCAGGTGCAGGTAAACCTACAATATTAGTAGACGACTTATACGGTGGAAGCGGCGAATTGATTTCAACTTATGCTTGGGCTAAGAACAAAGAGCTGCCTGTATTAGCCGTAGCATCATCCGATTTCGAAGATGTAGTTGAAGCCATAAAGTTGATTAAAGTCGTAGCACTGCTTAAAAAATCAAAGATCATCGACGTAACAGATGAAGATATAGGAAAGACCTCCGAGGCTATCAAAAGTAGTTTAGGTGTTGAAGTTTTAAAGATATCTTCTGAGAAGTTTAATCAGTACTATCGTGAAGCTGATATGAATGAAGCTGAAAAATGGGCTGAGAAATGGATACATGAAGCCTTGAGAGTGATAGAACCTGGTAGAGATGAAATCGTTAAAGCAGCTAGGATGTACTTAGCAATGAAAAAGTTACTAAAGGAAGAGGGAGCCATCGCTATAACTATAGACTGCTTAAGGTTAGTTTACTCAAATAAGCTGGAGGCTTATCCATGCCTTGGATTTTTCCAGTTAAACAACGAGGGATTAATTGGTGCATGTGAAGCAGATTTAAACTCTACGTTGGCAATGCTCATAATTAGATATTTAACTGGAGAGCCAGGATTCATATCAGACCCTGTCTTCGACTTATCTAAAGGGTGGGTTGTATATTCTCACTGTGTAGCCCCAAGCAGGGTCTATGGTCCAAATGGACCAACAAACCCTTTCATTATAAGGTCTCATGCTGAAGATAGAAGTGGAGCATCCGTACAGTCCCTAATGCCTTTAGAGGAATACGTAACTACGATCCAGGTAAACCCAACTGAAAAAGCTATGACTATCCATGTAGGTAAGGCTATAGCCAATATAGACGACGAAAAAGCTTGCAGGACTAAACTAGCCGTAGAAGTTAAAGCCGACCGCATACTTGAGAACTGGAGGTGGGGATGGCATAGAGTAACATTCTACGGAAACTGGCTGGATGAGCTTAGAGGCTTGGCTAGGCTGATGGGCTTTAAATTGTACGAGGAGGATAAGTGAGCTCAGCATCTCTAATGAAGTATTGTTAACATGACGACGTATACAACTGCGGCTATTACCCCTACGATTATAGGGATCGTTGGAAACGACCTATCGATTTAGGATAAACTTATTACAGATGATTTTCTTAGTAAACTATATAAGAAATCAATCGCTCTAATTCTTTTCTGTAAGCATGAATGAAGTCTCTTAAGAACAGGACCAGCTTTCATCCAATTGAATTTTTCTTCAAGAAAATTTAAAGTATCATTTCCTCTTTTCATTTTAATGATTGTTAAGACTAGTAAACAATAAATAGGTAAGTTTCAATTCATGCTCACTTTTGTAAAGTTTATTGATAGAAATTCGTAAGTGGAAAATGAAGAAAGGTATTCATGTTAATAAGAGAGTTGTACCAATTGAATGATCTTAAGAATCACGAACATATCGTGCTTAAGTAACTTAAACTTCTTCAAGCAGCCATTTCGGAAATGATAACAAGATCGCTGAAACCATTTTTTGACTTCTAGAGGAACAACTAACATTGCAATGGACTTAATCTCATTATTGACAAACAATATCTTTGGCCTGCTTCTTTAGTACATCCTAAAACGTTTTTCTCTTCAGGAGCCTTATTTTTATTTCGAGCGAAGCTTTTTCCTCGTCACTAATGTTGTTGAAATCCTCATCTGCAGTTATTAGGGTATTTAATGCTCTTCCCCTTTCTTTAAGGAGCCTTATGTAAGCAATATGCAGCAGATCGAGAGTCTTCAGCCTCAGCCTTCTAGAAATGGTTATAGCTGTTGCTATCGGAAAGTATACGCTGTCAAACTTAGGAACCTTGGCTCTACCATCGACCTTCTCATATTTCAACCCAAATCTTTTGAGCAAGTATAGAAGCAACGTTGGTACAACCAATTCCTCCCTTACTTTCAGCTTCTCTTTAAACTCAGTTAACGATATTCTCCTGCTTAAAACGCTAGCTAACTCTAGCAAAACGAGCTCCGAAACAATCTTATCTTCTTCGTTTTTAAGAATCATGCTAGCAGACTTTTGCAAAGGATCTTCAGGATCTAATGCCGCAACTATTATGCTCGTATCCACGTAACTCATGGGAACCGCTCTCTTTCAATGAGCAACTGCTTCAAAGCGCCAGGAAGCTTTATTGGCATACTACCCTCTTTTTTCTCAAGTTCAAACAGTTTCCTTAGGGCTGAGGAAACCTCTGAAACCTCGTCAAGACTATCTATTCCAAGCTTAATCAGCTCCCTCAAAGCCCTACTCCTCGAATCGAAAATGCCAAGTTCAACTAATGCATCTACTTGCTTAAGCTCCTCGTCCCTTAACCTTACTGGAATTGTACGCGAACCCATAGGTATACGTATACGCATACGTATATAAGCTTTATCTTTTATCACGAATTAGCACGAGTTTTGCTCGTTCAGAAACTATCTATGAAAATAACTTAGATTTAAGACGATAACTGTCGCAACACTTCTCAACTCAGTATTTTCTCGTTATGGGTTGGAGTTTGCTGCTCATTGTAATGTCAATTATTGCCTTCTCGACAGGCATTTCACATTAGGCTTCTTACCAAAAGCAAAAATGTGACTGCGAAATCATGTTGCAGTTGAAAAGTATCATCATCGATTAAACACTTTGGGAAGAATTTTAGCTACTGCATTAACTAAGCTTTGTGGAGTACTGGATTAGAAACCAAGCCTTCGTTGTACGTACTTTAAGGCTTAGCGTTAATTGGATGTTGAAGGCGATGAAAGACGTTTGAAAGAGTTAAAGCCTGTATTCCTCTCCAGGCTTTAGGAGTACAACTTTGATTTTTGATGATGCTTCAACAATCCTCTTGAAATCTTCAGGATTTGCTCGCCGTCTGTGCATTGGAATGACTGCTTCAGGGTTTATGGCTAATGCTGCTTCAGCAGCTTCCTTGTTGTCCATTGTAAACGTTCCCCCGCTTGGCAGTAGCGCTAAAGAAATATTCCTCTCCTTTAACTTCTCCATTTCAGGTATGAAGTCTGTGTCTCCGGCATGGTAGATGGTTTTCCCGCTGACATTCAGAAGGTAGCCGACTCCTAAATCCTTCGGATGGAAGGGTTTTCCCGGAAACATGAAATGTTTAATGTTATAGGCTTGGACAGCTTCAACTGATATACTTCCAACGTTAATGCTTTCTCCAGGCTTGAGGCTCCTAACTTCGCCACCGATTTTGGATGCACAGTCAGCAGGGGCAATAACTAAAGTTTCAACTTTTCGAATTTTCTCTATCTTAGACGTGTCGCAGTGGTCGGGGTGTGAGTGAGTAACAAGTATCATGTCAGCCTTTTCTGTATATTCTCCCTCATAAGGATCTATATAAACAACTTTGCCATCAACATTTATTTGGAAGCTTGCATGTCCAAGCCACTTCACAACAATCATGCTAACCATAGATCAAATCTTTCTACCACTCTTATTTATAGTTTTCTATATTTTCGCAACAACTAACAGAAGAGAATGGCCACTGTTTTCATTTTTGCATAAGATTAATGCTCGGTTAAAAGTTAAAAAAATCTTCTTTAAAACATAGTTACTTTAAGCCCACTAAGTTCTTTAATTTCTATCTAATGAAGAGGGGAGACAATAACTATTCAGATGTTCATTCAAATTACTGCTGGTCAGTTTCCAGTGACAGCAGCTTATGCCGTAATACTAATTGTATGTCCGCCATAACTACAATATTTGCTTTGAATTTAACAGGTAGAAAGAAGTAATCACTCGAAAGCTTAGCCTTATTACATGAAAGCATTAAGCAAAAATCATGCCCAAGAAAAGCACTTGATCACTGAAAATATATCCTTGACAGAAGTAAAAGTTTTCGAACTTTATTCTTAGATCTTAGATTCAAGAAATTCCTTTACTCTTTTTTTCCTTGCTATCTCTTCTCTTTCCATTTCTTCCAACTTTGACAAAATTCTTTTTTTCTGATTGGTAAGGTTTGGAATCAAAACATAGTCCAATGCTTTGTATCTTCGTTCAATCTTTTTTAATTCCTTCGATAGAATTCTTTGACGATTTATTAAATTAATGTATCTTACTAAAGTTGAAAGAAACTTATGCATTTCTTCTGAGGCCTTATCAACTTTTTCACTGGTTTCTAAGATATAGTAACCTCTATCTTCTACGTTTGGAAAGTACTCAGAATAAGACAACTTAGGAATTAGAATACCTTTTACGTTTTCCCATGTAATGTTCATTTCATTTAGCCTTATTGTTGTTGCTGCTGCTCTTTTAACTTTGTCTTCTCCTATTTCTTCTTCTGCCTCATCAAACAATCTATAAATTCTTAAGAGTTCTTTGTTAATATCTAATCCAAGCTTCTTAAGCTCATCTCTAGTTTTAAAAAGCTCTTGACTTAACATTTGATACCTTTGTTGTAAAATTTTTGAACTTCTAATAGCTATACTAAGTAGTTTGTTTAGCTTAAGTAGCTCATATCTTGTTGGTTTAAAGCTTAGACTCATTTTAGTATGGAAAGAACTTCTAAACCTAAGTCTAAAGTTTCATCTATGCTCCTTTCTTCATCTACTCCTTGATTAATGAATTTTTTTTCAAATGCTTCCGCAAACTTTACGTATTGTCTTTCTTCTAAAGTTAAAGTTTCTTCACCAAGTATTGAAGACAACTCCTTATTCCTTAAGCCCTCAGCATAAGCTGAAAAAAGACGTGCATAGATCTCAAAATGATCTTCTCTAGTGTAACCTTTACCAATACCATCCTTCATAAGTCTTGACAAAGAGGCTAAAACGTTTACTGGTGGATAAATACCGGAAAGATGCAAACTTCTACTTAATACTATTTGTCCTTCCGTAATGTAACCAGTTAAGTCCGGAATTGGATGAGTAATGTCGTCATCAGGCATGCTTAGAACAGGGATTTGTGTAATTGATCCTTTCTTTCCAGAAACAATTCCTGCTCGCTCATAGATTGTTGCTAAGTCACTATACATATAGCCAGGGTATCCTCTTCTTCCAGGTATTTCATTCCTTGCTAAGCTAACTTCTCTTAAAGCTTCGCAGTAGTTACTCATATCACTTGTTATAACGAGGACATGATAGTCTTTTTCGAAAGCTAAGTACTCAGCTACAGTTAAAGCAACTCTTGGCGCAACTATTCTTTCTATGGTTGAATCACTTTGAAGATTGAGTATGAACACAGTTCTATCTAGTATGTTTGCTCTTTCTAGTTCAACTCTAAAGAAGTCTGCTTCTTCGTTTGAAATTCCAAGAGCGGAAAAAACAACCGCAAAAGATTCCTGCTTTCTTAAGAGTTTTGCTTGTCTAACAATTTGAGAAACTATTAAGTTATGTGGTAAACCATAACCACTAAAGATTGGCAACTTTTGGCCCCTAATCACGGACATCAACCCATCTATAACTGAAATTCCAGTTTGAATAAAATCCTTTGGAGGTAGCCGCATCACTGGATTTATTGGAGCACCATTAACGTCAAACTTTTCCCCAACAACTTCTGGCCCTCCATCGATAGCTTTTCCTAGGCCGTTCAACGTTCTTCCAATAACTTCTTCGCTTACTGGAATTTTTAGTGTATCACCTGTGAATCTAACATAGGATTGACCAACTGAAATGCCTGCTGTACCTTGGAGAACTTGTATAATTGCAACGTTACCTTGAAGTTCTATTACTTGCCCAATCTTTGTTTCTTCACCAACTTCAATTTCTACAAGTTCATTTAGTTTGACTCCTTGAACGTTGCTAACAACTATTAAAGGCCCATTAATTGAGGATATACTCTTATACCTCATAGATTGAGTCATTCTTAAGCTTTCACCAGGCTTGGTAATGTTGATACTTCAACAACAATCTTTTCTTTTAATTTAAACGATTCTTCAAGACATTTATCCAATGGAAGTGTCTTTAATTTTTCTATCTCCCTACCTAAGTTAAGACTTAGTATTTTTTCAAGTGAAACGTTATTTGAAACAGCTTCTAACAACTGTTCTCTATAGTAATCGATAACTTCAGCAATTGCTAAAGTTTTTTTGGGATCAGAATAAGCTTCATTGATGTCAAGAGCATTTTGCTTTAATAGAACCTCTCTAATTACTCTTGCAATTTCGAGGATTGCTCTTTCCCTTTCACTTAACGCGCCACTTCCAATAAGCCTAACTATTTGCATTAGTTCATCTTCTTCTTTTAGTACACTTAGAAGATTTTCTCTTAAGATGCGCCATCTTTCACTTACATTTAGCTCCCACCAAACAGAAACGTTTTCAACATAAAGAGAATAACTTTGCAGCCAGTTTATTGCTGGAAAGTGACGCTTGTAAGCTAGATCTGGATCTAAGCCCCAGAAGACTTTTACTGTCTGGATAGTTTTTTGAGTAACTGGTTCGCTGAAGTCTCCTCCAGGAGGTGAGACAGCACCCATTATAGCTAAAGATCCGATCTTTCCGCTTAAGGTCTTTACTTTTCCTGCTCTACTATAAAATCCTTGAAGTCTTGAAGCAAGGTAAGCAGGGAAGCCTTCTTCTCCAGGAAGTTCCTCCATCCTAGAACTGAGTTCTCTAAGAGCTTCAGCCCACCTTGAAGTAGAGTCCGCAATTAGTGCTACATTGTAGCCCATGTCTCTAAAGTATTCAGCAATCGTTACTCCTAGGAATATACTGGACTCTCTTGCTGCAACAGGCATGTTACTAGTATTTGCTATTATTACTGATCTTTCTACAAGTGGTCTTCCACTTCTAAAATCAGTTAAAGTTTTATACTTTTCAAGTAAGTCTGCCATCTCGTTTCCTCTTTCTCCACATCCAACATAAATTACTACATCTGCATCAGTTTGCTTTGAAATTTGTTGTAGAGTAACTGTTTTTCCAGAACCAAATGGACCAGGCATTGCTGAAGTTCCTCCCTTAACAATTGGAAACATGAAATCAATGACTCTTATTCCAGTTATCAATGGTTCATCTGGGTTTAACTTTTCTACAAATGGCCTAGGAACCTTAACTGGCCATTCATGTGCCATCCTAACTTCAATTTCTTCTCCCGTTGTAGCTTTAACTTTTGCAATTGTATCAACAACAGTATAATCTCCTTCATTAACTAAAGAAACTAGGCTTCCTTTAACATTTGGGGGTATAAGTATTCTATGCTCGATCAGTTCATTTTCCATTACTCTACCTATTATTTCTCCTCCGTAAACTTTACTTGGAGGTTCCTTGACTGGAACAAAGTGCCACTTCTTTTCATGGTCTAACCGCTTTGACTTAACTCCAGCTCTTACGAAAGAACCAGCAAGTTCTGCAATCTCACTAAGAGGTCTTTGCAGCCCATCGTAAACCTGACTTAGTACTCCAGGTCCTAATTCTGCAGACAAAAGACGACCTAAAGCTACAACTTTATCTCCACACTTTAATCCAGTTGTTTCTTCATAAACTTGGATGGAAACTTTGCTACCACTTATTTTATTTATTTCTCCAATTAGACCAGCTTCGCCTACCAGGACAACTTCATTCATCATTGGAAAAGGAATTCCTTCTGCAACAACTACAAACCCTGAAACTCTAGTTATTCTACCTTCCCTCATCTTTCATTGCCTCCCAGGAATTCTAACTAAAATTGGGAAATCTTCTTCATAGTTCGATGGAAAGTATTCGTCCACTACTAAAAAGACACCAACCTCTTTATTACTTTTAACTATTTTTAGAACTTCTTCTTTACTACTAACAATTTTTCCTCCAATTCCTGCTAAGGCAAAAGATATGATGGTTTTTTCATTCCCCAAAACTTCCACCTTCATTTTTTGTATCCACCTTCTTCTATTAAGTATTCATGCGAAACTATAAAGTCCATTACACTTGCAAAGTTTGTGTCGTAGCTTTTACATAAGTTGTAGTAGTAAGATTTAAGATCTTCCTTGTTACTTACTCCATAGATTTCAAAAAGACTTTCTGATAGCTTCTTCTTTTCTTTTATGTCTTCAATGGTCAAGAGACCATAAGGTAAAAAGAATTTCTTTTTATCCTTAACCCTGTCTACTAGATTTAAGTTCAGTAGGTCTACCTTTGTAGCTACAAGCTTTTTAGCTAGTTCAGTGTCAGGTTCATTTGGTAAACGATCTTCAAAGCTTTTAAAGTAAAAATTATCTAAGCCAAATGCAAACTCACTATAATTCTTTAAGCCTTCAAAGTCATCTTTCTTAAAGTTTTCAAAGTTGTTAGATAGAACATCTAGTAATCCAGAAAGATCTTTGTTTCTCGCAGCGTTAAGTAAGACCTCTTTTTTTAGTTTAATGAAAGGTCTTGAAAAGCTATAATATATATCGCCAAATATTTGGGCCGAAACGTCCTTTATATTTTCAAAATCTATTCTAATAATCCACCACTCTATAAAAGGCCTTATCTTATCTGGAAAGAAGTCAACTAAGTTAGATAACCTTGAATATAAAATGTAGTAAGCATCTTTTTTAGTTTTAGCAGAATATAACTCCACCTCTAAAGCAGTTAATCTTGAGTTGATGTAAGCAAAACTACCAATTTCTAACATTTAGATCACCAAACAAGAAGTTGTATAACTTTTCTCTTATGACTTGATTCTTTAGTTTTAGCCTAGCTTCAACTGTTTCATTGATTTCTTTAAGACCATCCTTAGATGTTACAATTATGCCTCCAGATGTTGTTATATCTGGTACTATCCTTATTTTCTTCGTAGTCTGTATATTTTTAATTAGATCTTCAACTATATTTAAATCTCTTTTGTCGACATGAACAACAACTTCATCTTCATCAATTAAATTGAGTGCACCAGATATTGAAGTCATGAGATACTTCTTGTACATTTCTTTTTTATCTCTTATACTTTCAATAGTTGAAAGAGATTTTGAAATTAACGAGTTAACTAAATTCCATTCATATGCATACAACCTTTTTTTAAGTTCCATCTTTATTTTTACGATTTCTTGTTCTTTAAGTCTGTTTAGCTCCTTTTTTCCATACTCAATAAGTTTTACTTTCTTTTCTTGAGCTTCTACTTTTGCTTGGTCTACTACCTCCTTTGCTCTCTTTTCTGCTTCTCGAATTATTGCTTCTCTTTGCTCTTTTGCATGATTTAAAACAATCTCAGCCATACTCTTAGTTGATTCTGAAACGCTTACAACATTTGAACTACTCATAGCTCTAGCACCTCCTTTATAATTAGGTTTATTGCATCTTCCTGCTTTTCATTAAAGACCTTTTCAAGTTCTTTTAATACTTCTTGAAGTTTTTCTTCGTTTGATTTTCTATAGTTGCTTACCTCATTTTCAATTTCCTTTTCATAGTTCTTTATTTCTTCATCTGCCTCCTGGTCGGCCTTTATCTCTTCTTGACTAGCTTTTTCTTCAGCCTCTAGTACAATCTTCTCAGCTTCCTTATAGGCTTCTTCTATCATACTTTGAGCTTGCTTCTCAACTTCAAGTAAGTAATTTAGCTCTTCATCAAACTTATCTTTTGGAAGAAAAGTTAAAGAAGACAACTTAAAGCATGTTCACCCCCTTCAAGAGTAAAATTGCAACTAACAAACCATAGATAGCAATACCTTCAATTAGAACAACAAAAACTATACTCTTTCCAAAAGAGTCTTCATCCTTTAGAAGTGAAGAAATAGCTTTAGCACCAGTCTTTCCTAAGTAATAGCCAGAGCCTCCAGTTACACAAACAACTGCAGAAGATACTAGAGAAGCATAAGCTGTTGAACTGCTTGCCGTATATAGAGTATTAACACCAAGAAGACCAATACCACGCATTATTATGATAGAAACTAACAAACCATAGATGACGATACTTTCTGGTAAAACTGCAAATACTAATGCTTTCCCAAACAAATCATCTCGTTCGCTTATAGCACCAACTGCGGCAGAGCCAGCAATACCTATGCCTAAGCCAGAAAATAGACCTGTTACACCTACAGAGATTCCAGAACCTAATAAAGAAAGTGATGAGTAGAAATCATTTATATTACTTCCACTCATCAATATAAACAATGAAACAAGTAAACCATAGATAACTGGTGTTTCAGCAAGTACTGTAAATACTAGGGCCATTCCAAACCTTTCTGGCTTTTCAGCTATCAATCTTGTACTAACTGAGGCAGTCATTGCAATGCCCAAGATAGAACCAACTCCAGAAAGTCCAATTGCAGATAGTATGGAAATTAGAGAGAATATATCCATCATGGATCACTTTTATCTCTTAGATATAGACAGAGGTATAAAAACATTTTCTGATGGTTCAAAAAACTTACTGAAGAACTCTACGAAGTGAAGCCTTAAGGAATGGGCAAATGCAACAAAACTTTCTATGAAAACAATAAATATATGAGCTATTAAGAGAAACACACCACCCAGTAGAAATCCAATTATGCCATTTTCAGAAGACAACAGTGGAGCTACAAGTAAAGCAAAAGCTCTAGAAATTCCGATGTGTGACATATTTATTGCAACAATCCTAGCATAAGAAACAGTATTACTTATCATCCTTGTTATTTCTATCAAGTTTATTGGTTTTGTAATAAATATAAGAAGTACTCCAGAAGCAGCAAGTATAATACCAAGATAAAAGTAAATGTTGCTCTGTAAGTAGTAGAAGTGCAAAAGAATTACTATAATGCCATAAAGTAACAAAAGCCATGAAAGTTTCTCTCCAATGGCATTCTTTATTCTGTGCCTAATTAGTTCATTTATGAATCCTATTACAAGCCCTATTGAAATTTGGGCAATACCAATAATTATGGCTATTTCTAGGAAATACATTGGATTTTCAAAGCTACTAAACCATACAACAGGCAATTTTACTACACCTCCCATAAATTCACCAAAAAGAAACCCAAAAAATATTGAAGAGAAACTTATTGCAATTAAAATTTCACTTAGCTTTCTTCCACCTTGGCTTCTACTTCCAAGTCCATTGTACAGTAACAAGGAGAAAGCTAAAAGTAGTAACCCATCAAACACATCAGCAAACATTAAACCAAAGAAAAGTGAAAAAGTTATAGCTAAAAATGGAGTTGGGTCTATTTGTTTGTACTTCGGATAGCCAAACATCGTTGTTATAGCTTCAAAACTTCTTATCAAAGGTGGATTCTCTAGAGCAACTGGAACGTGATCTTCCTCACCCTCTTTAGGATCTTCTAAGGATAGTCTATAGTCGTAGTGTTCATTCTTAAGTAGAGAAGTCAACTTATTAACATCCTTTTCCTTTATCCAGCCTTCTACGTAAACAAAAAATCTAGACCTACCAAGCTTTTCCTTAGCCTTTACTATCTCAAGTCTATTTAATAGTACTTTTTTGAGTAAACTTACTTTTTGCTTTATAGAGTTAACATCGATTGCTTCTTCTATGCTTTCAAGTTTTGGTTCTTCTTCCTTTGTTTCTTCTACTGAAAACTTAGCAATACCATATCTACTTAATGCACCCTCTAATGCAACATAGTTTGAAGTAAGAGTAACAAACCTTACTCTTAGCACATCTTTACCTAAAACTTTTGATTCTTCTAACGAGATTATACATTTTCCTTCAGTTGTTTTGGATATTATCTCTTTTAGCTTAACTACGTTCTTTCTTTTTATCCATCCTTCAAAAACAACCATATGGTTTGTCTCCTTTACTTTACGTAATACAATAAGGTTATCTTTAAGTAAAGAAGAAATTCTTGAAGAAACCTGCTCTTTAGTTGCAATCTTAGACTTCTTTAACTTTTCCAAAGTGTTTAGTTTATCTTCTGCTTCGCTTAAAATGCTTTGAGCGTTTGTATAAAGTTCATATTCCTGATCTTTTGAGAGAACAAAAACTTCATTGCTTTTCCGAATAAGTTGTGTAAATATACTTTCTTTAGGAAGCCTGTTAAGTATTGCGTCACACCTCCTAATAAGATTTTCTATGTTACTCTTTTCTTCTACTATGTTTGCATCCAATACATTAAGGTCTGGAATGTGCTCCTCTACATTTTTTACCTGTAAAATTCCAAGTTTACTTAAGTCATCTAAGAGCTTATCTTCTTGCTCAAGGGGTAATTGTAGTTTTACTTTTTTCATTTTAGCAGGCTTAAACATCCTTTTAGTTCTTTGAATCAAAAGAAGCCTTATATTTAAGGATTTTTCTTTAAGCTTTATTCTTAAAAATTTTATAACGTAACTTAACTTCGTCTACTAAACTACGAAAATTTCTCACTATACTTATTTAGATAAGCTAAGTTAAAATTCTTAAACTTTTAGGGAGTTGCGATATTTATAAAAATAGAAGAAATTAACTCTTCTAGAAAATAGTATTAAAGTTTAATCAAGTGCATTTTCTGATACTTTCAACGTTTACTTCTTATTCAAACATACACAACATTACTAAAATTTTCTTACTCAACAACTACAAAAGCAGAGTTTTACGTGAAAAATATATAAATAAGTTACTAGGAATGAGCGTTATGTTCTGTGTAAAAGCAAATGTAGGTGGAAAATTAGGTTACTTTGAATTTCCTTACAAGGTAGGAATAGTTGGGTTTATGGCTTATCCAAGTACACTAAAGAACTACAGCCTTCTAAAAGCTTTTAATGAACTTTTTAGCGATCCATTTTTTGAACTCATAGAATATAGCTTCTTAGAGGAAGAAGAGTGGAATAAAGTAAAAGAAGTAGTAAACAAAAACAAAAAAGAAATTTCACTTGCGCTTCAACCTTTCACATTTTCTAACGAAGGAGAACTTAGCTCTTTAAATGAAGAAAGAAGAACTAAAGCTGTTAACGAAGTAAAAAGAAGAATAAAAATTTCAGCAGGAAGAAATGTGAGAACTATTGGACTAACTTCTGGGCAAGATCCAGGAGAAGAAAAAAGAAGAGGAGCTACTGAACAACTCATAAAGAGCTTGAACGAAATTTGTGACTATGCAGAAAATTATGGAATGTTTGTTCTGCTTGAAACCTTCGATAGAAGCTACGATAAAAAACTTCTAATTGGTCCGATTGAAGAAGCAAAAAACGTAGTAGATGAAGTAAGGAAAAATCATAAGAATATAGGGATCCTTTGGGATTTAAGTCATGCTCCTATGTTAGGAGAAACTCCTTCTGTACTTCTAAAGTACAAGGAAATAGTTTCTCATATTCATATAGGATGCACAAAGAGTATTAATGGAACTATGAAAGATTGGCACCCAAGCTTTTATAGAGAAGGAGCATTAAACGACATAAACAATGTAGTAGAGCTTCTTGAAGTATTAAATAAGATAAACTATAGAGGAGCTATATCTTTTGAAGTAAAACCAGAGGAAGGACAACACCCACAAGAGGCGATAAATGTTTCTAAGGGCGTTCTAATTACTGCATTCTTAAAATACTTAGAAAAAAATTCAAAATAAGAAAAAAATTTACTTTACACCAGCATCTATTCGCCCTGCTGCACCCCAGAACCTTTCTAGGATTCTTTCTAGACCATGAGGCTTCCTTTCAGAGAGCCATAACTTAGAATACTTGTTTGCTAATGCAATAAAATCTGAAGGTGTTTCGCAGTTGTTCAACCTTTTTTGACCTACTTCGATACAACTTCTTATGAACTCTAGATCTTCCGGCAAGTTTACATAGCAAGACTTAGAAAGAATTTCATCCCAAGAAGATTTAAGAGTTTTAAGGTCATTTTCGTTCATTCTATAGTACCAAAAGTCAGCGAATAGTACATGCTTTAAGCGGTCTGACACTTCAGGCTTCCCAAAAAGTTTTCTGACTTCGAGTACTTCTCTACTTTCTTTTGTTAATGTAAGCCACTTTTCTTCCCATTTTCCATTTCCTTCAGCGATCTCAATAGTAGCTAAAAGCAGTGGATCAAGAAATGAAAACATGCACTCTTCTCCATCATCACCCCATGCAGTCAATAAGAAGCCAGGCAAGTTCTCTTTCTTTGCGGCAGTTATGAAGTTTTTCACGTTTTCTAGAGCAACATCAAAATTAGGATAGTACCTATTCCAGTTTGCTAAACCAGGACATGCTATCTGTTGAGATTTCCTTTTTCCAAAGAGATTAATCTTGTTCCTAAAGTACTCTTCATCACTTGGGCTATAATCCCAATTAGCAATTATTACGCCTTCCCATATCTTGCTTTCAACTATTTCAGACCATTTTGACTTTTCCTTTTCTTCTCTTAAGTACATTCCAGTAAGCATGTCTCCCCAAAGTAATGGAACTTTTCCTTTTTCTTTTACAATATCAACCATGTTTCTATGATGTAGCTCGTAAAGCTTTGGTCCTTCAAACTGCCAAGTTTTATTTAAGCTTCTTCCTCTTCCCATTGCCCATGTTTCGTCACCACCAATATGAATATACTTTGATGGTGAACGTTCTACAACTTCTTTAAGTAAGTCGTAAGCAAATTCTCTAGCTTTTTCGTTACTTACATCAAGACAGCCTTCTCTTGGGTTGTGCCACTCACTGTACTCCCAGAATTCTGGTAAGGAAAGTATATGTTCCATATGCCCAGCTAATTCTAGTGAAGGAAAGACATCTATTCCTAATTTCTTTCCATAATTTATAATTTCATTTAATTCCTCATCAGAAAGTCTACCTCTATGTATGCCAATTTGTGGGTACTTTCTCCATGGGAAAAGATCCTCAAAGTATATCGCAAAGTAATTATATTTTAGTAGGAAAAGCCATCTTAAAAGTTTTTTGAAAGTTTCAACTTTCGGTACACCGCCACGTGCAATATCTAGATGGTATCCTCTAAATGAAAACTTAAACTCTTCTTCTACCTTTACCTCTGGAACGTAACCAGGATTTTGTTTAAGCAATTGGATTATCGTCGCATAGCAGACATTTTCGTCTCCCCAAATTTTTATTTCACCGTTGAGAACTTCTAGACCAGTTCCCGCTTTACTGACCTTGTTTATTTTCCAATCCCCCTTTGGTACTTTAAATTCGTTACTTAAGAATTCATCAAAATTCTGGAATCCATTAAATTTTAACCAATTTCCTGAGAACTCAAGTTTCTTTGGCTCTGGAACAATACTAATAGCTTCTTTCTTTTCACTCATTTTTGTTCTTCGCTAAGATATTTTGTAGTAAGTATATAAACTTTTTAGGCTTATATAATTTTATTAAGCTTCCTTATTTTTAAAACTTCTCTATTAACCAAGCAATCTTCGTTCACAACGCCTTGTAAAGCTTGTAACATGTTCTTTACTGCTAGCTCAGCCATCCCTTTCCTTGCTTCAACTGTAGCGCTTGCAATATGGGGAGTTAAAACCACGTTCTCAAAACTAACTAACACATTAGATCTATTTACCGGTTCCTTTTGGAAAACGTCTAATGCTGCACCAGCTATAACTTTGTTTTTTAATGCTTCAATAAGAGCTTCTTCATCAACTACCGCTCCTCTTGAGATGTTTATCAGAAAAGCATCCTTCTTCATTAAGCTTAGTTCCCTCTTTCCTATCATATTTTTTGTTTCTGGAGTTAATGATACTGACAAAATTAAAAAATCTGATTCAGAAAGTACGCTTTGGAAGTCTTTAAATGTTACCTTGTACTCTTCTTCAAAGTCTAATTTTCTAGTCCTACTATAGTAAATTACATTCATTCCAAAACACTTTGCTCTTTTAGCAATTTCTTTTCCAATTTTTCCAAGTCCAACTATTCCTAAAGTTTTTCCTTTCAGTTCTCGACCTAACATAAATGTAAGACTCCATCCACTCTTCCAGTTCCCTTCTCTTATTAGCTTATCTCCTTCAACTACTCGCCTAGCAACTGAGAGCATAAGAGCAAAAGCAAACTCTGCAACCGAAATTGTTAGAGGATCTGCTGCATTAAATACATATATCCCTTTTTTTGTAGCTTCTTCTAGGTCTATATGATCATAACCTGCGCTGACTGTACTTATGATCTTAACACTTTGTAAGTTTTCTATAACTTCTTTAGTAAATTTGTCGGTTAACAAACAGATTATACCATCTGCGTCAACTGCACTCTTTATTAGTTCCTCTCCTTGTAAAGGATAATCTTTCTTCAGTTCAACAACATTCGCATATTTTTTTAACTCATCCAAAACAGGAAACTTTAGGTCATGCAATACTACAATCTTTGGTTTCATGACTCAAAATAACTAGCATAATCTTATATTCTTTTCTCTTTTTATTAGAAGTACTAACTTAAGTAAAAAGCTATGCTGAGGAACTAATTACAGAACAAAAACGATTGTAGGCTTCGTCAATTAAGTTTTCTTGTTTTGGTTCAAATTCTTTAAGTTCAAAAGAATTTTTGACTATAGACCTCAATTCTTTATGAGAATTCACCATACCCATTGCATATGCTTGCATGAGAAGATTACCAACTGAAGTTGCTTCTACAGGCCCAGCAACAACCTTTACTCCAGTAAAGTCAGCAGTAAGTTGATTCAGCAACCAATTTCTTGAGCCACCTCCAACTATATTAATTTGTTTGATTTTGTTTCCTGTTAATTCTTCTATCTTTTTTATTATGAACTTATACTTAAAAGCTAGGCTCTCAAGGATTATTCTAATTAGTTCACCTTCATTTTTTGGTTTTTCTTGTTTTGATTCTTCTAGGTAACTTAAGATTTCTTCCAACATGTTTTTTGGAGCAAGAAATCTTTGATCGTCTGGATCTATAAACGAAATAAACTTTCTTGACTTACTTGCAAGTTGAGTAAGTTCCTCATATGAAAAGTTTTTTCCATAACTAGCCCAAACTCTTTTACACTCTTGAACCAACCACATTCCTTGAACATTACGAAGAAGTCTAAACTTTCCAAAAACTCCACCTTCGTTAGTGAAGTTGTACTCTAACGAGCTTTTATTTATTATTGGTTTGCTTACTTCTACTCCTACCAAAGACCAAGTTCCGGAGCTTATGTAAACTGAGCTTTCGTCCTCTAATGGGGCGGCAGCAACTGCAGACCCAGTATCGTGGCAAGCTGGAGCTACGACTGAGATTTCACTATTCAAGTTTAATTCATTTACTAAACTTTTAGACATTGTACCAAGAACTGTTCCGGGCTTTACAATTTCTGGCAAGAAATGAGTTGGTATGTTTAACTTTTCCAAAAGCTCATAATCCCAATTGTTTTTAGAAGGATTATAGAATTGAGTAGTAGTGGCATCCGTAAATTCTGAGACCTTAGTATTAGAGAGCCAGTAGTTAAATAAGTCTGGGATCATTAAGAACTTACTTGCAGCTTTAAGCATAGAAGACTTACTTAAAACCAAGGAATAAAGTTGGTAAAGTGTATTTATCCTAAGAAACTGGATACCTGTTCTATAGTATATTTCTTCTCTTTGAACTTTCTTAAAAACCTCTTCAAAAATTCCTTCTGTTCTAGGATCTCTGTAATGGTGGGGGTTACTAAGGAGTTCTCCATTGTTATCAAGAAGTACAAAGTCAACACCCCATGCATCAACACCTACTGATCTTAAGTTTTCTCTAAACTTAGAGTTAGCGAGTGAAATAGCAGACTTAATTTCGTTCCATATTCTTAAAACATCCCAAAAGATATGGCTTTCAATTTTTACAGGAACATTTGGAAACCTATAAATTTCTTCTATTTGTATTTTGTTTTCAGTTAAAGTTCCAACAATGGCTCTACCGCTTTCTGCTCCTAAATCAAATGCAAGGAGCTTAGGATTAGTCATAAGTTCAATGATAAAGAAGACAAATTTTAAGTTTTTCTCACAACCAAAAAAGCTTTAGAATCCTTTTAATACCTTGCAAGAAAAATTTGTTAAGGAATACAAAGACCTAGCTACGCACGTTCTTGTTTTTAACTTCTTCTAATGGAGAAATAGCGTTACCATTTAAAATAAGTTTATTGATGATAGTGTTTCTTTTTAATAAGTTAATTTCCTTGTTTAGTTTACATATCGTTTTAACTTCTTCTTTGATGAAACTTATTTCTTCTATACGTTTAGTGTCATACCATTTGATTTCATTTCTCTCTAAAACTTTAGCAAGCAATGCAACGTTTCTACCTACGTTAAATGCATCAAGCAAAGTGTTATCGTTAGGTTCTTCATTACTTGTGTGGTAGCAAAAACTAAATGGAGGAACTGAAAAGCCCATTGAAATAAGAGCTGAAATGATTGATGAAATTGCTTGTACAGCTCCACCATCATTACCTACAGCTATAACACCAGCTATTTTACCTTCAACTAAGCTTCTTCCGTTTATAAAAATCATGTTTTCAAATACTGTAAGTCTGTCTATGAAATTCTTTACAACACCACTTGGAGCAAACCAATATATTGGAGTAGCAATTACGATGCCATTCGATGAAAGTACTTCATGATATATCTTTTTCATATCGTCATCAATAACACACGGATACATACAGCTACTTTGGTTATCACTCAGACAACCTAAGCATGGATGTATTTCTAACTCATAAAGATTGAAAAGTTTTGTTTCAGCTCCTACACTAGAAGCACCTCTAAGAGCGAAGCTGAGCAATGTGTATGTTAGTCCATAGTTTCTAGGAGATCCATTTAAAAACAATACTTTAGTCATTAAATATCACCTCCTAATTTCGAGAAACCATTAAGATATAGGAGCTTTTAGCTCTTTTGGAATTTTAATTTGAAAACTAACACAAAAAATTACTTAAAAAATACAGAAGCTTTCAAAAAATTGAGAATATAACTTTAATCTATAGCAAAAAGTTTTGCTTTTCTAATTTAATTAAGAATAATACTTTGTCTAATAAAATGAACTCTTCAGTAGGATAAGAAGACTATAGCTACTTTAGCTTATGCCCATTAAGCTGTAGGTTACTAACATACTTTCATGCTGTTTTACTTATTTTTCTAATAAAAAGTATTTTAGGTTCTATATTTTAGTATCTTTATAGGCTCTTTCATAAAAGTTGCTAATAGTTCTTGGAACATTCTCGTCTTCTTTTACTTTTCTAATAACTTCAGCAAGAAAATTAACTAGCTCGTCTATTACTACTTTTCCTTTCTCTTTACTAGCGAATCTAGGATCACCTAGGTAAAGCTGAAGAGCATATGCTTGCCAGTCAACTGGTGTTTCAATACCCTTTGGCAAGTTTAAACTTCCTGTTCTTGCTTCTTGAGTTATATTTTTTGTTTTTACTAAGTCTTCAAATAAGTACAATCCTACGCTAGTCTCTATTTCGCAAGCATGTCCAATTGTACGCCCTTCACTTAGTTCTGCAACAGTACGAGCTACATTTGGAGGCCATGGACTAACAAGTGCATATATAAAATAATTCTTTCTTTTTGTTAGACTATCTCTTAAGAAAACTCTTATGAGTTCATTGTTTCCTCCATGACCATTAACTATTAAAATCTTTTTAAATCCATTCCTTGAAATTTCGTCACAAACTTCTTCTAACAATGAGAGCAAAGTTTTTGCCGTTAAAGAAACTGTACCTGGAAAGTGCCTATTTTCGGGTACGTATGCATAGTAAAAAGGAGGCAACACTATTGCAGGTTCCTTTTCAGCTGCAAGTTCAGCTACTTTGTACACTGTTATTGAATCAGTTCCAACTGGCATATGAGGACCATGGATTTCAATAGAACCAATTGGAAGTATAGCAACTAATCCTTTGTTAGCAGCATCTTCTATTTCTGGGCTTGTCATCTTCTCCCACAACATTTTCATTCATTCTTATAATGAAAAGACTGCTTAAATATCTTTTTTAATTCATTTGTTTAAAAATAACTAACAATGAGAACTGCCCACTAGCTAAAAATTATTTTTTGAGAGATTTCATTAAAAATAAATTTATGAGCATAGCAGCTACAACAAGTATAAAAGGATACTTTGGATTAAGGGAATAGAGAAAACCAAGTAACATAGGAGTAAATACATTAGCCACATTTGTTGATATTGCAACAATTGAAAGTATGCTTATTCTTGTATAAGAGCCTACTTCGTCTATCTCATTATTCAAGAAAGTTCTTACTACAGAAAAAGATACACTTGAATAAAATCCATTAAGAACACTAAATAACAGTGCAGTAACTAAAGAACTTCGAGCAAAGACTACTAGTACAAGGTATGAAACAACAGAAGAAATGTAGCCTAAAGTTAAAGCTAGTAAGTGTTGTTCCTTGTTTCTAAGATTTGGAACATAAAAAAGCAATAAAAGTAAGGTAACTAGGGAGCTAAACAATGGAATTATTGAAGCTAAGCTTGCTGTTAAGTTTAATCCTTTTTCATCAATTAAAAATAATGGGAGATAATCTGAAGTTGCTATATAGTAAAAACTTCCAAGCACAGAAGTAACTAAAATTATGAGTAGAGGCTTACTATAAAGTATTGTTTGGATAGCTTTTTCATACTCCTTAAAGTTAGAGTGAACTTTATTTTCTCTTTCATTGTTTAAATGTTCTTTGTCTTCATGCAAAAGAGTCCATCTTAAAATAAACATTGTAACAAGAGAAAATAGCGCAACGGACAGAAGTATTCTATTTCCAAAATCTATTCCAAACATACCTATCACCATACCAGCTATAGGAGTAGTTAAGCTTCCTATAGTATACATTAATGAGACAAAACTGTAAACACTTGTTCTAAATTCTGGTTTTGTATCTTCAACTAAAAGTGTTTCCCACACTGAAGCTGTTGTCCAAACAAATCCTTCGAAAGAAATTGCAATCATTACATGAATAAAACTTTTTGAAATAATCCAGTTTATTAAAGCAAGAGTCCATCCAAATGAATCACACAGCATAAACGCTTTCTTTTTTCCAAGCTTATTTGCTAAAATGCTTCCAAAAAATGGCAAGATTACGTTGTAAAAAGAAAGAGTTGAAAAAACAAGACTAATCTCTATATTGGTAAAGCCTAAGTTTCTTAAAAAAATAGGTCTATAAAAATAAATCCAGCTCATAGGTAAACTCCAAAATATTTCTGTGAGAGCAAGGACTTTTGAGTTATACCCCCAGTTATCTAAGATTTCCTTAATTTTACCTGTCGTTTTATTAAGAACCAATTTGAGACTTAACAATCAACTTTTATATTGTTTTAAATCTTTTGTTTTAAGAAATATACATACCTTAAACTTAAAATTATATTCTTGAATTCTTATTTCTTTAACAAAATCTTGAATTTTGGAACTTTTCTTTTGTTTAAGCTAGCAGATAACTTAGAATTCACGAAAGGTTTATAACTGTGTCATAAAAAGGAAGCATGAATGAGCCTATCTCAGGAAACTCAGAAAAAACTTCAGAATCTTATAAATTGGTTTAAGGAAGCAGAAAGTGTCTTAGTAGCATTTTCAGGAGGTGTTGATAGCTCTGTTGTAGCTGTAGTTGCAAAGAAAGCTATTGGTGATAAAGCAGTAGCAGTTACTGCAGATTCTCCTTTGCTCTCACCTGGTGAACTTGAAGAAGCAATAAGTATTGCAAAAAACCAAGGGTTAAGACATATAGTAATAGAAGTTGATGAACTTAAGAATCCAAAATTAGTTAAGAATCCACCAAACAGGTGCTACTTTTGTAAAAAAGAACTAATGACTACCCTTAAGAAAGTTGCGAATGACCTTAATCTAAAGATTGTTGCTGATGGAACAAATGCCGATGACCTAAAAATGCATAGACCTGGTTTTTTTGCCTTAGTTGAAGAGGGTATAAGGAGTCCTTTGGCTGAGGTTGGTATTGTAAAGAGCGAGGTTAGAGAAATTGCAAGATACCTAAAACTACCAAATTCAGAAAAGCCTTCAATGGCATGTTTGGCATCAAGGTTCCCATATGGACAAGAAATAACTCATGAAAAAGTCAAAAGAGTAGCTCAAGCGGAAAAATTCATAAGAGAAAAAGTTAATGTTACTCAGCTTAGAGTTAGGGATCATGGAAATATTGCGAGAATAGAAGTTCTTCCAAACGAAATAAAACTTTTTTTCAATGAAGAATTAATTGATAAGATCGTAGAGAAGTTCAAAAGCTTAGGGTACACATATGTAACTTTGGATTTAGAAGGCTATAGAACTGGAAGCATGGACGAAGTTGTAGAACATAAAATGATACCAAACAAAAAATAATTGAATTGATCTTTTAATCTTTAAATACAAAAATTTACCTATGAGCTGGATTTATTTTTATAGACCTATTTTACAAACCTAATGATTCGTTTATTTCTTTTTGATAAACTTCAATATTACCATTTATGACATCTTCTACCTTTACTGGCTCTCCAGTAACTGAAGACTCAAAGATAGCAAGAGGAATAGCTTCAGCTTTTAGTCCAAGCTCTCCATCAACTTCAGGTTTCTTATGCTCAATTATAGACCGAGCAAAGTCATAAAGTTCTATTGCAATAGTACCGTCAAAATCAAACAAGTTTCTTGTACCAATCCCATTTGGAAATAGTTCATTCACTTTTTCTGCACCTAATTCTTTTTTCATCATCTGAGCTAGTTCATATAATGATAGTGTGTACTTTCCTAAGTTTTCTTCACCTAATTTTGTTAAACCATTTTCCCAGCTGATTGAGCCAGAAGTTCCATTGATTATTCTGTGATTAAAGTTTTCTCCTGGAGAAACATTAGACCAAATCCATGCACCAGTAACACCGTTCTTAAACTTCAATAAAGCAAAGCTTAAATCCTCAACTGTAGACTTAACTTTTTTATTCATTTCAGGCCAATCGTCATATCTAATTGGTTCAAGAGTCTTAGTGATAGCATAAACTTCTTCAATTTCACCAAGTATATACAAGAATAGGTCAGCGAAGTGCACCCCGCCGTCAAATATCCAGCCACCACCAGCTTTCATCTTGTCGTTTCTCCACCCCCATGCAGATAAACTAAAGTTTGTTTGTAACCAGTACAGCATTCTTGGAGTTCCTATCATACCTTTTTCAACAGCCCACTTTATTACTCTATCCTCTATACTTCTTCTGTAGTTTTCTGCAGTAGCAAGAATCTTACCATTCTTTCTTGAAGCTTCTATCATTTGCTTTGCGGCTTTAATTGTAATTCCTAGAGGTTTTTCAACTATTGTATGTTTTCCGGCATTCAGAGCGTCTACCGCAACAATATGGTGTGACCTATGATCGACGCATATGTCTACTGCTTCTAGTTCTTTTTCCTCTGAAAGCATCCTCTTGTAGTCTGTATAGACTTTTGGTTTAAAAGCCTGAAAAGAAGCTATTTCATTTGCTCTCCTTTTAGCATTCTCTTCTACTATGTCAGCGATAGCAACAACATCAATAACATCAAGATTAGCTTCTTTAAGTATTCTTAAACCAGAAACGTGAGAACCTGCTATACCTCCAGCTCCAATTATTGCCATCCTTACTTTGGACATTTGTAGTCAGTTGTAGCTTAGTGAATATAAAAACTTTACCTAACTTATAACTTAGTTCTACTTGAAACTTCCTTTAAGTTCTTAAGAATAGTTGTAGCCAGCTCAATGCTTGTTTTTCTTAAACCACAATCTGGATGTACATAGGCGATCTTATTCGGCCCAACAGTAGAAAAAACATCCTTAATTATATTAATGGAGCTTTCAATAGAAGTTAGATCCTCTTGAGATAGAACATTAACTTTCATACACCCAACTCCGATTGTCTTTGAACTTATACTTGACAGGTTCTTTGAGAGCACATCTATATTGCTAGAAGAACCAGCAAACTCTAAGCTAAGAACACTTGTATTTCTTATTTTACCTAAAGCTTTTAGCACATTTGAATTTATTCTTCCACAAGCATGAATGCTTGTCATCTTTGGATCTAGACCTTCTGTTGCAATGTTCAAAGGTTCTTCTACTAAGTCTGGACTTAAGAATCCTGCACTAACTCCTGGCTCATCAATTTGAACTAATCCATCGTAGAATTGAATTTGTCTTGCAATTTTGTTTACAACGACTGCGACGTCATTATATAACTCTTTATCTCTTAAACTTTTGTATGGGCCTAAGTTGTTTATTGCAGCAGAAAAACCAAGAGTTACTGGTCCAGTTATACCAACTTTTAACTTATTTTCGTATCCTTTTTCTTTAACATAACTTTTTGCTTCAAGGAAATCGACTACTTTAAAAGAAGTAGTAATTTCTTTTATAGGCTTAATTTTACCTGTTATGAAAATTTTTTCATTTGCCTTACTTAAACCATACATAGAATTTGACATATACGAGAGCATGTCGGCTCTTTGTTCTCCATCAGATATTATATCTATGCCTATATTAACTTGTAAGTCAACTACTAATCTAATCGATTTTTTCAAGTTTTCATGAAGTCTTGGAAAGCTTCCAATTACGGTTGTAGTTAGAGACATTGGTTTGTTCCTTTTTCGAATACTTTTAAATTTTTATTTTTAGAGTACCAGTCTAGGAATAAATGTTACATCAATCCTTAAGATAATAGTTCAGAAGCACTACAAAAATTAAATACCTAAAAATCTTTATTTTTCTATATTACTCTAAATGCAGTTGGTTGTGTGACGATTACTAAGAGAAATATTAATCGCTTCTATTCTGAAAGTACTTCTTGCAATGAAAAATAACGTAAAAATTAGTTTTATCATTAAAAGTGCTAAAGGCTTAAATATTCATCTCGTAAACACAAAGAGATAAATAAAGATGAGCAAGGAAAAGTATCTTGAAGCGATTAGAGATAGTATCGTAAACCTAGACTTTGATAAATCAAGAGAATACACTTTAAAGGCTTTAGAAGCAAATGTAAAACCTCAAGAAATAATTTCAAAAAGCATAGCTGAAGGTATGGATATTGTGGGAAAGAAGTTTGAGTCAGGGGAATATTTTCTTTCTGAGCTAATTGTAGCTGGAGAAATAGGAAAAGAAATAACTAGTATTCTTGAACCTCATTTAAAGGGGAGCGAGATTAGTAGGGTTGGAAAGGTTGTTATTGGAACTGTAAGAGGGGACTTACATGACATAGGAAAGAACATCGTTGCAATAATGCTTGAAGCTGCAGGATTTGAAGTTATCGACTTAGGAGCAGATGTTCCCCCTGAAAAATTTGTAGAAGCTGTGAAAAAAGAGAACCCAGATATAGTAGCAATGTCAGCCTTGTTAACGGTAACGATGGTTGAAATGAAGAACGTTATAGATGCGCTAAAGGAAGCTGGACTAAGAGAAAAAGTAAAAGTTATAATAGGAGGAGCACCAGTAACTGAAGAATTTGCAAGAAGCATAGGAGCAGACGGTTATGGAGCAGACGCAGTTCAAGGAGTAAGAATCTGCAAAGCATGGATGGAAGAAAAAAGTAAAACAAAAACCTGATGGAATGAGTTATGGAGTTTAATAAAACAAGTTTAAGTTTGGAAGAAATAAAATTTGGATTTTCCAAGTTTCCACTTAAGTATGGCATTAACTTAGAAGTTGGGAATGGTAAAGTAATTCCTGAAATAAAGTACTTTCCAAGGGTAAAGGAAGACCTTAAGGAAGAGTATATAAACATAACAAAGGAAGTGCTAAATAGAGCAGTTGACCTTGGAATAAAAGATTTACAATTAGAAACAGAACTAACTTACGTTGAAACAGGAAATCCAAAACTTGCAGGAGAGATAGTTAGGAGCCAAAGAGATATTATTGAAAAATATGCAAAAGAGTATAACATAAACTTAGGACTTAGAGTAACAATAGCAGACATGAGAGATTTCAGAAAAGAAAAACATGATGAAGAAAGTTTTACAAAAATGCTAGAAACCTTTGAAGAAGTTTCTAAAAATGGAGCAGACGTTTTATCGATTGAATCTGAAGGAGGAAAAGAACTTTTCAACTACTCTATAATAAGACAAGACATTATAGGAATTGTAGTTTCTCTTGGGTTGTTATCAATACTTGACATGAAAAAATTGTGGAAAGAAATTGTAAAGATAGCAAGAAACAACAAAGTAATAGCAGGGGGAGATAGTGCTTGTGCTTTTGCAAACACTGCAATGAGACTAGCAGGCGGTATGAAGAACAACACTATACCTCATACTCTTGCAGCCGTAGTTAGAAGTATGTCCGCAAGTAGAAGCCTGATTGCTTACGAAGAAGGAGCCGTAGGTCCTGGAAAGGATTGCGCATATGAGAATGTAATAATCAAAGCCATAACAGGCTATCCAATGTCAATGGAAGGAAAAAGCTCAGCAGTAGCGCACTCGAGTCTTGTTGGCAATGTAGCTGCATCAGCCTGTGATCTTTGGTCAAATGAACAAGTTGAAAACATAAGACTTTTTGGGGGATATGGACCGGAAGTTTTTCTAGAGATCCTCTATTATGATACCAAGCTAATGAACGAAGCAATAAAAAATAAAAATCAAGATTGCTTAAAAAAAATTCTAGTAGAATCTGATAAGTACTTAGATCCACAAGCTTATGTTCTTTCTCCAGAAGTTGCTTTAGAAATTGGAAAAACAATAGTTAGTGAAAAAGACACATTGTTGAGAACAATCTTTGCAGGAATTAAACTAGTGGAACTAATGACGAAAGAAGAAAGACTTAATCTTAACAAGAATGAGACAAGGTTCTTAAAGGTTATGAAAACTACGTTAGAAGAGATAAGCAAAGAACCTTATAAAAAAGTAGAACAAGCATTACCAACTTATGAGCAAAAAATAAGTGAGTATAGGCTGAAGGATTACTTCTGATTTTGTTTTTCTTTTTCTAGTTCGGCATCAGCTTCCGCAAAGTCTCTTTTAACAAAAGGATTATCGCTTGCTATGGTCCTAGTTTTTCTTATATCGTTAGAATAGAAATCTCTCTGTTCTAGCGCCTTTAAAAACCTATTACTGAAATCCTCAATGTAGGAACCATAAATATGGTAAGAATCTGAAATGTCTACATATTGTCCAACTACGACTTCTTTATGGATTTTCTTAGAAATCATTAAAGCAATTTCTTTCTGTAGCTCTGTAAGAGCAAACATGTTCATGAAAGCAGCCTTATAAGCATCTCTAGACCTCCAATGAGCATTCATATTCAACATTAATGTACCATTTTCTTCTGTACAACGAAGCCATATCCTTTGTAAACATGGAGGGTCATCTGTTTTTGGATCTAACTTAGGATCCCATGTTATTGCTTGTGCTCTTCTAGTATAAGGAACTTTAGAAAGCTTATCTACAACATAATCTACTTGATTTATGAATCCATCGCATGAAGGGTATTTAAACAGTCTTTGATGATAAGTATAGGTCCACTTACCACTTTTTGGATCTATCCAATGATCATGAACTCCCTCTACAACTTCTCTTCTGTATTTCCATAAATCCTTAAAACTTGCTGGAATTGATAGGTGTATCCTTGGTTCTGAAAGGGGTTTAAAAACAACCATTACCATTGTTGCATCTACACTTGGAGGGTCGTTAGGCTTATCGTATTCTGTTCTTATTCTAATGCCACTTTTCCAAAGCTCAACTAAAGATTTTTCCCAAGCTTCTGCTATGTTATTACCGCTAACTTTTATGACGGGAATCATTGCTCCACGAAGAAAAACAAAAAGTAAGATAAAATTCGTTTGGTCTAAATAAGTTGAGTTTTTTATTAAGAGTCATAATTTTTTTCTCCTTCTCTTAAAGATGAAATTGACTTAAGAGTTCTTTGAAATAGGGCTTCATCCTTATGAGGAATAAACGTTGCGTTTATAAACTCTTGTCTAAACGAAGGTACTAAGTTTAGTTCGACTACCTTAATTTTCTTAGCAACTTCTATTGATTCTCTCCAAAGTTCTTTAGAAAGAAGTAAAGAACTAGCACCCATCCCAGAACCATTACCAATTTGTACAATTTTTTCTCTTTGAACTTCAGGTAAAAGCCCAATTATCATGGCATAAAAGGGGTCTATGTAGTTTCCAAATGCACCTGCAATAAACAGCTTCTTAACATCTTCTACT
This sequence comes from Candidatus Brockarchaeota archaeon, assembly GCA_017601145.1. Taxonomy (GTDB): domain Archaea; phylum Thermoproteota; class EX4484-205; order EX4484-205; family JAAOZO01; genus JAAOZO01. The sequence goes on from JAFNIV010000004.1 coordinate 28,301, forward strand.
TTTGTTTTGCTTATTTTAGACAAAGTTATGAAAGCTGAAAGTACAGCAGCCTTTGCAAGTTGTACTTTTCTAATATCTTCTTGAGTTATAACTATTTCTTTACCTGTTCCAGAGTTTTTTTCATCAACTAAGACAAATTGAAGTTCATTGTTTTCTTTTTTTACTCTGCTAGAGTTTTCTAGTAGCTTTCCAGATTTGTTTACTATGCCTCTAATTCGTAACCAAGCTAAAGCTTCAACAATACCAGAACCGCATATTCCAACTGGTTTTCTATTTCCTATGGTTTTAAAAAATACTTCGTTACCATCCTCACTTATAGTAACTGATTCTATAGCACCTTCCATAGCACGCATACCGTGTCTTATGCTGTATCCTTCAAGAGCGGGACCAGCGGCACATGATGCTGCAAAGATTTCATTTAAGTTCTTGATTACAACTTCGCCATTTGTTCCAAGGTCAATTAAAGCAACTGGATCTTCATACTTAAAAAGCTCAGAAACTAAAATATCTGCAACAACATCACCGCCAATATAAGCACTCACGCAAGGTAATGTTCTAACGTATCCTGAAGGATTTATTTCTACCTTTAAGTCTCTTGCCTTAACTTTAACTTGTGAAGTAAAAGGAGGAATATAAGGAGATCTAGAAGAATAGAAGCTATTGTTTCCTAAGAGAAATGCTGTCATAACAGTATTCCCAGAACAAACGACATCATAGATTTTAGACGTATCAACATTTGTTTCTTTTGCTAGCTCTTTTATAATTTTGTTAATTGTAGAAATTATTGCCCCTTGAATATTCTTCAAGTTTTCGTAGCTTCGACTTGCGTATTCAATTCTACTTATTACGTCTTCACCAAATTTTATTTGTTCGTTGAAGGAAGATTTAATAGATAGCAATTCTCCAGTCAATAGGTCATATAAGTATCCAACAACGGTTGTTGTTCCAATATCAAAAGAAACACCATACAAACTAAAATTGTCCGAGTTAGGGACAACATCTAGTAATTCATCATCAAACAATATAGCACTAACATTAAAATTGGAGTTCCAAATTACTTTTGAAATTTTTTCCAAGATAAGTGAGTCAAAGGTATTAGTATTTAGCTCAGCTAAAACCCTTTCAAGATCAGCTTTCTGATCTTCTAAACTTGGCTTAGACAATAATATAGATTTTCTTGTTGTTGATGGGCTTAAGTTGATTTGAACCTTCTTTCCAAGTGTTAGTATTTTTATGTTTTTCGTTTCAATGGTTTCACTTAGTTCGATAACAGCATCAGAAAGTAAGTTAGCCTGACATGCTAATCTAATGTCTAACCCAAGAGCTTTTTGCCATCTTTTTTCTTGTAAAGTTGGTTCAGAAAGAGACCCGCTGACTATTCTTATAGCACACTTTCCACATATACCTTTACCACCACAAACGCTCGCAACAGAGATGCCACTTCTTAGAAGAGCTTCAAGAATTGTTTCTTCAGGCTTTACAATGACTGAAGTGCCATTTGGTAAAATTCTAAGAGCATAGAGTTTGTATGAATTTTTGTCTATGTCCATGTGGCACGCAAGGGAAAACTGCGTAGGACGAATATTTAAACAATACTTACCTTAAATCTTAATATTATTTTTAGTTTTTGAAAAATGGTTTAAGGAGCCAAATTTAGAAGTTCTTTAAATATTTTTGAATTTCTGCAATTACAACCTTATGAGTTGCTTTTTTATATTTTATGAACAATAGAATTGATTTTTGTCGTTATTTAAAATTGAGTTTAGTTAAAAGATGCAACTAAAATATAAGACATTAGAAATTACGTTTTATGAACTTAAGTAAAAATTCGTTAATCTAAAAAGCTTTTATTTTCTCCACAAAGTATATGTTAACAAAGGATGCTGAACTCAAGAGAAAGGTTTCTAACAGCCTTAGCTAGAAAACAACCAGATAGAGTTCCAATTTGGGAGTTAATAATAAATGAACCAGTAATAAGCAGTTTACTTCCTGGAAAAAGTTATGCTGATTTTGTAGAATGGATAGATTTAGATGGAATTACCACTGGAGAAGACCAAATTTTTAGAAAGGAAGGAGAATACATAGTAGATGAATGGGGAATAAAGTGGAAGGTCAGTACTCCTGGAATTAACTACCCAGCAGGAGGCCCAATAAGAGAGCCTAAAGACTTAGAAAGCTATAAGCCTCCAGATCCAGATGCAGAACATAGACTAAGAACTCTAGAAGCCTATGTTGATAGGTTTAAAGGAAGAAAAGCAATAGTTTTTCTAGGGCATGAAACATTTGAATTTTCTCATTACCTGTTAGGTGGCATGTCAAACCTTTTCTATTATTACTATAAGGATCCTAAATTTGTTCATAGGTTGAGTGAGATTATTTCAGAGTACAAATGCAGAGTGATGCAAAGAGCTGTAAAGTTAGGAGCAGACGTTCTTCTAACTGGAGATGACTATGCAAACAGAAAGGCTCCTTTGATGTCTCCAAAGCAATTTAAGGAATTTATACTTCCCTATTTAAGAAAAGCTGTAGAAACATCAAAGAAACTTGGAGTTCCTTTCATAAAGCATACAGATGGTAACCTTTGGCCAATAATAGATATGATTGTAGAAGCCGGAATTGATGCTCTAGACCCAATAGAACCAATTGCAAGAATGGACATAGGAGAAGTAAAGAAAAAGTATGGAGATAAGATAGCTGTAGTTGGAAATGTGGATTGTTCCTATGTTTTAACATTAGGAAATGAAAAAGAAGTTGAAGATGCAGTAAAAGAAACGATTGCAAAAGCTTCTCCAGGCGGTGGGCATATAATAGCTTCTAGTAACAGCATACATCCTGCTGTTAAACCTTCAAACTATTTACTTATGACAAAGTTAGTAAAAGAATATGGAGTTTATCCAATCGATGAAAAATTAGTTGAAGAATATAGGGAAAGAAAATACATAGCGAAGTACCTAGATTAGCTATTTTTTAGAAAAGTTCAGCATTACTTCCTAATATAGTAATAACTTCCTTTTACTTTTGTTTTAAAATAGAGATGAGGAAAGAAACTTTAGTAAATCCAAAACGAATTAATATAAAGTTATGTCTTTTGTTCTAAAAGCTTATTAATAACTATAATAAGTAAATAAAGAAAAAGAATAAAGTTTATATACTAAGCTCATCTTAAAAGGTTTATGACTGCTATACTAATAGTGGCTCCAAAACTTATCGACGTAGAAAATAAGAGAATTTTAGATAACATGGAAGTTTTAGTAGAAAATGGAAAAATAAAAGAAGTTGGAAAGGTAAACTCAACAGACAGTAAAGGAGCGCAAAGAATAGAGTTCGAAGAAGGTTACCTCATGCCAGGACTAATAGATGCTCACCTTCATCTTATGGGTGGAAGAAGTGAAAGTTACATAGAAGAAAGTCTGATAGTACCTGATGGCCTGAAAATAATAAGAGCAACGAATGATGCTAAAGCGCTATTAGATGCAGGTTTTACTACAGTAAGGGACTGTGGAAGCTCTGCTGCAGTTCATGTCAGAGAAGCAATAAGAGAAGGCGAAGCCGTTGGACCAAGAATTCTTACTTCAGTCTTCATACTCACTCAAACTTTTGGACATGGAGATTTCCATAGCATACCAGAGAATTGGGTTGATGCAAGAACTTCTGGAAGAGGATCTGCTTTAATTTGTGATGGAGTTGAAGAGTGCAGAAAGGCCGCAAGGCATGCTTTTAGAGAAGGTGCAGACTTCATAAAGATCTGTACAACAGGAGGTGTTATGAGCCAAAAAGATAAGCCAGAAAACACACAATTTACGGTGGAAGAAATAAGGGCAATAGTTGAAGAAGCAAATCATGTGAATAGTTACACAGCATCGCATGCTCAAGGAACAGAAGGGATAAACAATGCTCTAAAAGCTGGAGTTAAAACAATTGAACATGCAATTTATCCAAACGAAGAAACTGTAAAGCTTGGAAAAGAAAATGATGCAGTATTCATACTAACTTTAACTATTGCAAAAACCATTGCAGAAGAGGGAGAAAAAGCAGGATATCCAAAGTGGGCAGTTGAGAAAGCAGCCCAAGCAATGAATGACTACATAAAGAACATAAGATTCTTAGTTTCAAGTGGAGTAAAGATTGGGTTAGGTACTGATTTCTTTGGATCAAAACTTACAAAGATGGGGACTAATGCAAGAGAGCTAGTAGCTTTAGTTAAAGATGCTAAACTAGACCCTTGGTTAGTTCTTGAAGCTGCAACCATTAACAACGCAAAAGCATGCGGACTCGAAGGTAAGACAGGAGTAGTAAAGAAGGGATACTTTGCGGACCTTATATTAGTCAAAGATAATCCTGTTGAAAAGATTGAGACGTTGTTGAATACTAGTAACATTGCACTCGTAATGAAAGAAGGAAAAGTATACAAAAAACTCTAAAACTTTTTGTAGTTTCATAAGATTTTTTAGTCTAACTAAATCATTAGTTTTTATTATAAATAAAATAAAAAATTACTAAAGTAGGCGAGAAAACACGGTTTTAGCTATATGACGAATTACTTAAAGTGGTTTGCCATCTCTTCGTTTCCTGGGAGAGAAAGAATTGCATCTATTACTTGATTTACTTGCTCAGTAGACTTTGTTCTAGGATCTATAATCAACCATTCAAACAGCTTATCTCTTCCTCCTTCAAGGAACGCTTCTAAAGCCCATTCTGCACGCATCATCCTAGGGTAGAGTACATAGTTAATTATACTCTTTGGTAATTTCTCAACACTTATCCTATGAACACCTTTTCCATCTACTTTAGCAGGAATTTCAACTACTATATCATCGGGCAAACTACTTATAACGCCTTTATTCATTACGTTAACTTGATAAGTTCCCTCTTTATCGAAGGCTATTGATTCTATTATAGGAACTACAGATTCTTGACTTATCTCTGGAGGAACTACGTTCGTTAGAGGAACTTTCGGATTGTTTATTGCCGAAACTATGTTACCAAGATTAAACTTTTGAAAGGTTAAGTATAAAGCCCAACCAATTTCAGAGTCTGGACCAGCAAGTGGCCCAAACCAATTCTTTTTAGTTTCCAAATTCCAGTGATATTTCCATGTTCCACCTCTTACAGAATCTCCAACAGGAAATAGGCCATAAGTTTTATACATATCTACAGCTGCAGGAGACATTTGTATATCAAAGGGATTTGCTTGCTCCTCCCTCCACCTCTTCCAGTATTCCTTAGAATTTTTCTTTATCCACTCATCTATTAGAGGATAAACATCTTTGTTTTCATACTTAAACTTAGTTAGCCAAATAACGTGATTAAAGCCTATTGCTTCAAATTCAACTTCTTTTGGTTTTAGGCCTAAGGTCATTGCTATTTCCTGATAACCTAAGTGGCCATGACATAAACCAATAACATTAGTTTTCGTTTCTCTACTTATTAATGTAGTAAGTTCAAAAACAGGATTGCCAAGTTGAAGGAGCCAGGCTTCTGGACTCAACTCTTCTATATCTTTTGCTATAGATAAAGCAAGCTTAAACTGATAATAGCCCCATATTGTATGATAGTCAGAAACCATGTTCCACTCAACACTATTAATTCCTCTGTAGTAGCCATATTTTTCTGAAACTTCACGCATCGTTTCATAGTAGCTATGCCCTCCAGCCATTGCAGTATTTATAACGAAGTCAGCGCCTTCTATGGCTTCCCTTCTGTTCGTAGTCTTTTCGAAGTTTAATTCAGCTTTAACTTCTGAGGCATAGCGTTTAGCGAACGTATAAATTAGGTTAAGTCTTTCTTCGTTTATGTCAACAAAACTAATTGTTGAATTTTTTAGACTTGGAGTCAAGCAAAGGTCTCTAACCAAAGTTGTAGACCATGCTAGACTTCCAGCACCAATTACAGCTATCTTTGTCATCTTTGCTTCACATACTTACTTAACTTAAAATATTTAAACTTATACTTGAAAGAGTTCTGTAGTACCTAAAACCTTTTCTCCCTGGAGATCTATAATTGAATTAACATTTTCACGAGTAACGCTAGTTGTTGTTCCAATACCAGTTACACATGCAGCTCCTGTAGCTTGCCCAAACATTAAGAGCTTCTTTAATTCTTCTATAGAGATCTCAGATAAATTACTTAACTTTTTGTTTGTCAATAAGTTATAAATAATTCCAGCGCTGAAGGCATCCCCCGCACCTGTTGGATCAACTACATCAACGTTAAATCCACTTTGCCTTATACCCCTTCCATCCCTTAAAACTGCTAATGCACCCTTTCCACCTAATGTGACAAATGTTATTCCATTAATCTTTTCTTTTGCAACCCGCATCGCGGATTCGATACTATCTTTATTAAATATATTTTTTAGCTCAATGTCATTACAATGAAAAATGTCGGCATACTCTAAGTGTTCAATGATATAATTCCATTGCTTTCCATAAGGTTCTATCATATCAACAAAAGTTAAGCTTCCAACTTCCTTTGCAGTCTTTAGAACATCACTTAACCTTTCGTCAAATTTTCCACAAATTCCAGAAGCAGTATAAACAATTTTTGGTTTTTGTTCAAATATTATCTTCGAAACAGCTTTAGGATCGAGATACCAACTTGCTCCTAGGTCAGCATGAAATCGTCTATCTTCCCCTTTTACAACTAAGGCAAGAACCTTTGTAGTTCCTACTTCACTTAATTCTGTTAAGTAAGTAACAACACCTTTTTCTTCTAAAGTATTCCTTACAAAGCTTCCAAACACATCTTTTCCTATTGCACCAACTATTCCAACAGAGCCTTTTTCAAGACCAAGCTGAATCAAATCAATTGAAACGTTGCAAGGATGCCCACCTATGGTTAGCTTAATTCCTCTTGGAGCAAAAATAAGACGTCCAGGATCTGCAATCTTAGGGAGGTCTGCTGCAATTATGTCGGCAACTATAAAGCCAGAAGTAAGGACTTCTACCATGGCTAATGAATGAACATAGAGTATTTTTATACCTTTTTTTATTACTTTCCAATAATTGCAAAAAGTTTCCTTATGGCGTATTTTGACTCTTATGGAAGAGTAAACTGCTGTCGAGTGTTACCATTCATAATAGCAAAGTAGCAGGACTAATAGTCTGGAAGTAAAAATTTAGTTCTTTAAAGTTAAATTGCGAAGTGTTTTTAGCTATTACTAGATAAAAGCAGCTCTTCTATTTTTGACTCTACTATAGGAGCTATACCTTGGCTAACACTCATAGATTCTTCATATTTTTCAGGATTCCATTCATCCTCTGGAATTATATAGCCTAGTTCATCGTTTGTTAACGATGCAACAAGTTTATACTTAAAGGGCATAAGTGATTTAAGTTCAAGGCTTATTCTTGGTAAAGGTTCGCCAGGAATTGTGATTAGTCCCACAGCATTCCCAAGCCTTACAAGCTCTACCTCACTTGCTACAAAGTTATCATTCATTTTTCTAGAGATTACTCCAACTTCTGATGCTTTTAGAAATCGCTCATTCTCTAACCTTACATTAATCTCTGAACTTCTTACCTCAAGTTTATCTAAAGAAATAGTTCTAGCAGTTTCTAATGCTCTTAGAGCATATGCTGAAATCTCGAGGCCAATTCTCTTAGCTTCTTCAAAAGTATGCTCCTTTACCATCGGTGTGACCATTCCTCCTAGACCTCCATTAAGAAAGATAGAAATTCCACCAGTGTTGGACTCTATCCCTTTATGAAGGTAATTGACAAGATCAGCAGATATAAAAGTGTTTGATCCTCCTAGTGCTTCAGGATGAATAGCAAAATTGGTAATAGTAGATATGACATTTTGTTGGTAATCTTCGAATTTAAGAACTGTAAGCTGTCTATCTATTAAGTTAGCATCTCTTGCATTATACAATATTGATTTTGGATTTATAAATACACGTCCTGCTCTTACAGTAGCAGGTTTCATAAATGATTGCGCTTCCAATATGCTACTTACTACTTGTTCTATGAGGTAATTCATATAGCTAGGATCAACACCTGTTTCATAGTTTGATGGCCCCCAAAGTCCTAAGGTATCGGGTCCCTGATGATTATGAGTACATGCAACTATAATTCGTTCTTTCTTGACATTTAGTTTATTTTTGACTTTTTCTCTTATCTCCATAACTACGTCTCGAAAAAGACCAATTAAGTCTAATGAAGATATGAAAAGTAAATTACCATTAAGTTCTAGTGCTAATGTTCTCACGTATAAATTGTCATGAATGCCAGTGCTTCTCCTATTCTGTCCAAAACCTGCAATAAATTGTTGCTTCGCTGGAGTAATATCAACTTTACTACTACCAACTCTCAACATTTTTTGCTCATATTGATTTTTTTACTAAGCTATTTAAGCCTTCAGTAATAGAAGTAGCTAAAAACAAATTTAAACCCATTCCTGTTACTTGATAGTAATATGAAAAAAATTTATTATCTAATGCTAGGATGAAATTAGAAATAAACAGTAAAGTTGATGAAGCAATGAAGACACTCAGTACTTAATTATGAACTGATATATGCTCTTAACAAATAACACTATGAGTAGATAGAAGTAGGTTAACTGATACTGAAAGACAATTGAATGACCCCTGCATGTAGAAATTTAACAACCTAAAACAAGAGGTAGAGCTTATTTTAATGCCGATAATAAAAAAGTTCAAAAAGTCTTATGAAAAATTCAATTGTCAACCTTCAAGTAAGAATGGAATAGTAACTTCGACTAATGGCTCTTCTGAAGAATATGGAAATCTTACACGTATGTGATAAAGTCCAGGAGCAAGTTTACTGGTGATTAAAATTTGTGCTTCATTGACTTTTTCATCATTAGGCGCTATGCTTCTTGTATCTATTACTTGTATACATACAGTTTCATCAGAAAAATATGGTTTTTTAAACTTCACTTGATAACCTTTTTCAACCTCAAGTAATGAAACACGAAAATCAGGGTGACATGGTGTTGGGGAAGCATATTCTATAGAGGTATTACCAGTGTTTCGAACTCTTATGTATAGTTCAATTTCGTTCCTTTTGTAAAAGAACTTGTCTAACAACACTTCAACCTGTACACCATTCGAGCTATTAATTCTAAAGTTCACGAACGACGAGTTAATTAATGTTGAAATAACTGCATTCATAACAGACTCTATGTCAACAACATACAGGGGGAGTTCCTCAGAAGCTGCAAACTCATCCACCCATCGCATCATAACGCCCTTGCCCGAAGGACCAAAAGATAGCTCATATTCGAAAAAGTCAACTGCGTTTGATTTAGGTTGAACTGAAAAATCTTTAAGCTTCTCTGCAATGCTCCATACGATTTTAAACACTTTAGGATCTAGCTTTCCCTCTACTGTAACACCATAACTTCTAGTAAGTTTGAATGTTCCATCATCTGCTATTTCGAGAACTTCAGATATCCCAGCTATTCCTCCGTGCCTTTCGTATCGAAGTATCGTATGAGGCCTATTCATGTACAGTATCACAACACTTACTATACTTACTATTATGATTACTGTTACTAACAGGGTTCTGAGTTAAGTAGGAATACATAGTGAATTGTTATTTTCATTCCTACTTAACCCTTCCCTCTCGATTATTTCATCGAGGGCTCTTTGGGTGAACCCTTCTCCCCGCATCTGAAGGTTCAATACTGCTACAACGTCTCTATCTAAGATTATGTTACACATTTCTGAAGCTGAAAAGAGTACTCTTGATGTAGACTGTTCTCTTAGTTATCTTAGGCTTACTTTCAGCTTTCCCCATATTATGTAATGTTATCCAGCTCTTAACAAGCCCTATGACAGAGTTTATTGCTGAATCAACGTAGTGTTTGGAGTATTTCCACTCTCGTAGCAACTCATCTCTAAGCTTCTTCCTATCCTCTCTACTGAGGCTTAGATGGACTTTATTGGAAAACCTTACATGGGCGAAAATGTGCTCCAAAGCTCTTTGCTTAACTTGAAAGTATTCTTCGATTAAATCCTTTGGAGCTTCTACTGGGATTCTGTAGCTCTTAACTGCTTCCATAATCTTTCAACCTCGCTCTTAGTGTTGGAAGCCTAATAGCCTTAATAATCCCCTTCTTTGCCACTTCCAAAGAGTCTTAAATGAGATGTTAAATATCTTTGCAACATCCTTTGGTCTAAGCAGTTCTTCGTAATCTTCAGACATCATTAAAGTAATCAACCTCTATTTAAACCTACCTGTCTCGAAACTGCTGCTAACAGGCAATATAAGCTCTTTTTCTTTTCCATCTTTCGAACCACACAACATACTTCAGAAAAAGTTAATTATTCTAACTTTTAGAACATTAGGAACAGGGATGTTCTAAAGAGTAGAACGATAAACCCTACTAGCTATTCTTGATGAACTACTCCGCTTTCATAAGAAACTTTCGTTTTTCAATAAAGAACTTATTGGCACTTCTAACAGTAGGGTTCCTTCTCACAAGTAATTTAGGGTTTTCCTTGAACTTCCTAGAGGTTTTGTGCTGATCATTCTTACTGCCTAATCTTATACCTTTAGTCATCGCTAGCTCAGTACTCTAAATTATTATTTTTCATCTAAACTATTGATAAAATTAAAATATAGGTCTCTTAGACAACAAAACAGGAAGTGGTAGTGGTTTATAGGGCTTATCTTTTGTTTCTTCTAGTATATCACTAGCTAGTTCCTCTATGCTTAATTCAGCTATTTTTCCAGTTAACCGGTTTCTCACAGACAGTTTGCCAGATTTTAACTCCCTTTCTCCAACCACAACTATGTACCTTATCCATTCTCTTTCAGCTTCTCTTATTTTTTTCTGGACAGTTTCGTCTCTGTCATCTACGTCTGCTCTTATCCTTTTTTCGCTTAAAGTTTCAGCAAACTTTAAGGTTGTGTCTATAAACTCTTTTGAGATCGGTATGAATCTGACTTGAGTAGGAGAAAGCCAAAGAGGAAGCTCAGGAACTTTACCCTTATCTTGATCTGCATAAGCTTTTTCTAGTAGTGCATAGATAACACGTTCTATTGCGCCACTTGGTGACATATGAAGGATTATTGGATTTTTCTTTGTTCCATCTTCATCTACAAAAGTAATTCCAAACCTTACTCCATTTTCAACATCGATTTGATCTGTAGAGAGAGCTGAGGCTTTTCCTAAGTTGTCAATAAAGTTTAGCTCATACTTTAAGACAAAGTAGAAGAACCTTTCTTCCCACATTTCGACAAGGACAGGCTTCCCAAATTCCCTTACCAAAGAAACAATAAACTCCTTGTTGTTTTCAAAGAAATCCTTAGTAAAACGTATAGCCATTTCGACGTTTTCTTTCCCAACTCCAAGTTCTTCTATAACATTAAGTATGATTCTAAATCTAGCTTTCATTTCTTCTTTTGCTTGATTCATATCCTTTACGAAAGCATGACAATCTGGCATAGTAAAGGCTCTTAGTCTCCTTAGCCCTACAACTTCTCCACTCTTCTCTCTTCTAAAGGAGTACTTTGTTAGTTCGTAAAGTTTTAGTGGCAAGTTTCTGTAAGAGATTGTTGCCTGAGAAGCCATCAAAAATTGACCAAAACACGCAGCAAACCTTAAGAAAAATTCTTTATCACCAGACTTAACGATATATTGCCTAGCTGGGAATCTACTCAAATAAGATTCTAAAGCAGGATGATTTATATTATACATTATTGGAGTTTCAACTTCTAACGCACCATATTCAGAAACTTTCAAGGAAACATATTCTTCTATTAATGATTTGATGAGTTTTCCCTTTGGATACCACCTCATGTTTCCTGCATCAGAAGCTTCTTCATAACTTGCAATTGAATGTCTTTGCATAAGTTGAACATGAGGTGGAATTTGAGTAACAACCCTTGATTTAGAAACTTCATATTGCATGAACTTCTTTAAGTTATCATGAGAAGAAAAATTGAATTGTTCTATTGGTATTAAAGCTCCATTTTCATCCATTATGTACCAATATGATTTTAGTTTTCTTTCTGCAACAACTGCAGTAGTAACAGGACCTTCCTCATCGTACATACCTTTAATAGTTTTAAACTGTTCTGCAAGAGGATGTCCTTTTATTGCTATTGTGAATTTCTTTGTCCATCCAAACGGTGCAAGTGTGACGTCAACGCCAGAGTTTTTTAGTTCTTCAGATAAAGTTTCAAGAATTATCTTAGCTTGAGAAGGACTTGCTAGCTCGTTGCTTAAATGCGAATAAGGATAAATTAGAACCCTACTAACTTTTAGATCATCAAGAGACTTTTTGATGCTTTCTACTACACTTCTGATAGAACTTTGAGAATCGTCTTTTTCTACCGAAACAAGTAGAACAACTATGTCTTTGAAGCTTTTTGGAGATTTGTCCACAAGCTCCTCTGCGTTTTCAGTCTCCTTTTTTATTGGTTCATACTCAAAACTGTCGGCATGAAGCTGGAGAAGTCGCAATTTAGCTCTCCATAACTTGTAAAAAATTACTTAAAAGTCTTTTTATTAAACTTAAATAAAGCGAAAATTTAAGATAAACTGGACAATATAAATAAAGAAATGTTATAAGAATAAAAAACCAAAAAACCTTATAGTTTTCTCCTTTTTCTTAAATTTCTTCTTCTAAAGGCTCGTTATCAAGACCAATTATTTTTGCATTGGGATATTCTTTCATGAGCTCTTTTCTTACTTCTTCTTTGTTTACATTACCCCTAAGAATAACTTTAACTATTCTCCTTCCATGGGCGTCTGTTGTTACAAATACAGAGTACCCTTTAGCGTTTTTGGAGGTAGATTCAAGGTCTAAAAAGTCATCCACGTCTTCGTAAATTTCTCTGAGCTTCTTTCTTTTCATTAGAAGCTCATTTTTAGAATGACGATAGAAGTTTATAAACTTTTGTTTTATTAAAGAACTGCTATCTCGTAATGACTTATTTTAAATAATAAAACTACTGGTACAAGGGCTATTAGAAGCCTTATCCAGCTAATAGCAATTCTAACCATATACCTCCAAAGATAGAATCTGATTTCTTATGGAGTTTTATAGTTGGTTAAGGAACTTGCCTTTAGAGAGCCTTCACCATTTGAACATTTCTGATTTTCTTTATCAATATTCTCTAGAAGTTTCACAAATAAAAGTATTTGTGAAAGTCTTATTATACCAAGTTCAACTTTCAATTTTTTTTATGTTTCTAACTTAATTGAAGCCTGATCTTTTATCAAATTCATGTCTCTTTCGAAATCCTTTTTCATCTTTTAGAAAGTACTTCCTTGGAGTAATATCCTTGGCCAAGTAAACATTATGTCGTTCGTCTGGATTTAATGAAATATTTTTACTTCAAGGCTGTAACGAACTCTGAAAAACACGCAAAGAAGTCTTAAATGATTTTAAATAAAGTTTTTAACGTTAGTTATCAAACCTCTCCATTAAAGTAAGTTCCAACATAATCTAAGTTGAAGAATAATCAAGACTATAATCTAATGGCAGAAAAGATATCAAAACCATCTAAACATGCAAGGTTACACAAAAATGGAACCGTTAAAAATTGATATAATGTTCAAAATTTAAGAAAAAGTTTATAAAATGAATGAAAATGAAACTACTAAAATGAAAACTAAATGGAATGAGGTTATAAGAAAAACATACGAAAAATCTAGAAAACTTGGAGTTCCTAGCATTGACCTTGAGGATGGATATGTATTATTTTCTCTGGCTTATTTAACAGCTCTAAACTTAAGAAAACTTAATGCAATAGATGCTGGTGCTGGAGTTGGATTCTCAACAATTTGGATAGCAAAAGCTCTAGAGGATTCTGAAGTTGATGGAAAGATCTACGCAATTGAAGAAGATTCAAGAAGGTTTGATGGCCTTAGAGAGTTAGTTCTAAACTACAAGTTTCAAGATAAAGTTATTCCAATTGAAGGAAATGCATTAGAGCTTATAGAAGGAATAAAAGAAGAAATTAACTTTATATTTATTGACATTGATAAACATCTTTACCTTGATCTTTTTAAACTAGTTAAAGATAAAATTCAAGTTGGTGGATTAGTTCTTGCTCACAATGTAAACCATAGGTGGGGAACGATTGAAGAGTTTATAGAAGAGGCTTCAAAAGATGGATGGAAAACAACAATTGCGCCTACTCCTGAAGGGATCTCAATAAGTTTTAAAGTATCATGATAGTAGAACTTAAATTTTGAAATGAAGTTAAGTTGCTAACTCCAATAGGGCTTAGTTTGAATATACTTGATTTTTGCTTCTAAGAGCTCTTTTATTAAATCATAATCGCTGTAATGCATTTTTGATAAGATTCTAAAAGCTGTTTGTGGCCCTATACCGTAAACAGAAAGAGCTATCACTCCATTTTTACCATATGAGTTAATTATATCTGCAGTCTTTCTTATATCTGAAAGCATTTTTAACTCATCCTCTTCTAGATTTTCTCCATTCAGTCTTTTTCTTATTATTTCTTCAATGTAGCCTTTATTTTTTGGTATTATTCCAAGTAAAGTTGAACCACATTTAAAACATCTAGGTTTTTGAGGAATATTAGCTACCATAACTTGTCCTTGCCTTGAACCACACTCCATGCATATTAATTCAACTTTGGAGCTTAGTATTGAATTTTTTAACCTCTCAATCGAATCTTCTTTAATTCCTTCAGGGGCCATTACTTCTGGCAATTCTACATACTTGTTGAGGATGTGATAAGAGAGTGGAGTTGGACTTTCTTTAGAAATGTACTTTATTAATTTAATTTTCCCTTTTGATATTTCAGAAATAATTTGCTTGGTAGTTCTTAAGTCAAGTTTTTCTTGAAGGACTTCTCTCATAGTTTCATCGTATATTGGAGTATTCTTACATACACTATAAAGACTTAGTAACTTTGACTCACTTAAGGTGAGACCTCTCTCAATCATACCAAACCTTTCAGCAATAAACTTCATATAATAGCCAAATGGAAATCTTTCTTTTATCCTAAGCTTAAAGTCCTTCTCCGCATCTCTTGAATTGATTGGCAGAAGTTTATTAACAACGGAATCAAAATTAGAAGGAGTTAACTCAAACGGAAGTTCTACCAATATTCTATAGCCATCAACCCACCAGTTTTTAACTAAGCCATCTCTAGACAGTCTTTGTTCAATTATATAACCTAGCGTTCTATTAACTGATTCACCAAAGCAACAGTTAACCACTAGATACTTATCAAACCCTTCTATGAGTATTTGCTCATCAGACGGTATTGGGGCTCCAAGATTAATTTGTTCCTGTAACTCTTTTACAATGTTATATGCAGTGTAAAGATCTACCTGAAACTCATTACAAAGCCAAGCAATAGCTTGTTCTTGCCCTTTTTCCTCTAATATTTTCGAGATTTCTCTTCTAAGCTTACCAACTTCCTTTGCTAGCTCGTAAGGTACTGGAAGTATCTCGCCATCCCAACCAGGCAGAGCTGCTGTTGGATCATCAACTGGAGTCACGTATACGTATCCATCTTCCGAAATTTCTTCAATGTTCCAAACTAAACCTCTACAAATAAAGTGAAGACCTTCTTTGGCTCTGAGTGTAACAAACTCTTCGCCTACTACACCTATTGTCCTATTGGTTGTTAAATCAACTATAGGATACCTTTTTTCATCCGGTATCATTGAAAGATTGGAAAAATAATAAGATCTTGACTTTTCAGTTAACAACAACTCATCACTACGTATTTTAACTAACCCTAACCTAGAAAGAAAATCTAAAACCTCAAAAAATTTCCTCTTATCAAGCTTAGAGAAACAATACGATCTCGAAATAACCTGAAAAGCATGAGAAATCTTTATTCTTCTATGATCCATTGTAAGACCTACAATTTGGTGGGCGAGCACGTCAAGGGCATTTTCGTGAATTTTTGTAGGTTCGATAAGTCCGAACTTAGCTCTCCTTAAAACGGCAATAGCTTCCAAGGCATCATCTGTGAAAGCAGTTACTATTACCCCTCTTGAAGTTAATCCAAGTTTATGACCAGACCTACCAACCCTTTGAATGAATGGTTTAACTTGACGTGGTGAAAGATATTGTACTACAAGGTCAACACTTCCTATATCTATTCCAAGTTCAAGAGTTGATGTACAAACTATGGCCTTCAGATTACCTTTCTTAAAATCTTCCTCTATTTTTTCTCTTTCCTCCCTTGATAGAGAACTATGATGAATACCAATACTTGAGCTAAGATAACTAAGCTTTAAAGCTAAGAGTTCTGCAACCTGTCTACTGTTAACAAAAATTAAAGTAGAGGTATGAGTTTCCGAAAGTTTTTTTATTGTCTCTATTCTAGCAGCAGCCTCAACTGAAGTGAAAAGAGTTGAAGAAAGCTCAAGAGTCTTCTTACTCGGCCGAGGCCATATAACTTCATAAGAGAAGCCTTTTGGTATTGGAACGTAAATAATTTCAATTGACCTTTTTGCACCAACCAACATCTTAGCAACTTTCTCAGGGTTTCCAATTGTTGCAGACAAGCCAATTCTTTGGAACTCATGAGAGGTTACTTCTCTGAGTCTTTCTAAAGCTATACTAAGCTGAGTCCCCCTTTTACTTTCAGCTATCTCATGAAACTCATCAACCACTACATACTTGACACTTCTTAGATTCTCTTGCATCCTTTTTCCAGGAAGTATAGATTGGAGAGTTTCGGGTGTTGTTATTAAAATATCTGGTGGCTTTAGGGCTTGTTTTCTCCTTAAAGAAGGAGGAGTATCGCCATGCCTAACGTCTACTGTTAAGTTAAGCATAGTACATACTTTTAAGAATCTTCTTAGCATATCTCTATTTAGGGCTCTAAGTGGAGTTATGTAAATCAAGGAAATACCTTTTCTGTTCTTAATATTAACTAGTTTACTTAGTAGCGGTAAAAGAACTGCCTCGGTTTTTCCACTTCCAGTAGGAGCTACCAATAGAATATTTTTCCCGGACATAACAGAGGGAATAGCTTTTTCTTGCGGTTCAGTTAACTTTTCTATCCCTATTTGTCTCAGTATATTTTTAATTTGTACTGGAAGTAAATCTAAAGAATCTTGAGTATGACCAACCATTTTGCTTCACTTTTTTATTAATTTAGATAACGAACACAGAGATTAAATATCTTTTTGCTTTTTCTCCTTTTTCGCATCCTAAGTGTGTTTTAAAACTCAGAAAACATGAACCAACTCTCTTTATGGAAGAAGCTTTCTACTTCACTGTGAAGGCTTGCTCTTCAACTACAGCAATAGCTTAAACGAAAAGTAGAGGCTTCTCATCACGTGTAACTCAGGTTTCTCCATAGCACCTGAAAGATTAGGAGTAAAAGATATGGGCATTTATCAATTCATTGGCCAAATTTATTAGTTCTAACAAACAAGACCATGGAAACTTTAGAAAAGCTGTTAAATTCTGGAAAGATAAGAGCAATTGGAGTTAGCAACTTTAACTTAAGAAGACTCTCTAGCGCTAGAAAGGACTTAGAAAAAAGATATAACTAACAACCAAGTTTTCATACTAACATTGCATTTTGAGAACTTGTTACAGAAATTTAGTTATAAAGAACGAAGGTAATCTAACGCTAATCCTTCTTTTACGTTGCACTTCCCATCTTCATAAACTTCAGAAATAATAAAGAGAGAATAGTATTTACAACCATCAATACTAGTTAGAAGTTCATCGGACGAAAACTTAAAATCTAAAATAGAAAAACAAGCCTCAACTTTGCTTCCACAAGAGTTAATTAAGCTAATAGCTGAAGAAAAAGTTCTAGAAGTTCTTCGAATATCATCTATCAAAATTATTCTTTTAAATTTTTTAACAATTTCTTCGTCAGTAACTAGATTAACTTCTTTATTTTGGGTTACAGAGGCTGAACTTACGCTTCTAGACTTTTTAAAAGTTATTTTTTCACTCTTATAAATAGGGAAAAATGGCAAATTTAGAAAAATAGAAGTTGTAAGAGCATACTTTGTTCCAGAAGTTTCAATTGAGGAAATTGCATCTGAAACCAAATTAAGCTTAAGGATCCAGTAGTATAATAGTTTACTTATTGTGAGTACAATAGTAGGAAAATAAACTAAGTTAAACCACTCAATACGAAGAATCTTCTTACTGTTAACTTTCTTAACCTCTATACCTGTTCCATCTCTTAGCATTTCAACTAGTTTCGCTACTTCTTCTTTGTTTAAGTTTTTATCCAACGACATACAAAAAAATTCTTTCTAAGAAATATAAACTTATTTAATTCTTAGTAGCGATGGAAAAGCTTTTTAGATCCAACAAATAACAAAACCAAAGCTACAATAAGAAGAATCACAAATAAAGATGCAAAGATTTTTAAATTATTCCTTAACTTATAATAATTGTATCCTCCTAAAACAAGATCGTTGCTTCTTAGATCTTTTCCCTTTACGTGTATATAGATTAGGTCATAATATGGTTTATACTTTTTATATAGAAGTTGAGAGAATTGGTTTCCATTAAAGTAACTTATTACTGGAAGCTTTTGCCAGTTATAAATCGAAGAATAGTACATGTAAAGAACAAACGATTCTTGCCAATTAACTTTTGGATTATAAACAAAAGTTGGAAGTTCCATTTCTACTGAAACGCTGAGATTGTTCATTATTTTTTCAACTATACTAAATCTTTCTACGTCTACATTAGAAAAAGCAAAGTTAGGTTGCAACATGACATAATCAAAGCCAAGCTCCTTCCACCTGTTAATTCCTTCCGCACCAAAATATGGAATCCAATAAAGTTTGAGTCCGAATGAATGAATCAAAGCAGACACTTTCTTGATTAGTTCGTAATCTTCTTCTGGAGCAGTTTCACACGTCCAGTAAAATCCAACTAATTTAAGCTTATTATAGTTTCTTTCTTTAAATGTTTGAACTACTTCACAAACATAGTTTCTTACGTTTATGTACCTTTCCTCAAGAGTTAGATTAGTTAATGGTCTAGGAATCATTATAATTACATTAACTTCGCTTAACTTTACATACCTCGAAACATCTTCAGCAGCAGCATTCAATTGTTTAATCTGCCCACCATTACCAAAAATTTTGCTTAACCACCACAACCATGAGTTATATGATGAGCCTTTTTCGTAACCCTCGTAACTTTCACCTGAGTTAGAAAACTGTCCTAAGAAAAGAAAAGTATTAAAGAATGTATCATTTATGTTGCTTTCGTTATAAGCGAGCAAAACTTTATAGTCAGATAATGTCATATTGTTATACTTGTCAATATAAACTAGTACTATTCTCTGAATACTTTGATCAGCCGGAGAACTGAAACTTGGAAAGTAAATTAAAAAAACAAGTAGAAAAACAACAAATTGTAAAGAAACTTTAAGCTTCATTTCTCACATCACAGAAAGTTTAGTATTGCAGGAGCTGCTACTCTTATAGCTTCTTTCACCATCTAGTTGTTGCTTCCTCCAATACTCTATAAATCCATGATACTTTTAATGTATTGAATGTCGCTCTTAGTCTGCTTTATGATTTCATCTAATGGTAAGTCGTATTCACTATGTATTGATATCGGTCCTTTGAAGTTTATTTTCTTGAGAATTTCGAAAACTGATTTCCAAGGAACTAGCCCATCTCCTAAAGGAACTGTTTGTACATTCCACTTTTCTTCTATTTTAAACCATGCATAATCCTTTATAGAGACTACTTTAACTTTCTTGCTTAATATGTCCATTCCCATCATCCATCCTGCTAATCCTCCTTCTACAACCATATGACCGGGGTCTAAATAAGCACCAACGAAATTCGGATTAAATCCTTTCAAGATTAACCATACTACAGTAGGTTCTGCAGTCATAAACATCCCTGAATGAGTGTGAATAACTGAAGTTATATTGCATTTTTTACTTAATTCCTCAATATTCTTAAGCTCTTTTCGCACTTCGTTTATTTGCTTCTTTAAGAAACCAAAACCATTATACTTCCAGTAGCCTAACTTTAAATATTTTACTCCGAGTTCAGATGATACTTCAAATACTTCTTTAGCATAAGGCTCACGAACACTAGTTATTTCAGTTGTTATCATTGGAACAGATAGCCCTTTAGACGTAATTATACTAATAGCTTCTGGAAGCTTTTCCTTTACTGCACTAGGTTTTATATAACCGTTCGATCTAACAGTTAGATCTATTCCATCAAAACCTATTTCTTTTGCCAACTCAGCGAACCTTGTCAAAGGTAAACTTTGAAACATTTTGGAAAACAGTAATAACTGCATACTTGTTTCACCTAATCTAAGAAGACGCTATTTTTTCTACAAGCTCCATTGTTTTAATAGCATCAAGTAGGCTAGTCTCTGGTTCTTTGTCTTCTTTTACACAATCTATAAAGTGACGGTTTTCTTGAAGGTATCCATAAAGCACATGAAATTCCTTATTTCCTTTTACTAAATCGATGTTTTTTATTGTTTCTGCTTCATTGTATGATTGGTTATCTCTTAAGATATAAGCTAACTGACTTTCTGGTGGTTCTAGTGGTGCATCAACTATGGCATAAATTCCTTTAGAATGCATTTCGAAGTAATGAACTCTACTTCCAGAAGAGTAATTTGAACATAGATGACCTACACACCCATTTTTGAACACTAGCAAAGCATTAAAACTGTTAAGATATTTTTCATAAAAACTTGTAGTGTAGCTAAACACTTTCTCAACCTCGCCTCCCATGAATCTAAGTGCATCTATGGCATGAATTACATCTGCTATAAGATAGCTTACTTTTCCCCAAGGTTGTTGTTGTCCAATTGCATTCTTATGAAATACTGCAGTACAGTGGGTAATTTCTCCTCTGCTTTCAACTATTTCCTTTGCCTTTCTAAATACTGGAATAAATCTCCTATTAAACCCGACCATAGTTTTACATTCATGCTTTTTGGCTTCTTCTGCCATCTTCTTAGTTTCTTCTACAGTGGTACCAGGAGGTTTTTCTATAAATACACTTAAACCACGTCTAAGACACTCAATGACAATCTTACTCATTGGCTCAGCATTTGCGTAAGTACCTGAGGGGACTGGTGCCATTATTATGTAAATGGCGTCTAACTTCGTTTTTTCAAGCATGGTTTTGTAATCTTTGTAACAATTTTCCACTTCATACTTGTTGGCTGTCTCATTTAGCTTAGTTTCATCTAAGTCACAAATTGCAACTATTTTAACATCACTAAAGCTTGCTAGCGAAGGATAATGAACTTTATTCGCCATAGTTCCAGCTCCAACGAATCCGACCTTTATTTGATCCATTTTCGCTCTTTAATAAAGTGCTTTACTTTACTTATAAGCTTAAGCCAGACTAGTGACTAATTTAGAAAATAGTTTTTAGAATTTTCTATGCACAACACTGTACTCTAGAATCCTAGACCGACTGTATTGTTAAGACGCTCTGTTTTTATTTTGCCTCCTTCAACTTTGAATACCTCAGGATATCTCTTTTGAACTTCTGTAAAGGCGAAAGGTAAGTACTGTCTTGCGTTATACTCGAATCCCATTATCGGGTTTGTTCTGGCAGCGAAGCCAGCTGAGTGCACAAGAGCTAATCCAGGGCATGTAAGATCTTGCACACTATATGGTACTCCAAGTTCCTCAGCTTTAGCCAATAAAAGAAGTATTGAACTATGACACTTACATGTCTTTAAGGCCACTCCAGACCATCCTAAACTAATGGCTAAATCAAAGCTCTTCAAATCAGTAACTCCTTCATCTGCTAAAACAGGCTTAACTTTTGCTACTTCATACATATTGAACATATATTTAGTTAAATCTCTACTAACGGGTTGCTCAACGTAAAGCATTCTTTTAAAGGCTTCAGGAACTTCTTCCTTAATTCGTCTTAGGTATTCTAAAACAGCTTCTGGAGAAGAATGCATCTCGTTAGAATCAATAGAAATATAAAAATCTTCTCTACCTTGTTTTTTTAAAGATTCGACAACGATCTCAGTTACTTCTTTAGTTCTCTTTACATCCCAATCTATGTCATTACCCCTGAGTTTAATCTTAAAACAAAATAGACCTTCTTTCTCAATCCATTCTTCTAAACTTACAGGCAGACCATTAGATTCTTCTTGATCAGCTTCGTCCTTTCTTAATTTGTCAAGCCCACCTATTAAGTGAAATACTGGAACTTCAGATGAATACTTAGGTTTAATATAGTCAGAGATATACTTATCTTTAAATTTTTCCCCAAGATAGAAACTTAAGTCATGACTAACATACTTTGGACCATAACCGTTGTAGCTGCATATTCCATTAGCCTTTCCAAAACCATCATGTAACGATGAGTCTATTGGGGAGATAGCTACCAAAGAAGCGAGTATGGGAAGCTCTTCTTCGAGTTTTAAATCTAGTGACACTTTTTTTGTAATCTTTGGTATTTCTTCCTCAAATTTTATAAACCAGTCTATGGGGTGTAGAAATGTACCTCTCTTACTTTCTTCTTCTAACATTTTTCCATAACGTTCAACTACTAACTTCATAGCTTCAAGCTTTTTTTCATATCTTACTCTTGAACTAGGAAAAGCCCACTCGCATACCAATGGCATCGAGCCTAAGCCCTCGGCTTCTTTTCCGTCTTTGTTTTCAACTAAAGCAGTAACCAAGAGCGAAGTGGACTCATTTACAATAACGCTTCCAAATTTGAGAGGAGTTCTAAGTTTGTAGGTTTTATATTCAAAGTTAAATTCAAGAACACGTACGTCAGAATCTTTGCTCATTACTAAGGGAAACGTAATCTCTTGAACCTTTAAGCTTTTCGTACCTGTGAGCTATCTCATTTCATAGCTTTCGAAGGACCTTTCCATCGTAAAGCAAAATTTTTAGCTAGAAACTACGATGTAATGAAAATGATAAAGGACTAAGTCAACTTTTTAATGCCTTTTCTCTTAAAACAGAAGCTTTTTTAAAGTATTCTTCTCTAGTTTCCAATTTAAATTCTTCAATTACATCTTTTACTGTAATTTTACTCATTTCAGAAGACATGAGAAATACAGCTTCTGGTTGAGCAACTTCAAAAGTAATATTTGAACCATACTTTTCTTTTATTAAGTCCATTTTCTCACTGTTATAATCTAAATGTAAAATTTCATAATCAAGATTTATTTCTTTGCATATAACTGGTTGGTATCTATTGGAAACAACTAAAACTTTACCAAGAGGATTAACTATCATGCTTCCTTCTTCAGTAGTGGATGAAACTACGTAAGTGCTGTAGTTAAAGGCCCATATCTTTAGTTGCAAACCTCCAAGGTACATAGAGGGAAAGAACATAAGCTTAATTTTATCTTTAGCTAAGTTTTTAATAACATCTTCAAAGTTTAAGTCAAAGCATATTGCAAATCCTATTTTTCCAAAATCTAAATCAAATGTCTTAACTTCAACTCCAGGAGTTATGCCTGCTTCTATTTCCCATATAGTTGGATGAATTTTATCATAACTTCCAATGTATTCTCCATGCTTACCTATCAAAATTGCAGAGTTGTAAAATCTATTGTTTCTCTTTTCTACCATAGGAAAAATTATAAAAGTGCTATTTTCTTTAGCAAAAGACGAAACTTTATCAAGTATAGCTCTTGAAACCTCTTCTGTACTTTCTATCATTTCCTTTATACTTAATCCTAGAAATGGTGAACATTCAGGAAGACAGATGATATCTGGTTTCTCTAAAACAGCTTTTCTTAGAAGATGCATAATTTCTTTCATGTTGCCTTCTATAGTTTCATACAATGTTTTTCTTCTACCAGCTCCCTTAAAAGATATTGAGGCTACACGCACATATTTTGCCAATTGATGTCTTCTAGTGATTTTCCTCATTAAATTTAAATATTTCCTTTTCTTAGAGAAATTGAATTCTTTAATTGAGCAGTAATCAGGTTAAAGTTTTGATAACCATACCAAGTAACCTATATAAGTTAGTTTCAAGGGATGAGGACGAAGAAGAACTTAGGTCCTTTGCAGAGTGCATCTTTAATCCTTTTAACAGAAACCTTAGCGAGGAAGAACTTTCTAAGCTTATAGCTGATGTAGATGGCTGTATTACAAGTTGGGGATCTCCCAAGTTTACTGAAGTTGTTCTTAAAAATGCAAATAAGCTTAAAATAATAGGCCATGCCGCTGGAAGTGTTAAGCCATATATCACAGACGAGGTTTTTAAGAAGGGGATAGTAGTTGTTAATGCTGCTTCAACAATAGCGAAGTCTGTTGCCGAGTTTACTTTAGCTATGATTCTAAACTGCCTAAGAGGAATACCAAAGTATATAGAAGCAATGGATAAAAAGAATTGGGATTATAAAGAGCAAAAAGGTTTTACAACCTATGACCTAAGAGGAAAGATAATAGGCATAATAGGGTTTGGAGTGGTTGCTAAAGAACTAGTGAATTTACTTAAACCATTTGATGTTAACATAATAGTTTATGACCCTTACAGTGAACCAAAGGAAATAGCTTTACATGGTGCTAAAAAAGTAGAATTAAGTGAACTTCTTCTGACTTCAGATATAATAAGTTTGCATGCAGCTTCTACTCCAGAAACTTACCACATGCTTGGGGAGAAAGAATTTAGACTTATGAAGTCTACGGCTTATGTAATAAATACTTCTAGAGGTGCAAATATAGATGAAAAGGCTTTAGCTAAAGCTCTAAGAGAAAAGTGGATAGCTGGAGCAGCGTTAGACGTTTTTGAACAAGAACCTTTACAAAGCGACAGCCCATTATACAAGTTAGACAATGTTTTTCTAACACCTCATATAGCAGGACCATCTGATGAAAGGAGAAGTCAACTGTTTGGTACAATAGTTAAGGACTTTAAGAGATTCTTCTCTGGGGAAAGACCTATTAACGAGGTTTCTTATGAAAAACTTAAGTTTTTAGCTTAAAGTAGAAACTTAAAGAGGTGCTACTTTACGAGAAGATACATAAATAGAAGATAGTTTTGTGATTCTTTTAAGGAAAGTAAAGAAGAAAACTGCAACGATATGGCTTCTATTGAAGTCAAGTCTTAAAAGAAAGTTCTATGAATATGTGAGAAGCTTAGAATAAGACCTAAATATTTTTTAATAAGTTTAAGAGGAGATAAAAAACATCAACGAAATTCTTGTTTGTTCACATAACTAGTTCACTACCATGCTAAATGGAACTATTCTGATTTATATGGCTTGTAAACTGATTCTCCTTTTATTGCAGAAGCTAGAAGTCTTGGAAGCACAAGGGAAAGAAGCTAAGCGTTAAGTATGAATGTTGTGCTAACTGGATTATCAGTAAGTTAACTAATGAAGCTTTAACTTATAATTTTTTTAGTTCCCTTAGGTCAATTTTTCTTACTTTTATAATTTCGTTGTACCTTTTTAAAAAGTCTTCAATTTCCCCTCTTTTAGGGGAAGATCTTGCACCATACTTAGTTGCCTTTAGACCTGCTGCAACAGAAGAATAAACTAAAGCTCTTTCTACGTTGTCTCTTTCAACCAAAGATGCAGAGAATACTCCTGTAAATACATCACCACAACCAGTTAAGTCTACAATTTTTAAACCAAGCTTAGCTAAGTCTACAGCATTAACATAAAGTAACTTGTTTGATTCTTTTTCTATATAAGCAACACCTTTAGAGCCAAGCTTAATTATAAGCTTTAAGTCAGGTCTAATGTTTAAAATTTCCTCTATGCTCTTAACTAAAAACTTAGAATTAGAGTTCATAACTTCAAGAAACTCGTAAAGGTTTGGTAAGTAGTAGGAGCCAAGTGGGAAAAATTTAACTATATCTTCTTTAAACAAAAGAAAAGACTTTCCAGGATCTATAAAAACCTTAGTTTTAAAACTTTTTATCATCGCAAGTAAGTCTAGTGCAAGAGTTCTCGATATGTTTGTAACTACTATTGCGCTAGCAGAATTTAAAAAATTTTGTAGGCCGTTACTTAAAAGGTCTTTTTTAGTTAATTTTTCATTTGCTCCAACAAAAGAAAATATCGTAGATTCGTTTTCACCATCTAAGACAACGTAAGCTCTTCCAGTCAGTTCATTTTCAACAACTTTCACAAAGCTTAGATCAATGTTCTCTTTTCTTAATTCTTCAATCTGATTTTTTCCTTCTTGGTCGCCACCAACACACCCTACTAGGTATACTTTTTCAGTACCTTCAAGAAATCTTGAAACTGCAACTGCAGTATTTGCTCCAGAGCCTCCCCCTCTTATAGTAACATCCTCTATCACATGTCGTGCTCCTCTTATAACCTTGTTTTCTCTTATTCTAAAGACAATGTCGACATTCACTCTTCCAAAGGAAAATACTCCAGGCATAGAGAGCTAGAAGAAAGACGCTAATAAAAAGTTTTTATTCCTTTTAATAATTGTTTGATAGAAGAAAAATGACAGAAAAGCTATTTATGAAGGATAGCTACTTGAAAGCATGCGAAGCAACAATTCAGAGAGTAGAAAACAATAATATTATTCTTAATAGAACGATTTTTCATCCTCTTTCAGGTGGAGTTTCAAACGATCTTGGCAAGATAATTTACCAAAAATATGAATACAACATAGTAGAAGTAAGAGAAGACAAAGAAAGTGAGACAATTATTCATACTATTGGTACAGCTCCAAAGCTTAAAGTAGGAGATATAGTAAGATGCGAATTAGACTGGGACAGAAGATATAGGCTAATGAAGTTACATACTGCAGCACATATTCTTTCCGCTATAATGTACAATAAGTACAACGCTCTTATCACTGGTGGGCACATTGAGCCAGAAGAAGCAAAAGATGACTATAGTATAGAGAAGGCAGATAGATCTTTGTTTGAGGAAGCTATAAGAGAAGTTAATGAAATCGTTTCAAGAGCAATAGAAGTGAAAGTATACTTTTTGCCAAGGGAAGAAGCTCTTAGGATAAAAGGAGTAGTAAAATTAGCTGAAAGAGCACCACCAAACTTAAAAGAACTCAGAATAGTAGAGATACCAGGAGTCGATATACAAGCAGACGGAGGACCACATGTAAAGAATACTTCAGAAATAGGGAGGATTGTCCTATCAAAGGTTGAGAATAAAGGAAAAAACAGAAAAAGAGTATACTACAAACTTCAGGAATAAGACATGAGAAATATTTTTATTTATTAAATAAAAATATTGCGATAAGAAGTTGATTGATGAAATACTAAGGGCTACTGTTGCTCTTCTTGTGATTGTTGACCCACTAGGGAACATACCAATATTCGTTAGTTTAACGGAGAAAATGGACAAAGAAGTTAGAGCAAAAACGTTCAAAGTAGCAATTTCAATTGGTTTTTCCTTACTCTTTCTCTTCGCAGTCTTTGGACTAGAAATACTTGCACTCTTCAATATCTCCATACCAAGTTTTAGGATTGCAGGAGGTCTTCTGTTGCTCATAATAGCAGTCGAAATCCTAGTTAGAGGAGGATGGCACTACAAAGGTAGTAAACCAGAAACAACAGGAGCAGTGCCAATGGGCTTCCCACTGCTTGTAGGACCGGGAGCTATAACAGCAACCATAGTTAATATTCATACGTATGGATTACCTATAACAATAATTTCAATCATCTTAGTTTCCATAGTTACTTGGATTGTACTAAGATATATTGACTTAGTTTACTTCTTTTTGGGAGAAGTTGGTTGTGAGGTTGTGGCTAGAGTTATGGCAATATTAATAGCTGCAATAGCAATTCAATTCATTGTAGAAGGATTCTTGTATTATGCAAGAACTTAATGCTAACTATTTTATACTAAATTGTATCTTATAGAAGTTTTACTTTGTAGCACCCAACTTGTTTTAGATCCTTTTAGCACAACTGTATTCTTGCTCTTTATATTTTAAACAAAATAAAAACTAGGTTTAAGCTTTAAAGACCAAACTTTTCATACACAGTAATCAGAAAGCTTGCAAAAATCTTAAACTACTTCTAACTTAGTTTAGGGGAATGCCAACACTGTGATTTCTGTTTCTTTTTCAATTTCTTTAATTGTAGACACGACCTCGTTAATCAATGAACTGTTATTTGGAATCCATCTAAATATCTTTATTACCGCTTTATTTTCCATAGGAAAAAGAAGGATAAGACAAAGAAACTTATTATTGTATGCCACGAGATATTCATATGCATGCATTCTAACCTCAAAACCTGAATTACGAAGCAGATAAAGTAACTTTAACCTATTTTGAGCTAACATAAGTGAATTAAATTTCATTGCTATGTTATCACCATGTAAGTACCAAGTATAAATACGAATATACTAAAAATTATGGAAAGGCTTCTTGAGCTAATTTTTTTTGAAAATTTAGCACCAATTTGTGTCCCTGGAAGCATTCCAAGAAGCAACGATAAAGCAGTTGGAAGATCAATTTGGTTAAAATGGAGCCTCATTATTGAACCAGTTAAAGAAGTAAAGAAGATCACAGAAGCTGAAGAGGCTGTAGCTATATGAATAGGGACATATGATAAAGAAGAAAGAATTGGAACTATGATAGTCCCCCCACCTACTCCAAACAACGCAGAAGCTAAGCCAGCAAATATGGAACCTATTGCGATCAAGACTGTTTTTAAAGTATAGGAGAAAGTACCAACTTCAGAATTTATGTTTCTCCTAATTTCTATTGGATCTTTATATCTAAATTTAACTAACTTATTGCTTAGGTTCATAAAGATTGAAATAAAGATTAAGTATGCTCCAAATGCTTTTCTTACGATTACAGAAGAAAGAATAAAAACAAGGTAAGAACCATAAATTGAGGCCGGTATCGAAAAAATAGAGCAAATTGCGACTATTAAAAAGTCTATCCTGTTTTGTTTTATATAAGCAAAATTTGTGAAAATTGAAGATAAAAATATTACAAACAAACTTGTTCCTGTTGCTACTTTTGGGGATAAATTAAGGAAGTATATCATCATTGGAACCATTAGAAAACCACCGCCAACACCAAGTAATGAAGACAAAGTTCCTATGAATAACGAAGCTAAAGCTACTAATAAGAAATTTAGGAGTACATCTAGCATTTTGCCACTTTCATTTTTACTTACTTATTTAAGCTTTCTATATTTACAAAGAAATTTTTGGCCAAGATTTTCTTACTTAAGTAAGAAAAAGACATAAGCTCTAAAATTAAAAATAAGATAATAAAACCAAAAAGTTTTCTTTTAACTGCTTAATATTATCTTCTTTACAAAGTTTATTACTTCAGCCTGATCTCCAGATTCTCTGACTCTCTCAAGCTCTTCTTTTTTAGAATAAATTAATAGGGCCTTCTTTGCTAGATTTGCAAATATTTCTTTTGATAAGTACATAGCTTTAACTGGATCAACTCTATAAGTGAACTGGTCTTCTCCAAACCATCCATTGTAATTGGTATCTATTGCCGCATAAATGAAGTCAACCATTCTCCAGATGTCGCCAGTTCCAAACACTCTATCTTCATCGTTACTATGAAGCTTAGCGGTGTTTATGTGGAAATTAACTAATGGAACATCAAATTGCTTTAAAGCATAAACTGTAGCTGCAGGCTCTACGGCATACATTTGTTCATGTCCATAATCTATACAAACACCCATGTTCTTGCTGTTTGTTCTTTCGTTAACTGTTTTTGCAACTAGCGCACTAAGATGAGTAGTTGGTATGACCATGTTCCCTTCTCTTGGCTCGTGTAGCTTAGCTTCAACACCAAATATCAAGCCTGTTTTCTTCGCTTCCTTACTTATTGTCTCACAACCTTCAACAAACAACTCGAGCTGCTTACCGTAGTTAACTTCGAAGTTGTAGTCCCAACCATCTGCGCCTGGCCACAAAGCAACACTTCTACAGCCAACTTTTTTAGCTATTTCAATGGCTTGAAGAGCAATTTGCAAGGCTTCTTCCCTTACTTTTTTGGAAGGATTCGTTAGACCTCCAAGCTTCCACTTTGGATCTGTCCATAAGTTTATGTTCATGTTTGTAGGAACTAAGCTTAATTCTTTAATGGTCGCCTTTACTTCTTCTACTATGTTTTCATTTATCCTATAGCTCGAATCTATGAATATAACGTCATGAAACTCTACACCCTTAATACCAGCTTTCTTAACTCTCTTAAGTTGTGAAACTATGTCGCTACTGAATGTTGGGTCGTTGCTATTATAGCCTTTAGTTGCAAATCTATCTAAGAAATCTCCAGCAGCCCAATGCCCCGCAGCAAAGTTTATTCCAAAATCTTCAAAGAATTTATCTATCTTTTCCCCCTCAATGTAACCAGAATATTCTGTATTTAATTTCTCTAATTTGTTCTTTGTAACATTCATTTTTTCATGTCACCTTAAATTAGATTAATACACGAAGAAATTAATAAACTTTTTCGTTTTGATACTAATGTTCAGCTTAAAACCAAGAGTCACGTCTACAATTAAATTTTTTATATGTTGAAGTCTTTAGATATCTTAGAGTTAAGAAACACACTTACTATATTGCTCACTTTCTAATCTGTAAACCATTAGAAAAAAGTAAAAATGAAGAAATATTTATAAATATAAAATATAAGAAAAATTTATATATGGACCTTTTTGACTTCTTTATAGAGGTGAGAAGAATGCCAAAAGCAGCAAAGAGATCTAAAACATTAATATACTTAACAACAGAGCTATATGCAAGACTTGATGCTTACAGCAAAAAAGCAAAGATAACAAAATCTAAGATTATAAGAGCAGCACTTGCTGAATACCTCCTTAAGAAGAAAGCGATTAAAGCTGCAGAAGCTTCCAAGTTTCTTATAAAGTAGTTTTATCTTTTTCTTTTTATAATTTCTTAGATAAAGCTTATATAGGCGATCTCCATTTCACGATATAGAATGGTAGAGCTTAGCCAACTTTTGAGTGTAAATGGTGAATTTCTTTTAACAGTTTTAATAATGCTTGTTGCAGGTATAATAGTCGGTTATATTTTTGCAAAGGTAATTAAGAAGCTTATAATTATTTCAATAATCATATTTATCTTAAGCTACATTGGAGTAATTTCATTCAACTTGGGAAAAGTTCAGGAACTTTCACAGGAAATAAAAAATATGCTAATTAGTGCATTGGCGCCTTTTATCCCATCTGTAACCTTTATAGTTGGAGTAATAATTGGATTTATTCTTGGATTATAAGTACAATGCTAACTCTTATTTTCTTAATAAAGAAAAAGTCTAAGTTTTCTAGTATCTATTTCTTACAAAAATATGAAATGTTCTTCGCTAATAAAGGACTTCTACTTTTGGCGGATAGATAAAGTCTATATACTTTGATTTTATGTAGTTTGGGTCTTTCCCTTCATGAACAAGAACTCTATACTTGAACTTTAGCACTTCTCCCTTTGGTAGTATGTAATCACCTTTCATCTTAGATGAGCCATTAAAGTATGAAACACCAAACATGTTTGCTGTCATTAAACCATAATCTCTCACATGCCAATACGTTGGAAATCTGAAGTTTTCGATATGATCAAAAATTGCTATTCCAACATTTCTTCCATCTACTTTTCCACTATAGTTACACCATGCTGCTCTTTTACCCCAAGTTTCTTCCTCATTTATGCCTCCAAAAGAATTTTCAATCTTACCTCCATTTTGTACTTTAATTTTTTCATTAACTCTTACAGATAAGATTCCACCTTCTTTCGTATCACCGAATTTGGTATCTTTTTTGTTGTTAAAAATACTTATACTAAAGTCTAAAAGTAGGTCCTTGGTAGGTTTCCAAATTCTTAAAAATCTATCTTCATACAACTCAACATTTCTTGTGTTTTCAATCCAAAGGTTTTTACTACTTAGTTCAAAGACTATTTTCCCAGAACTTATTACTTTAACTTCATTTGCTTCAATCTTACCGCTATTCTCAAACTCACTCCAAAAATCAAATCCATTTATGTCGCCATGTGCAACCCATAACGACCTATGGTGTACATGATCTTTGGGCCCATCTTCGGTAACTCTAACACCATTTGGACTAACTACTGGATAAAAGTAAGGTTTCTTTAACCAGTTTCCGTAATTGTAGCCCATTATTAGTTGTTCATTGTAGCTTATTTTTATCGTACCATCACTAGAACTGTAAGAAAATTCTTCTTTATCCTCCTCAGCATCAACTAATACAATCTTTCCTTCCAAAGTTTCTTGTACATTCATATGAGGAACAATAAGAAAAGCTTCAAAAAATTCTTTATTTTCTTTTAGCTGTATTGGAAATCTCTCTCTTTCAGTTTCTAAGTAAGCTTTCGACAAATTTTTGGTTAATAAATTTGATTTTGGAAGTAAGAAATAAACTGGAGTTTCAAACCTTTCGTGCAATCCTGCATATATTCTAACTTTAACCACCTCTTTACTCATCTTTATCCTTATCGACTATAAGGATAAGCTTTATTAAATTTTATCCTTAAACTGCTTAACGAAACGACAACTACGGAATTATTTCTACAGTGTTGTTAAAGCTTGGATATTTAACTTCATCGACTTTAATCCCTGCATTTTTTATATAACCTAGTATTTCGTATAGATTGTTTTTCACTAGGTCAATTGTAAACTTTGTAACATCACAAGTAATTTTGAAGCCATTTTCACCCCAAAATCTTTCTTTGTATGTATATAAGCAACGCCCTCCACAAACTTTAAAGTATTCGCAAGAAGTACATGGTTCAGTAATCATACTTTTTAAGTTAAGTGTATTGTTGTTTCTAATGTTGCCAACCTTAGCCCAATTCTCTCTAACTGCAATCGGGCATGCAATTATTTCTCCATTTGTATTAACTGATACAGAATTAACTCCAGATTCACATGGAGGAGCAACTCCACCATCTAATATTCGTTTAAGTATCCCCTGAAATGGTGCGATTCCAAGTACTTTTTTGTTTCTTAGCTCATTAAGCCAGATATCAAAAAGTTTCTTTAACCCTATTTTATAATTTTGCTCAATCCATTCGTTAAGATTGCGCCACTTCTTGCTCCAGATAAAATTTAATTGCCAATGGACATGGTCAAACAGATTGATTCCTAACAAATGCATGACATCTCTAAAGATATTAGAATCTTCTGTTATTGTCATCCTTGCAATTAAGTCTCCATTGAAGCCTATTTCCCTTAAGTAATTTGCAGCAGAGATTGCAAGCTTATATGCCCCTTTTCCTCTGTACTTATCGTTAACTTCTTCCACACCATCAACTGAAATCAAAATAGCACTAAACATTTTCCAGTATTTTTCTGGCAAAGAACGCACCAGAGTTCCGTTTGTTTGTATAACAAATCTTTTAACTTTAATATTTTCCATTACATCAATTATAAAATTTGGATTCATAAGGGGTTCTCCGCCATAGAATGCTATTGTAGCTTCGTTATCATGCTCTATCAGTCTCTTTAAGTCGTCAAGCTTATACTGAACTTTCCATGGCACTTCGTTTTCTCCGAAGCTTCCTCCACAGTACTCACATCTTAGGTTGCATTTTCCAGTTGTAAAAAGTATGTAAAGCATTTTCTTTTAGTAATCTAAAAAAATATCTTTATAAAGCTAACAAAAAATGAAGAAAACTGTATGAAAGAAAACTCAAAAAGAAATTGGGTAGCGGTAATGGATTTTGGCTCTCAGTATGCACATCTTATAGTAAGAAGGATAAGGGAATTAGGAGTTTACAGCGAAATTGTGCCATACGATGCTAGCTACGACAAACTAGAAGGTGCTAAAGCAATCATACTTTCAGGAGGTCCAGCAAGCGTATACTTGCCAAATTCTCCAAAACCAAAAATTAACCTTGTAGATTTGAAGATACCAATCTTAGGGATATGCTATGGGCATCAACTAATAAGTTTTATTTTTGGTGCAGAAGTTGGAAAAGCAAAATCAGCAGAATTTGGAAAGACAATACTCACGCACAATGGAAATGGAAAAATATTGAAGGGGTTACCAAGTAATTTTATAGTTTGGATGAGTCACTCTGATGAAGTAAAAACTTTGCCGTCTTTGTTCAAGGTCGTGGCAAGCACAGAAAGTTGTAAGTTTGCTGCACTTGAACATGAAAAACTACCAATCTTCACAGTGCAATTTCATCCTGAAGTTTTTCACACCCAATATGGAAATGAAATTTTTAGTAAGTTTTTGTTTGAAGTATGTAAGTGCGAAAAAAGTTGGTCTATAAAAGATTATGCAGAAGAAATGATAAATTTTATAAAAAAAGAAGTTAATGCTTCTAAAGCAATATGTGCCGTAAGCGGTGGAGTTGACTCAACCACCGCAGCTTTCTTGACGCAAGAGGCAATCGGAGATAACTTAGCAGTTTTGTTCATAGACACTGGACTTTTAAGAGAAAATGAAGCTAAAAATACACTGTTAATGTTGAAGAAGATTTTTGGCTCTAAGGTACACTTTGTTGATGCAAGCAAACAATTTTTAGAAAAATTAAGAACCATAAAAGACCCTGAACAAAAAAGAAAAATAATAGGAGAGGAATTCATTAGAATTTTTGAAGAAGAAGCTAAAAAGCTTGGCAACTTTGAGTATTTAGTTCAAGGAACACTTTACCCTGACATAATTGAAAGTGCTGCTGTTTCTGGACCAGCTTCAAAGATAAAGTCTCATCATAATGTGGGAGGATTGCCAGAAAAAATGAAATTTAAGTTAATAGAACCATTAAAGTACCTCTACAAAGATGAAGTTAGGAAGTTAGCTGAATCTTTAGGCTTACCTGCTGAGCTAATAAAGAAACATCCATTCCCAGGACCTGGTTTAGCAGTTAGAATAATTGGAGAAGTGACGGAAGAAAAATTAGAAATCTGCAGAAAGGCAAACAAGATTGTTGAAGAAGAGTTGATAAAGGCAAATTTATATGATAAGGTATGGCAAGCGTTTGCAATAGTTGGAGATGATAAGGCTACGGGCGTAAAAGGAGATGAGAGAAGCTATGGTTACATAGTTACGGTAAGGATAGTAGAATCAGTCGATGCGATGACTGCATCGTGGTCGAGAGTGCCTTATGATCTTTTAGATTCTATTTCGAAAAGAATAACAAACGAAATATCTAACGTTACTTGGATTACTTATGCTATAGTTGATAAACCACCATCGACGATTGAACCTCAATGATTAACTTTAGTAAAAATATTTCAATCTTTATTTACTTGTGAATTAAATTTTTAATGAACTCTACATCTTTCTTAAGTATTTCTTTTCTTTCATTTCGTTTATAGTTACCTAACGATTCATCTTCTATAGTCAAATCACCGTTGTAGTTTGCTTCTTTTAGAAGTTGAACAACTTTCTTAAAGTCAATGTCTCCTTCGTATAAAGGCACTCCAACTTTTGGAAAGCCTTCTCCTGGCTTTCGTTGAACCTCTTTTTTGTTTTCTGGATACTTTAGATTCTTGAGATGAGTATGCCTTACGAAACGAGCGTACTTTCCTATAATTTGGTGAACTTTACTTAGAGGATAGCCGTACCAATAAAAATTCCCAGTATCTAAAGTTAATCCAAATCGAGTGCTATTTATTTCCTTAAAAGCGTAATCTAAGAATTGCTCATTATTTCCAATGTAACCGTGATTTTCTACAGCATAAACTACACTACTGTTATTTGTTTCTTCTATTATGGATGTTAATATCTCAACAAACTGCTTACTATAAAACTCAACAGACCGATCTTTTTTTATATTCATGTGAGGATTAATACGAATTACTTTGACTCCAATATCATCTGCAAGTTGTGTTGCTTCCTTTATATAGCTTATTTCTTCTTTCAAGTTATCGTTTGAAAAATCATTTTCTAACAAAATAGCACAAGGTTCTATTCCAACACTTTCAGAAAATTTTACAAAATTCTTTCTTTCTTCTGGAGTTCTAAGGTTAAACCCCAGTTTGACTTCTTGACCCATATCTACATAAGTGTCTTGACTCAACTTTTTGTTAACATGCATTTCGTATTTATCTATTCCTAATTCCTTTAGTCCTTCTGCTAAATTTTTGTAGCCTACCCAAATAACTGTAAAATCTCTTACAGATACAAACATCACGCACTATCAGACATCTTATGAAAACGAGAATTAATAAAGCTTTAGCAAACACTTACCTAAAAAAATTAATGCTTACTAATCACTTTGTATAAAACTTAAAATTTCCAGCACTTCTTCATCAGTTACTTGGCGAAAATCTTCATAAAACTCGCCAACTGCATAAAACGTAGAAGGCATTATCAAACTAATTACTTCATCCGCTTCATTCTTAAGTAAGACAAAAGCTTCAGGAGAAATTACGGGAGCTGCAACTATTACTTTTTTGGCACCTTTGGCTCTAACAGACCTAATCGCTACAATCATAGTAGCACCAGTAGCTATACCATCATCAACAATTATAACTTCTTTTTTAATAATTGAAAAAGGTTTTCCTTTTCTATACAAGAACATCCTCCTCTTTGCTTCTTGTATTTGTCGTTTTATCTCTTCTTCAATATAACTTTTGTTCACACCAACCAAACTAACAATTTCATTGTTTATATAAACTTGACCTTCTGGACTTACAGCGCCTAAAGCCAATTCAGGATTAAATGGAGCACCTATTTTTCTTGGAGCTATAATATCAAGTGTTAGTCCTAGCGCTACTGCAACTTCCTTTGCAACAACTACACCTCCACGAGGTATTGCAAGCAATATTGTATTTTCTCTATCATTTATTACAAACTTAAGTTTTTCTGAAAGCAGTTGACCCGCTTCTTCCCTGTTCTTAAACATACTCAAAAAACAAAGAAGCTAAAATTTAAGTGTTGTTTGCAATTCTAGAAAAATATTTAGAGCTATAACTATACAAATAGTTGCATATAGCTCATCTAAGTTACTGGCGTGTTTTTTGTACATTTATGCTCCTGTAGACTCAAGACAATTGAGTAAAGTCGAACTGAGACTAGTAAGATTGATGAATACGTATAAACTAGTTGAAAACCATTGGGAGAAAGCTTTATTTTACACTTTTTATTCATAGATGCGCAAGATGGATAGGGACGACCTTATCGCTAAAGAGATGTTCTTTACTAAAGGCGTTGGAGTACATAAGGAAAGACTTGCTGCATTTGAGCTTGCATTAAGAGATGCGGGAATAGCGGCTTTCAACTTGGTTCCAGTTTCAAGTATAATCCCACCAGGATGCAAGATAATTTCAAGAGAAGATGGATTAAAAAAATTAAAACCAGGTCAAATGATTTTTGTTGTTATGGCAAGGAATGAAACAAATGAACCAAATAGGTTAATAGCTGCGAGCATAGGCGCAGCCATACCCCTAGACAATGAAACTTACGGATACTTAAGTGAGCACCACTCCTTTGGACAGACAGAAAAGAAGGCCGGAGACTACGCTGAAGACCTTGCCGCGTTCATGCTAGCTTCAACTTTAGGTGTACCGTTTGATCCAGACAAGAGTTGGGATGAACAAAAAGAGATTTGGAAAATAAGTGGTAAAAAAGTTAGGACTACTAACATTACACAATCAGCAGTTGGGAACAAAGATGGACTTTGGACAGCTGTAATTGCTGCAGCAGTCTTCCTACTTTCTTAGATATGAGAACGTATCCAGATTGCATCTATTGCGTTATAGATGACATTTACCAGGCTACATTAAGCTTACCAGAAGAAAGAAGAAAAGAGGTTTTATTAAAAGTACTAAAGATGGTTTCGGACAAATATAATGAAAAACAGGAACCTTCTGTTTTAATTACAGAGGCACATAGAATTTTAAAGAAAACAACGAACATAAAAGATCCGTTCTATAACTTAAAGAAAATTTCGCTAAAGGTTGGGAAAAATATAGCTAGAAAAATTTCAAAAGAATTAGATAGGTTAGAAAAAAGAGAAAAGTTAAAAGTTTTACTTAAGGCTTCAGCAATCTCAAACATTCTTGACATAAGATCTATAGGCGTTGGATATAGAAACAAGGCTGAAGAACTAGAAGCACAGTTTTGGAGATTATTCAAGGAGAAGCTAAAAGTTGACGATAGTAAAAAAATAGCCTCGCTCCTTATGGAAGAAGGAAAGAACATAACTTACCTCCTAGACAATGTAGGAGAACTTCCGATCGATTCAATGTTAATAAAAGAAATTTCTAATAACAACACAACTGTAGTAAGCAGAAGTAATCCTATTACTAGTGATGCAACTTTAGAAGACGTAATGAAATTTTCAAACATTGGAAAATTTTCAAAAGTTATCGAATCAGGTTCTGACACGCTTGGAATAATTTTTGAACAAAGTAATAAAGAAGTTGTAGAGCTAATAAAAAATTCAGATATAGTTATAAGCAAGGGGCAAGCAAACTTTTATAGCATTTACGATAACGCCGACAAAATAAAAGGAACAGCAATAAGTTTGATGTTTACTAAATGTAGTATAGTCTCTAGGATCTTTGGTTACAAGAAAAAAATAGGAGTAGTATGCATAGTTAAAGAGTGATCTTAAACGACAGCAAAGAATGAACAATAGTTGAGACCTAGAAAGAGATTTATACGCAGTTATGAACTAAAAAAGTATGGGGATCATAGGAATCTCATACGAAGCCATAGTAGCAGACCTTCCAATAGTTGCAGCCTTAATAGTTTGGAACTTCTTCGTGATTTTAGTGCTATCGAAAGAAGTTTATAAATTTGCCTTAAGAAAAGGAAGGTCAGAACATTCTTCAATCTACTTTTCAAGGAAGACTATTCATTTCCTAGCAGGTGGACTTACAGCAGTTTTGCTGCCATATTTTGCCCATGAGCCAATTTTACCTGCTTTACTGGCTTTTGGATTTGCACTAATGACCTACATACCACATAAGATCAATAAGTTAATGTACTGGTTTCAGGATCCAGAAAATGTTTACGAAGTTAACTTTACGATAGTTTGGGGAATAGTTATTCTCTTAACTTGGTATATAGATAAAACTTTTTGGCTTGGAGTAATACCAATTCTCTTTATGTCTTGGGGAGATGGGATTACAGGAGTAATAAGAAACTTAATTTATAACAAAAGAACTAAGGCATGGGAAGGTACAGTAGGAATGCTTATACTAGATACTATGATTGGAACAAAAATGGGGTTTGCAGGAATTATTGCTGCAGTTGTGAGTGCATTCGTTGAAAGAATAGAATCATTTGACGATAACATTTCAGTCCCAGTGGTTAGTCTTATAATTTTACTAATTGCAAAAGTTTACTTTGCGCCTTTTACTGCTCCATTATTCTAGTACTCCAAAGAAGTAAAGTTACTATATCGCAAAATTAAAAAGGTTCTTTTTCTAATAAACAAGAAGGATGTTGGAAAGTTATAAAGAACCAAGCAGGCTTTATGATATTATAGAAGGAAAAAGTAAGGCGAATTTAATTATAAAAGGAGGAAAAATTTTAAACGTTTACACAGAAGAAATCATAGAAGATGCAGATGTTGCAATTTATGGTAATAGGATAGTAAAGATAGGAGACTGTTCAAGCCTTATAGGAAAAGAAACAAGGGTATTAAACGCGAAAGAGAGATTCGTCGTACCAGGTTTTATAGACTCATTTTTAATACTTGAATCTTCTATGCAGATGCTGACTACGTATGCAGAATATGCTTTAAGTGGAGGAATCACAACAACAGTACTTTTTCCAGCCCCACTATTAAGGCTCTTTGGAAAAGAAGGAATAAAGTTTCTTGAAGAAGAATTGCTAAGTATGCCCATTAGAGTATATTATATGATTCCTTTATCAATTGAT
Source organism: Candidatus Brockarchaeota archaeon (assembly GCA_017601145.1). Lineage (GTDB taxonomy): Archaea > Thermoproteota > EX4484-205 > EX4484-205 > JAAOZO01 > JAAOZO01. The sequence continues at coordinate 67,982 of JAFNIV010000004.1, forward strand.
GATGATTTATCAACGATAATCCCAAATCATGAAACCTTTGTTGAACTTTTGTTAAATAAAAAAGTTCTCGGAGTTTTTGGGTTTTCGAAGAGTTTAATCGAATTAGATTTCAAGAATGTTATTAGTCAGTACATTTCGGATTCCGAACTATCTGGAAAACCTATTGGAGGATTTGCGCCACTTGATGAAAAATTTATTGATGTATCTTCAAATTTAGGACTGAAATTCTTTAGTTACATACGAAACAAAGAAAATGCAACAAAAATTCTCAGAAATGGAAACTACTTAGTTTTAAGTTCACTTGATCTTTGGAAATTAAAAGAAATCATAGAAACAATCTTTAATAATAAAGTACCTACAGATAAAATTGTACTTAGTACTGGTCTATTGGATGTAAGAGAACTGTCTAGGGGGAACCATCTGAGTAACTTATTTAGCTACATTGTTAAATTAGGAATTGACCCAATTAAAGCTGTTAAGTTTTTAACAATAAATTCTGCTAGACTATTTGGAATAGAAAACGTGATTGGATCGATTGCTCCTGGGAAAATTGCAGATATTGTTGTACTGAAAGATTTAACTAAGTTTGAAGTTTACGCAACAGTAGCAGATGGAAATATTTGCTTTTTAGATAATAAATTTCACATTAAATTTAAGGTCTCTAGGCAACCAGAATACTTAATGGAAACTATAAGTTACCTTCATGGTCTAAATCCTGAACTTCTTCAAGTCGACGTTAGCTCAGGAAACAACGTTAAGATTAGGGTAATAAAGGTAAGTGATGAAAGCATTGATACAGAAGAAGAGGTTGTACTGCTTCCAGTAGTTAATGGTAAAGTTGTGTGCGATCCAACAAACGACATTGTGCATATATCACTCATCGGCAGAAAGGGAGATTATATACAAAATGCGTTTGTGAAAGGCATTGGAATAAAAAGAGGGGCAATAGCTTCAACCTTAAACTTTGGATCCAATGGAATAATAGTGATAGGTACTAATGCAAGAGATATGCTTGAAGCAGTTCATAATATAACTAAAACGAAGGGAGGTATTTCTGTAGTAGAAAATGGGCATAACTTGTTTTCGCTTTCTTTACCTCTAGCAGGATTCATGAGTTTTGAAGTTGCAAAGCAACTATCATTTGAGATTGAAGCATTGTATAAAAACTTATACAAGATAGGATGCAAAAATGAAAAATTTTTACTGATAGTTTCTACATTATCTGATGTAAACATTCCAAAGGTTAGGATAACGAAGAATGGATTGTTTGATGTAGAGAGAGGAAAAATTGTAAAGACGATTGTATCTTAGGAATTTTTAGGTCTGCTTAAGTCTAGATTTGATATTCTTGTAACAAAATTTGGAGCCTTAGATTCTTCAAATTATGTTTACTACAAAGCTGTTATGTTAAAACTAGAACTTTATGTTCTATTAGCTCGCAACAGCATTAATGAAAACAAAAAATAAAGATATCTCCAGAGCGAGAGTTCTAACCTTTATTGTTTATTAGAGGTAACCTTCATCCTTCAGCTTTTTTTCCAACGTTCTAATTTTATCACTTATGTCCTTACCTAAGTCTTTTCTAGAAACAATTTTACGTTGAGACGGATAACCGCCAATTTCTGAAAATGCTTTCTTTGCCAAATCGTCAGCTTCTCCTTTCTCAAAAGTTTTCCAGCCATTAAAATGAATGTAGCCATCTACACTAACCCAAGATAAATTAAAGGAATCAAGCGAATTTCTTTCTATTACTACTGCTACTCTATCTAAGTTTCTATGCAAAGATAAAGGAGCTGTAAAGACTCTTTGAGGATCTATTTCATTGTCAACTCTAACGCCTCCTGGCAAATCTCTCTTGATTTTCCTTATCACGAACTCAGTAAAAGAATAGGCTAAGTCTAGGGGATGAATTTTCTCATAAATTTCTGAAGAGAATGCATTATCGTTTATATGCACGTGCATTCCCTCCCCGCTCCACTTTAATATTATAGACTTAGAAATATTTTCCGATTCAAGTGTTTTTAATATTAATTTAGCAGCAACTATAGCTAGCTTCCAATCGCCTTTTTCAAGGTCTATATCCCAAGTTGGCATGGCAGCAATTGCATTGCTTAAGTTTTTCACATCATCCTCAAGTAAAATTCTATTAAAACGAAGCACACTTGAATAAAAAGTTCTTGGAGAAAAAATTTTTAGACTTTTCACTATAGCTTCAACATCGTTTGCGTCCTCTACTACTAATGGATGTCCATCTTTCTCGTACCTGAACATTAAGTTTCTGTTTTTCTTATCCTTTTTTTGGCAATGGATAGCAACCCATCTGCTTTTTGAAAATGATAATATTTCTTCTTTAACCTCTTTCTTAGAATAATGCTCTAGCACTTTTTCAAAGTCCATTTGATTTGACGTTGGCCTCATTCAGTTAACTTTTTATACATCAATAATTTCAACTTCTGGTTTTTGACCTAATACTTTAGCTGAAATAATTTTCTTGTCTCCTATGACCTTCCAATTACCTTCATAAATCTTTTCAGAAGATATCACTGTGAAATCTTTTTCTAAACTATAAACCATAGTAAAGTAAGGTGTTTCCTTAAAGCAAAAAGAAGAATTAATTTTTGGTTCATATAAGAACCTGTTAAGTGCATAAAGGTTTCTTCCATCACTTAGTATCAAGTTTAATGCAGAAAACGGGAGCTTTACATCAACTTTGGACCTTTCGTAAATTCTCCATAACTCTACTTCAAGTTCTTTTAGTGCATCAACGATGTTTCCTTTCTCTTTAATTAACTTCATAACTAACCAGAACAAAATTTCACTATCGTTTTGTCCTTGGACAAGTTCCTTATAGCTACCTAAGCTTTCTTGAACTTGATCTGGTATTTCTACTGAGCCATTATGAACAAACAAATACGATCCATAAAAGAATGGTTGTGAATTATTTTCTGATATTAAAACTTCTCTTGGTAGCTTTCTTGGATTGCTTGCTTTTCTAACATGCGCAATAAATAAATTAGAATTTATACCTCTAGCTATACTTACAAAACGTTCAGTTTCATCATATACAGCCTTTTCACTTTTTGTAACATTGAGTCCATCCTCTGTGTAGTAACCAATACCCCATCCATCTCCCTGCTTACCAAGTTTTGCTTGCTCTAGAAGAGAGCAACGTGAATCTACTAAGAATTTTAATGCTGACATTTTCCGACTTGATATAACACCAAACATTCTGCACATGAAGTTTTAATAAAAGAAATGTCTTTTTAAATTTTACCTGTAAGGTGTATGATGGCCTTACTTGATCAGATAAGGTGGATAGGCGTAACGCAATAATTTAGGATAACTCAACTAATGGTGTTTATGGACCTTAAGAACATAAACTCATGAACTAGCCGAGAAGTGAGGGCGCCCCCTACTAAACCCCCGAATACCAAGAAACAATTTAGATATAGCTCCATAAGAGAAACCCTCATACAGGCGAAGCGGACAAAACTATACGGTGGATAAGCTTCAACTTTTTTGCTTCTAAAACTGATCAATTATATCTATTAGGTTAAAAATCTAAGAAACAGTTTGCTAAACTACTTTGACGATTATGTTTAGATTGCCCCAGAGATAAAGTTCTAGGTTGAGTCATTTTACAAAAGTAATAAAGCTTGCAGTAATTATGGTAGCTTAAGTTTCATCAGATAAGCATCTCTTTTTATTCCATAGTAATTAGGCAATATAGCTTCAACATTGAATCCAAATTTCTTATAAAAACTAATTGCTGAATTGTTTGTCACTTCAACTTGTAGGAGAACTTCTTTTGCACCGAGTTCCTTTAGTTTTCCTAAAGCTTTGGTAAGAAGTAAACCTCCAATTCCCTTCCTTCTGAACCTTTGAGAAACAGCTATTGATACTATTATTCCAGAGTTATAAAGTTTGTCAAACATTATATAGCCAACAACATCTTTGTTAAATAATGCAACCAGAAAGTTTTCTGGATGCTTAGAGGAAAATGCTTTAAAAATTGCCTCGTCGTAAGGGTTGTTAAAGCTTTCGTTTTCTATTTCTAGAATTTTTTTAAGGTGAATTAATCGGAAAAAATCAATCTTTAACTCCGGTGCTTCTTCGTACGAACACATCCATCTATAGGTTAGTATCTATAAGTACTATTTTACCTTTTCCAATATTATTGAAGGATAAATCTTTCTTATACCGTTGATTGCGGTAAGCTTTTTTGAAATAAGTTCGGAAAAATCATTTTGATCTTTGCATTCTACATATGCTACTAATGAATGGTCCCCCGTTGTTAGGTAAAGTCCCTTTATTTCAAGAAACTCTTTTAATTTAGCTTGAACATCAACGAGAGCTTCTGGATCAATATCTACTCCTAGGAAAGATGAAACACCATAGCCGATTTTCTTTTCATCTACTTCTATTGTGTACCTTTTAATGATACCTTCTTTCATAAGTTTGTTTATTCTTTTTTGAATAGCTGGTTCACTTATACCTAATACTTCTTTTAGTTCTCTTAGAGTTTTTCTTCCGTCTTGTCTTAATAACTCAACTATTTTAACGTCTACATCATCCATATTTCTTTTTCGGTATTAACTAATATTAGGCTATTTAAACTTTATTCATTTTCAGTAAATAAATTAATCAATTCCACGAAAAAACATAATAAACTTTATGAAAAAGTAAAAATATTGTTATAAGTTTTTAATTAATTCTAGATTACCTATCAATGAATTAAAAGAATTATTAACTTATTAAAGTTTTCACATCATTTTAGTAACTAACTTTTCTAATATATTTTTCATAAGTCTCCCATTTAATAACATTGCGTGATTATTGTTAAACAAGACATAAACTTTTTTTGGCTTTACTCTTAAAATCCTTCTTGCAACTTCTGCAAGTTCTTTTCGAGTATACTCATGGGAGTACCATTCAGACCTACCATGCATTCTTTCGTAAACTATACCATTAGTGCAATAAATCTCTCTTGGAAATTTTGTGTACTCTGGAGCATCAACACTAACCCATGTAATTCCTAAGCTTCTGGCCCAACTAGTCCACTCACTGTTAAACCATTCTAAGTTTCTAACTTCTAAAGCAAAACTTTCCTTTAAGTTTGCTGCTTTTATGAACTTTTCCAGCTTTGGAAAATAACTTGGACTCAAATTAGGTGGGAGTTGAAAGAGATAAAAATCTATGTTTTCACTTAATGGTTCAAACAAATTTTCTAGTTTTTTCCACGTAGAAAATGCCCTTTCGCTGAACTTAAAGATATGAGTAATGAACCTGTTAACTTTTATGATCCATCTTAATTCTGGATTAATCTCTTGAGTTTTTGATACCCAAGATTTTACTTGATTAGGGTAAGGAAAATGATAGAATGAGCTATTGAGCTCAATAACATTTAACCCTGAATTTTTAGCATACCACTCGAAAGAAAGCTCAGGATTCCATGAATAGTACCAACCACTTGTACCTACAAATACTTGAGTTCTACTCATTCTCTAAATCAGTTTTTTCCAGTTCAAGATGCTGTAAAAATGTTCTGATGAGTTGTTAATACTTGAGAACATACTTTTAGAATCAAACAATTTCTGTATCCTCTCTTCATTTTATATTATAAAGGCTCTTCTTCTTATTTTTATTCTTTTCTTTAGAGTTAAACAAAGATGCTTTATCAGAAAAACTTATATTTGTTTTTTTGATTGTTAGAATATGGTAAGGTTCCAAAGAAAATTTGAGGAAGCAGAGATTGCATACAACTTTGAGGACGTAATTTTACTTCCTAGATTATCAAAAGTTGAACCTAGAGAAATTGACTTAAAGACTAAGTTCTCAAGTAACATTCCAATAAACATACCACTTGTTTCTTCACCTATGGATACTGTAACTGAAGCTGAAATGGCAATAGCTCTTGCTAGACGTGGTGGAATTGGAGTTATTCATAGAAATTGTTCTACTGATGAAGAACTTGAAATAGTAAAGGCTGTAAAAAGGTCAGAATCATTTATAATCAAGGAAGTTATAACAACAAACAAAGAAGCTAAAGTTGGAGAAGCGGCAGAAATTATGAAGAAATATAAAATTTCAGGTTTACCAGTAGTTGAAAATAATAAACTTGTAGGTATAATAACAGGCAGAGATGTTAGGTTTGCAGATCCTTCAATAAAGGTTGGCGAAGCTATGACAAAAGATGTTGTAGTAGCTGAGCCTAACATCACTCCAGAAGAAGCTATTGAACTTATGAAAAAACATAAAGTAGAGAAACTACCAGTTATAGACAGAGAAAGAAGGTTGGTAGGGCTAATAACTTACAAGGATGTAGCACTAAGAGGAGAGTACAAGGAAGCAACAAGAGATAAAGAAGGAAGGCTAAGAGTTGCTGCTGCTATTTCTCCATTTGATATTGATAGAGCTAAGCTTTTATCTAAATATGCAGATGCCTTAGTTATAGATGTTGCACACTTTCATAACGAAGACGTAATTGAAGCAACTAAGAAAATAGTAAAGGAAGTAGAAGTTGATGTTGTAATTGGAAACCTTGGAACGAGAGAAGGAGTCTTAGATTCAATTTCTAAGATCGATAGAGTTGCAGGGCTAAGGGTTGGAATGGGAAGTGGATCGGCTTGCATAACAACAGAAGTTACTAGAGCAGGAGCTCCTACACTTTTTGCAGTTTCTCAAGCAGCAGACGCCTTAGAAGAAATTGGCGTTAGAATACCAATAATTGCAGATGGAGGAATTAGAAATCCTGGGGATGTAGCTTTAGCTATTGCCTTTGGAGCATCTTGTGCAATGTTAGGGTATGTCTTTGCAAGTTGCAAAGAAAGTCCAAGCCCAATGACAATAATAAACGGGAGGTACTTTAAGCTGCATAGAGGAATGGGAAGCCAATCCGCTAGACAGAAAAGAATGGCATTAGACAGATATGCAACTTTTTCAAAGGAAATTCCAGAGGGTACAGAAATTTGGGTACCTTATAGGGGAGAAGTTGCTTCTGTAATAGGCGAGTTTGTCTCAGGAATAAAAGCAGCCATGGGTTATGCAGGGGCTTCAAACATAGTAGAGTTACAAGAAAACGGGAAGGTTGCTAAAGTTATATCAAGGAAAGATAAGTTAATAGCAACTCAAAACGTCGAACAGATTAAGTAGAGTAAGAATTTCTTAATTCAAATTATCCATTGTTTTCTTGTATTATATACCTTACCTTAACACAAAGTGAGTTATTGCTTTTGTAAAGTTCTCCAAGAGCTTTAAAAGACGAACCTTTTTTGATTAAATATCTTGGACCTTCATAGTCTTCTGAATAGAGCTTTGCATACCATCTATCGTTTACAATGACAATAGCGTGCCCCTCTAAAACTTTTTCAACTTCTATGTTCAGGAGTCTTGCATTAGGTATTCTTTTGTATGGAACTTTCAGTATGTCATCGTATTTCTTCAGTATTCCACCTTTTTTAAGAGAATTAACAGCTTTTTCTACCACTTCTTTGCCTATGTCTTCTTCTTCAAGTTTATCTTTGATTTCATCAATTTTAAGTCCACGAGATCCAGACTTTAAAACTTCCCTATAGATTAACTTCTTTGCAGTAGAAAGTTGTCTTTTGTTTGCTTTGATATCTCCAACTATTCTAGCTTCTTTAACATCCTTTTTTACATCCTCTTGTTCTAAGTTAGAACTTTGAAGCGCAATGATGTCTTCTTGAGTCATTTTGTCAACAAAGTAACTAAGCTTACTTCTCTTTGAACTTTGTAGAGTTAAGTTGAGCTGTTCTATTATTCTTTTCATTTTCTTTACTTTTTTATATGAAGAAAAGAAGTATGCAACGTCTGTGGTTCCAGTTGTGGAAAGAACTATAACTTTTCCAGGACTCTTTCTTCCTGTTCTTCCTCTTCTTTGGATATACCTAATTTCGGATGGAATTGGCTCGTAAAATACCACAAGATCAACTTCTGGAATGTCAAGACCTTCTTCTCCAACAGAAGTTGATATTAGAACGTTCAGATTTCCTTTTCTAAAGTCTTCAATTATCTCTACCTGCTTTTCTTGAGATAGACCTTCGTCCCCTGTCTTTGAAGCTTGCCCTACAAAACGCTCTACTCTTACATCATTAACCTTCTTTAGAACCTCAACTAAATGCGTTACAGTATCACGGTACTGAGTAAACACTAAAATTCTTGAATTTTTGTTTCTTGTAAGCTGTTCTTCTACTATTCTTTTTAGAAGTTCAACTTTAGGATGCTCTATTGGGGGATCAGAAAAAACAAGCTTTACTATTTCTGCATAACGAATATCTTTCATTATTAAGTTATGACTTTTTTTATCATCGTTTTCAATCCTTATAAGGAAGGATCTTAGAGTATACATTCCTTGAGTTTCAAGTATCTCAAGCATGTGAAATAAAGTTAAAGCTGCAGATTGATAAGCTAGTGCTTGGTAGGCGATGCCTAAGTTTGAACTAGAAGCTAAAAGCTTTCTGAGGTCTTCACCAAGTTCAATTAGGTCTTTTCTAGTAGTTTTACTTACAACAACTTTTAGAAAGTTGTTTTCTCTTAGCCATCTTAGCTTTTCATTTAGCATACCCTTTATGATAGCACTTACTAGTTGGTATTCTGCAGGTAAACTAACTTGTTTTACTTCAATGTTTATTGGATTAATATAAGGCTTTACGTCTGGATCTTCTTCTGTCTTGTATTCTATCCTTTCTATAAGTAACGAGTCACAAACCATTTTTATCCTTTCTTGATCCGAACCTGGAGAAGCTGTTAGGGCAAGTATTAAAGGGTAGTCACATTGTTTTGCGTATTGTTTTGCAACTTCAGTATATGCATAATCTTTAACTGCTCTATGACTCTCATCAAAAATAAGAAGAGCAAAATCTTTTAAGTTTAGTATTCCATTAGAAACATCGTTTTTTACAATTTGTGGTGTAGCAAAATAAAACTTAGAATCTGAGTTCCATATTTTTACTCTTTTTTCCTGAGTAGTTTTTCCAGTTATAGCAATGAAATGATTTTCAGGTAAGTTTATGATTCTTTTAAAAGTCTCTCTGTGCTGGAGTACTAATGGTCTTGTTGGTGCCATCATCAGTATTTTCTTTGATTTATTGTTTAGCAAAACTTCAACAGCAACAAGCGCAGCCACCACTGTTTTTCCTAGAGCTGTTGGAAGAATAACTAAAGTATTCTCCTTTGTTGCTACGTTAACTATGTTTCTTTGGTAAAGTCTGTCTTCTACAACATTCTCCTTAATTAACGGGTGGCTAACGTAGTTTAAGCTCATTTTAACTTTCTTTCTCTTCCTTACTTCAGCGAACTACCCATGACTTCAGCCATGGGATTTCCTGCTTCAATGATGAAACTTAATGGCATTTTTACCAGTAGAAGCTTCATCTCAGCAGGCATTTTAGAGTACCCAACCCCGAATTTTTATTTTAAAATAGTAAGTTTATAAAGCTTTTTGACTTCATTTCACAACAGAATTTCGATAAAGTAAAACTAAGATACTCTCCTTTTTCCCCTAACTTAAGTAGCAAATATAAGATTTTTGAAGAAAATGGAGCCGATGTTTTTACGAAGCTTAGTTATGGACTATTGTGAGACTCATAGGTTTTCATCCCCTTCCCTTTCACCTCTATGAGATTCATAAATGGCTTTTAGAGCAACAGACTTCATCACCCTAAGCATGTTAACTACGATTGCATCTCTATCGTTCTTGTACCTGCATTTTTCACATTTCTTAAGCTTATGTCCATTCGATGCTAGCTCACCACTACATATCAAACAAAGGCTCGAGGTTCTCTCGGATTACATGCTCGACTAGTAATGTTGAATAGTAGAAATACATTGAATAACTCTACTTCTTCCATTTCTAAAAGCGTTCTATGCAGAAGTTTATCGTATTCCTAAAGTCTTCTAAGATCTTTCTAACGTCGTCGTTTACTTCGTAAGTGAACGGAATTCCGAGAATAACTTCCACAACAGAATGCAATAAATATCTATAAAAATCCATTTATTCTAAAACTGCTTCTTAACCCATTAAGAAGAAGCTTGTCTTTAACTCTGCCGTTAGTATGAAGCCTTTGGAATATAAAGTAAACCTTCTCCTGGGTCTCCCAGAGCAACCACTTTAGACTCTAAAAACATTAGTCCAACTAAAGCTGCAGTAATAGCATCTAGCTCATGCTCATTTGCTTTCTCAATTTCTCCTTTTATTTTAAGCTTAATAAGACCATTTCTTAAAGAATTTAAATTGCTCTTTCTACTAATCGACAGTATATCCTGAGCTGCGCCAGGGTAAACTTCAATAACTTTAAATCCTTTCGTTCTTAGCTCATCAGCTAGAATAATTCCTCTTTCTGTAAGCTTTCTCATCGGTCCAAGTGTAACTGGAAAAAACTTTATCTTTAATTTTAACAACTCTTTATCGCATTGTCTCAAGTGAGGACCAGTTCTATCGTTTATAGACTTTCTTCCCTTTGGCAACGAAAGAGGAGCGTCTATTGCAACTATACTTGGTTTTATTTCTTCTATGAACTTTACTATTTCCGAGTTCTCGTATACAGTTGTGAACTTTGCAACTAGTTCATTATCCAACGAGCACAGTCCGGTTGGTCTTTTAGGAGATCCTGCTAAGTCTACACCTATAGAGATCATGTTGCTTTAGTTTTAGTGTACGCATCTTTAGCTTCCTTGAGAGTTTTTACGTTCTCTTCTCTTATAGACTTTCTTCTCCTGTCAATTCTAATTCCCAGCTTCTTCGCAAGTTCAAATGTAACACCGGCCTGCCTTAGTTCACCAATGCTAAAACCCTTTCCTTCTCTTAACTTCTTTGTTATAGGAGACTTTACAAGAGGGACTAATTCATCCTTCATGTTTTAAACCAAAGTTTTTAAGAAAGGGTTTTATTAATTTTCGCTTTCTTCAACCACCTCAACGAATGGATTTACGTAGTGAGGTTTTCCTTTTCCGTATGTTTTTACAAAATCCTTTATTTCTTTTAAGTCACTTTCAGTTAACCAAGGATACTTAACTGTTCTAAAAATCGTATAAGGAAGTTCAGCTGCAACCTTAATAGACTCTAATAAAGCATCAACATTAAAGTTTGTTCTAATTGTGAATTCATATTTTTCTTTTTTAAAAGGCGGGGCTTTTATGTCGATCGCAAAGCCATCAACGTAGCTTGAAACAAGTTTAACAACTTCTGGTTTTGAACCATTTGAATCTACTCTTAATATTAAATCCTTTCTTTTTTCCTTAATTAGCTTCGTTAAGTTTAGAAGTTTTTCTCCATGGATTGTTGGTTCTCCACCAGTAATTATTACCATGTCGACAATAAAGTTGTTTTCCAGTTCCCAAAGTAGTTGTTCATAAGAAACCTCTTCAAACTCTCCTCTTGCTATCTTGTAGTTGTGGCACTGCCTACAGTTAAAGTTACAGTAAGGCAAGTATATGTTTAAAGAAACATGATTTGGATGGTCTATTCCTGAAGTTAAAAGTCCAGCTATCTTTGGAAAGTTAAGGGAGTTCATTAAAAATCCCTTGTAAAGGAATCTACTTCATCTTTAGTAAAAACTCCTCTTGTAACCCAATCAGCCCTTCTTGAATCCTGCCATATGTTTTCTTCTCCTTCGTAAAGACCAAGCTTAGAATCTTTCTTCTTAACTTTTCTTGCAATTGGCCTAAAGTATCCGATTACTCTCGAATAAATTGTAGTGTTTTCGCTTTTGCAATTTGGACAAACTAAATGCTCTCCTACAAACTTGTGCTTGCAGTCGTTACATACTGTTAAAGTTGGAGTTAGTGTCATGTACTTTACTGGATAGTTTGAGAATATTGACCTAACTAATTTTTTCTTTGCTTCTGTATTGAGTTTTTCTCCCAAGAAAAGATGAAGAACTGACCCACCTGTAGCATAGTTTTGCGTATGAGCTGAAGCATAAACAAGCTTTGAAATACTTTTACAACTAAATGGGGGTTGAAAGCCCGAAGTCAGTATTGGGCGGTCTTCTGAGGCTGAAATAAACATTTTTGGAATATCTGTCCACTTCTTTATTTTTTCTTCAATTATGTCTCTAAACATCCTAAATTCATTATTTCCTGAAGACAAACTCCTAACAAATTCTAGGTCTTTCCTTGCCAAGTAACCTGCTGCAGTTTCCATTGGAGCGTATTCAAAGTTCCAAGCAACTCCATCTTCATTTTGAAATTCCTTTAGTTTATCTAGTATATGCCCTGCAACTTTTCTAGAAACTTTTAGACCTTCTTCACCTAAAATTCCGTCTTTTATTCCAAAGTTTACAAGGCCTTCGTGTCCTCCACCAAGCGAAATCGTATTGAAATAAGTTTGCAGCGACTTATCAACATAGTAAAAGAAAGTTGGATAAAGATCTTTATTTTCTAGGATAAACTCTCTTTTCTTGTTTAATGTACTTCTTGCATAGTTAAGCAACAAGTCAAGGTGATCAAGCAAAGAGTTTAGGTCACCTCTATGCAAGTAAGCAAGCCTGTTAAAGTTCAACGAAATAACTCCAACAGAACCAACTCCAGAAACATTGCCAAATATTGAGCCAGTATGTGGAACCTTGGTTAGCTCTTTTAAGTCGACTTGAAACCTGCAACAAAAAGACCTTTGAAGTTTTGGGTCTCTTATCTCTAAGTTATCAACTTTTGATTTCCACCTTTCGTCGTTAAATGGCTTGCTCATATAGTTTTCTAAGTATATTCCACCAAAGCTATCCATAAGTTCAAGTAATTTGTTGAACGAGTCTGAATTCCAGTCAAAGTCATCAGTTATATACAATGTAATTAACGGGAAGGTCCATGGCTTTCCCTCAGCATCACCCTCAGCCATAACTTCAAAGAATGCTTGATTAACTTCATCATAGATTTCTTTTGGAAGTTGTCCAAAGGTTATTAAGTTAAGATTAAACTTACTTTGACCAATTGTAATTGGTTCGTTCACCAATGCAGGCGCGGGGCTGCCTATAGTTATAGTTACGTTCGTAAATGGAGAATTACCACTCCTAAAGTCTAAGTTTACGTTGTAAATGAAGGACTGAAAAGCATTTTTAATCTCATCGTAAGTCAGGTTTTTGTGCAATCTTTCTCTTTCATACCAAACGTAAGCAGCAGCAACGGAAGTTAAATCGTTAAGTGCAACAGCACCTGAAACTTCTTGACTAATCTTTAAAATAAAGTTTGCACTTTGATCTAAGAAAGTTCTAAGATGTCTTGGAGGTCTCGACTTTATTGAAAAGTTGTTTAATGATTGAAGGCCATACTTCATTATATCAACTGCTGAAAAACCAGCACAGTAAGGACTAAGTTGACTCATTTGATGATGATACCACCATCCTTCTTCATGCAACATTCGTTCTTCTTCTGAAAGTATTTTTCTTAAGTAGTACTCCTTTTGAACAAAGCTAGATAGTATCCCAGACATTGAAGGCAAAGAATAAATTAAGTTTGCGTTGTGCCTGCTTAGATCGTCCTTCTCTAAATAGTCTTCTATTAGGGAGAATAGCTTTTCTTCTGTTAGTAGTTCCTCCTTAACTGCAATTATCCTCATAACTGCTGGATAAAATATCCAGCATATTTAAACTTTACTTGAGGAAAAACTCCATAAAAATGCAGTTTCAGTGTGTAAAGAAACTAAACCTTTTGTAGTTTTATGCTATTCGGTTCAAAAGTTTAGCACATTTACGAAAACAGTAGTCAGAAAGAAGTTTGCTCATTGTAGCTCACAGATCACCTCTTTCATCATTCCAATAAAGATAATTTTAGGAAATTTATTAGTTTTACGTAATGCTCTTGACGAGAAAATTCAACTTACTTTTACATGAAGTACAAAAATACTTTTCCTTTATGTCAGTGTCGAGTATCGAATTACTAAAGTGCATAACGCATTTTTTGTTTTTGCAATGACCTAAACCAAAACAGTGACCAAGCTCATGCACAGCTTCTTTAACAGCTCTTGAAATGAAAAGTTTATGATTTGAGCTATATCCATAAAATTCCGGAAAAAGACGCTTTAATGAAATTACTGCCACATTACCACCAAATAATGCTTCTCCAAAAACGAAGTTTAGCTCAGGAACAAAGAGGTCCACGCTTGTTATTCCCAAAACTTTATTTTGGATTGAGAAGCTAAACAACTTTTTTAGGAAGTCTAAAATAATAGAAGAATTGTATTGTTGTCTGTATGAATCAGATGAATTCTTTGGAAGTGGAACGTTGCGAGACAAAATTGTCACAGAAATAGTTCTAAATACTTCTTTTACGCCAATAGAAATTTCGTTTAATATATTTTCCTGAACATATCCTATCGAAACTAAAAATATCTTGTATACCATTTCTACTGATTTTTTGTTTCATTTAAACAAAGCTGTGTATAGTTTAACCAAGAGTCTATAACTTGAGGAGAATAAAATTCAGCCCACCAATAGTCACTATCTAGAGCATTGTAAAAAGCGAACATCGCGCGTTTAAAGTTATTGTTTTCTCCATATATTTGCTTGTAAGCCTCTAACTTTCTGTACAAAAGCTCAACTTGTTTCCACTGAGTAGCTTGAGATTTTTCGGTAGTCCACTTATCAAAAGAGCCAAGCCAAGAATTCGTTGGAACAAAATAAATAACTCTGGTTGGTTTAATGAAATCTAATGCTTCTTTAGCAGTGCATGTCATTATTGCTTTATTTTTTTGCGCTTCCTCTAAGTAGCTATAGAAATAATCTAGAAACAATGCTGCATTTGACGGAGTTTTAGAAAATATCATCCAGTTTTCACCATCTAACGCTATTGTTAGTACTCTGTAGGATTTATAAGTTTCATTATTTAACCATGCTTTCTCAAGAATTTCTATAACTAAGTCTCGTGCAAAGCTATCAGCATCTTCTTTGCTTAAGAAGTTGTTTTGAAAACCAATTTGGTCACTTATTTCCTGATCTCTAAAGAAAACTATAATTTGCTTACCATTTTCGTCTCTCAATATGTAAGGTTCATAGATGCTGCTCTTGTTACCCTTCGCTTCTAGAAAGTGATACCTAGAATCAAGGAAAGTATAGTAAATGTTATTACTGTTATAAATATTTATGTTTTTCATTGAGAAAGCCATTTCTGGGGTCCAAGCTCCAGTAGGAACTACATTGATTATTTTTTCGGTTATGTTCTTCCCAATTTTTAGTTCATTATTGACCACATCTGACATATTGTATTTGTCTAGCAAAAACCCTGTAATCGTATGGGCAAAAACGCTCGTAGGAACTTCCACTCTTCCCTCTTTAGCTAGTAACTTAAATGTATTTAAAGTCCATCTTACCTTTTCTAATTTTGAGCTATTTGGTGGAACATAAGTCCCATTTTCTAGAGTATAACCACTTACTAACGAAGAATTCCATTGAAAAAGCAAAGAAGGTGATAGATGTTCTACAACTTTTATTCCTTTATGCTTTATTAGTTCATAAGCATGATACATATAAGGGCCCCCATCAAATGTTGGAGAAAGCTCACTAGAAAAAGTGTGATAAAAAGCCCATTCTCCAAAATATTTCCCATCTGGAAGAACGTTTGGAGCCTGATGTTCATGCCAAACTATGAGAAGAAGAAGTGGCTTTCTATCCTTTGAATCAGCAATCAATATTTTCGCATCTTTTCTTTTTACTACAAAAATGAAATCTTTAACCACGAAAGAAATTGTAACCTCGCCTTCTTTACTTGGCAAACTAAAGTTAAGAAGCTTTGTTCCTTTATGATTTTCAACTTTCAAGTGAAAAGAGGTTAAAAAATTTTGGTTTAAGTAAGTTTCAACAAAAAAGTTGCTAGAAACTGATGAACTAAGCAGAGTAAAGTTCATTATTGCAAAACTTGAAGGAGCATAAACTAATTTATCTGAGTTGATATATACTACTATCTCTTTGTTAGAAAATAAGTTAAAGGCAATAACAAATAGCAGCAAAGCAGACAACAGAATAAATGCGACTAACTTTACAAAATTTCCTTTGTTCATGAAGTAGTAACTTCGCATTCTTAGCTTTTAAGTTTTTAGATTGTACAAGTTTAGTTAATAGAAGGGACAGATGAGAAAATATTCGTTTAACTTTAGAAATAAAAGCCATATGCGAAAACTTAAAAAAATAAGTTAGCAGAGTCGCTCCATAAAAGAAAACTTTATTAAAATTAAGCTTAAAATATCATGTAAAAAATGGGCGAGACGATTCTCATAAAGTTTGAAAGGATTGAACCAGTAAAGATAGAAGTAAGGAGTCAATTAAATCCAAAAACAGCAGAAGGTATTTTGAAAGCATTACCTTTTACTTCTGAAGCTAACAGATGGGGAGACGAAATTTACTTTGAAACACCAGTAAAGCTAGATGAAGAATCTTCGAAAGTTGAGGTAGAAGAGGGAGATGTAGCTTATTGGCCTCCAGGAAGAGCAATGTGTATTTTCTTTGGACCAACTCCTGTTTCAAAAGGAAACAAGATTTTAGCTTATAGTCCAGTAAATGTTTTTGGAAAAGTTATAGGTGATTACAGCATATTAAAAGAAGTTAAGGATGGAGAAAAGGTTCAAGTTTACAAACCTTAAATAGAATAGCAAAAGTTTTTATTTCTTTAATACTACTATTACCTATGAATAAAAGGAAGTTGTTAATGTTAACGCACTCAGCAGGATTTAGGCATGACTATCTTCCAATAGCAGTTGAAACGGTAAAAGAGCTGGGAACAGAATCAAGAGAATTTGAAGTTATCGCAACAGAAGATTGTTCGCTAGTTAATGAAGAGAATTTGAAAAATACTTCAGCCTTACTCTTTGCAACAACTGGAGAATTACCTATGACAGAAGAACAAAAAGTTGCTTTAATAAGATTTGTAAGAGAAGGTGGAGGATTCATTGGAGTTCACAATGCAACTGACACTTTCTACAAGTTTCCAGAGTATGGAGAAATGCTTGGAGGATACTTTAATGGACATCCTTGGACACAAGAAATAGTAGCAAGAGTTGAGGATAGCAACCACCCAGCCACTAAACATTTACCAAAAAGTTTTAGAGTAAAAGAAGAAGTTTATACATTTAAAAATTGGAGTAGAAACAAAACACACGTACTAATAAGCTTAGATACTTCTTCAGTAGACTTAAGCAAAGGAAATAGAACAGACAACGACTATGTGTTGAGTTGGTGCCATGAATATGGTAAAGGTAGAGTTTTTTATACAGCTTTTGGACACTTCAAAGAAATATGGCATGAAGAATGGTTTAAGAAGCATATTCTTGGTGGCATTTTGTGGTCTATGAACATACTCTAGCCTAAATGTTCTCTTTAGTTGAACATCAAGCTTACGGAAACTTCTTAAAACATCTGTGACTTTAAGGCTATATTTCTTCAGATTGGTTCAGTTCCTTAACGAATTCGCTGCAATCTCTAACTCTTCCATTTATAGTGTTTCCTATATTGTTAACAAGAGAAGAAAGCTTAGGTTAAAACAACTATTGTTCTACTCTTTCAGAAGAGACCATTACCTAATAAAGTTAAAGTTAGCTTATAAGTTAGTATTTCTATACTTCCTGTACTAATTCTCTTCCAAAAATGAACTCTATCTTATTTTCCTCTGTTAACTTCTTTAATTCTTCTAATACGTTTAAGGGCACATTTGCTACAGCTAATATTTTCATTTCAACTTTTCTCTTAAATTTTCTTTCTACTACTTCCTCATCATATAGTACCTTATTAATTTCTTCTTTAGCTTGTTCAACTGTATCCAAATAAGTTGTTACTTCTCCAACAATTAAGGGATCTTCATTAAAGAGGTCTATTTCAACGATTTTATTATCGTGAACTACCGTGGTTTTTCTTATGTTTATTTTTTCTTTAGGATATCCTTTATCTTCAAGCATTACCTTGACAAATGCTGCTGTGTAATCTTCAAGTGTTCGTCCTACAGCCTTTCCAAAGCTGTCAACTTCAGCTCTTAGATACTTGACTTCTCTCCATAGTTTGTTCTGTCCTTCTCTTAACGCTCTTACTTCTTCCCATAGTTTGTTCTGTCCTTCTCTTAACGCTCTTACTTCTTCCCATAGTTTGTTCTGTCCTTCTCTTAACGCTCTTACTTCTTCCCATAGTTTGTTCTGTCCTTCTCGAAGCCTGTTCTGTTCTTCTCTTAAAAGTTTTATTTCTTCTAATATTGAATTGAACTTTTCATCATGTTCACTTAGCTTCCTTAGAATTTCGCCGTAACCTAGATAAGAGGCAACAGCTAGCCTAAATTTTTCGTTTTTCTTCAATAATTCTAAGAACTGGTCTTCCAATGAAGTTTCAGACATTTCTAATTATCATTAATTAAATAACAATATTTAAGCATAACTATTATTATCACAAACATTTATACGAATTGAGTCTTCCTCGATAAGCCGTTGTCAGCAGTTTCGAGACAGATAGGTATAAAGAGACGAATTCTTAATGACTCGAAGGACATGAACCGAAAGCTATCAAAGTGGAACGCAAGAACGTTTCAGTTCATGCTTGAATACAAGCTCCTCTGGAACGGGTTGTCAGTAAAATATGTTAATCCTAAAAACTCTTCTAAAACCTGCCCTCTCTGTTCTGGAAGCATGGCTTCCTATCTGGGCAGGATAATGAAATGCGAAGAATGTAACATAATCTTAGATAGAGACATAGTAGCGGTATTGAACCTTCAGATGCGGGGAGAAGGGTTCCCCCAAAGAGCCCTCGATGAAGTAATCGAGAGGGAAGGGTTAAGTAGGAATGAAAATAACAATTCACTAGGTATTCCTACTTAACTCAGAACCCTCTTTCTCAAGTAGTTCATCAGATTCTACAAAAAGGATTTTCATCTTTTATAACAGCGTTATAGAGCTATATAAAGTTAATGTTTATACACAACTGAAAAATACACTATAGAGTTGTACTTAAATATTGGAGAGGTTTCCTTATAGTTATGAGCGAATATGAAATAAGCAGCTACGAAGGAGG
>JAFNIV010000048.1 GCA_017601145.1 Candidatus Brockarchaeota archaeon
TTGTAGCTATTCATTTCATTCACAACTTTATTTTATTGATAAATAAATACTTTTCATAAAAATGGAGAAATTTTGTGACTTTAGTAGAGTACTAAAAGAATAATCAAGACTTCTAAGTAACATTTAACTTTGATGGCGGGAAGTCCCCCTGCGAAAGCTGGGGGATGAAAGCCGAAAAGCTTATATTTTTCTCATTACATCTATCATTGTCTGCTTGGCTGGCAGACCTAGTAGGCATGGGACAGGCCGAAAGAGACGCCTGCTGAGATGAAGCCTCTACTGGCTTACGTGTCAGCAAGCCTCATCGTTGAAGCAGGAAGCCCCTTGCAATAGCGAGGGGTAGTTCACGCAAAGCTTCATACTGTAACTTAAAAGTAGTGCGCCGAAAAATTTTTAAAGTAGCGTAGTAATGGTTCATATGCCTATTGCTTACATCTTCGTTACAGGAGGTGTTGTTTCAGGTTTAGGAAAAGGCATAACGACAGCTTCGATTGGTAAAGTTTTACAAGCAAAGGGATTTAAAGTTACGGCCATAAAAATTGACCCTTACTTAAATTACGATGCAGGTACGTTAAGGCCAACAGAACATGGTGAGGTCTGGGTTACAGAAGATGGAGGAGAAATCGACCAAGACCTAGGACACTATGAAAGATTTCTTGATATTGTAATAAGTAAAAAGAATAATATAACAACAGGGCAAGTTTATCTAGAAGTAATCGAAAAAGAAAGAAGAGGCGAATACTTAGGAAAAACAGTTCAAATAATACCTCATATTACTGATGAAATAAAGAGAAGAATAAGGGAAGTAGCAAAAGAAAGCAATGCTGACTTTGTCTTAGTTGAAGTTGGGGGTGTTGTTGGAGATTACGAGAATATTCCATTTTTAGAAGCTATAAGACAGATGAAGTTAGAAGGGGAAAAAGTAATCTTTGTTCACGTTGGTTACTTACCTATAATAAAAAGCTTAGGCGAAATGAAAACAAAACCAATGCAACATTCTGTTAAAGAACTAAGAGAACTTGGTATACAGCCAGATTTCATAGTTGGGCGATCTGAAGGAATTATAGATAGCGTTAGAAAAGAGAAAGTTGCACTCTTTTGTAACGTCATGAAGGAAGACATAATCGCTAATCCTGACTTAGAAAATGTTTACGAGTTACCTTTGTTGTTTGAAGAACAAAAGTTTGGAGATAAAATACTTTCTAAACTTAATGTAGAACGTAGGGACTCAAACCTAGAAGAGTGGAGAAATCTAATTGAAAAAATTAAAAGCATTAAAAACGTTGTAAAAGTTGGAATAGTTGGAAAATACTTCGATATTGGTGAATATAACCTACCTGACTCTTACGTTTCAGTTATAGAGGCTGTTAAGCATGCTGCATGGAGCAACAACGTTTCTCCAAAGTTTTATTGGATTGATGCTAAAGCTCTAGAGGCAAAAAATGAAGAAGAGTTTGAGAAATTAAAATCTGTTGATGGGATAATAGTTCCAGGAGGATTTGGAGCAAGTGGAGTAGAAGGAAAAATAGAAGCAATTAAATTTGCAAGAGAGAACAACGTCCCTTTCTTAGGGTTATGTTTTGGGTTTCAGCTAGCTGTTGTTGAGTTTGCAAGAAATGTCTGTGGCCTAAAGGGTGCGCACTCTACAGAAATAGACCCTTCTACAAACCATCCTGTAGTTGATCTCTTACCTTGGCAGAAAAAGCTAATTGAAGAAAGAAAGTACGGCGCTACCATGCGTTTAGGCGGGCAAGTTGTATTGATTAAGGAAAATACGTTAGCCTACGAACTCTACAAAAAGAAAAAAGTCGTTGAAAGATTTAGGCACAGGTATGAGATTAACCCAGAATACGTTGACATTCTGGAAAAGAATGGCTTTGTTTTTTCTGGCGAGTCGGAAAAGGATGAAGGAATAATGCAAATAGGAGAACTGCCTAAGTTAAACTACTTCATAGGAACTCAGTTCCATCCTGAGTTTACCTCTAGGCCTCTGAAGCCCAATCCCCTGTTCTTTGGTTTTATTAAAGGTTGTGTGGACTATTCTCTAAAGAAGTAATGACCTTATAGAATATAGAAAAGTCCTTTTTCATCTATCTCCTTAATTTTAACTGCATGTAAATATAGCTTTAACGGAGGATGTTGAACCAAAGCAATGAGCTTTCAAGTTTATAGTCTTTGTTGCTATTCCGTACTTTGATGATGGCTTAACTTATCTATGGCTAGAGTACTAACTTTTAACTAAAGTATATAGCATCTTTACGAAAGAAATATAAACCATATCTAGTACATTTTTGCTTCGGGAAATGGAGCTACTAATATGGGTTGCAGAATTGTTATTTGGAGGAATATTAATTGCAACTTCAGGAAGCATGTTAGTTAATATAGCAGAAAAAATAATGAAACAGTTTAAGCTTTCAGAGCTGTCAGTAGGATTCTTACTTCTTTCTGTATCAACTTCATCTCCAGAACTGAGCGTAGCAATAATTTCAGCTCTAGAAAATAAGGTAAGCATTTCTGTGGGCGATATCTTAGGCTCAAACGTTACTAACATAACATTGATAGCTGGAGTAGCACTAGTTATTGCTGGAGAGGTTATTATGAACGAACAAAATATAATAGAACTTGCAGATGTCTTATTTTTAGCTACGATGATACCCCTCTCTCTTTTAGTTGGTGGTTGGATAACAAGACTTACTGGTATTTTTTTGCTAGTAGTTTACTTGTTTTACATAAGAATTGTTTTAAGTAAGAAAAAAATTTACTATGAATCTGAAGAAAATGAGTACACTTCATCTTTAATCTCTCCCTTTGAATACATTGTACTTCTTCTTTGTATAGGAGGGCTAATAATTGGAGCTAAGATGGTTATTGATTCTGTAAGTATGCTTTCAGAATTGTTAAACATTCATCGTTCTATTCTAGCTGCAAAAGTTGTTGCGTTGAGTACTTCTCTTCCAGAATTAGTAGTTGAAACTACAGCTGCTAAGAAAGGAAGGGTGTGGATGGCTCTAGGAGATGCAATAGGAAGCAATCTAGTTAACACAACATTAATACTAGGTTTGCTTCTAACTTTAGACCCAAGTATGGACTTAGTAGCATTCTCTGTACTAATTATTCCTGTCTTAGTCTCTAGTCTTGTATTCCTCTATTTGTTGTCAAAAAGACGAATTGATAGAAATGGTGGGCTAATCTTACTTGGGATCTACGTTCTCTTTCAAGCACTTGTCACAGTTTAGATAATAAAATAAAGCTGCAACGGTTTTCATATCTAGGGTTTTTTCTCTCGATAAAATGTTAAGAATTTCATTAACTTTAAGCTTTCTTACTTTAATAAGTTCATAATTTTCAGGATGGCTTTGAACTTCAGATAATTTTTTCGCTACAAAAATATGAAGAATTTCATCCGAATAACCAGGTGAAGGATAACTTTTAAAGAGTTCTTCGATCTCTTGAGCAACATAACCAGCTTCCTCTACAAGCTCCCTCTTTGCACAAGAAAGCGCATCTTCTCCCTTTTCTATAGTGCCTGCTGGAAACTCAAGAAGCCATACTCCAAGTATTGGTCTAAATTGTTCAACCATCACTAGTCTTCCATCTTCAAGAACTGGAATTATCAGCGAAGCTCCCCTGTGTTCAACTACTTCTTTCTTAACCTTTACTTTGTTTGGAAGTATAAACTCTGAAATTTTTAAGTTTACTTTTTCGCCCCTGTAAACGTACATTAGCTGACCTCAATACCTTGACCTTTTTTCTCTTCTTTTAATTCTTTCTGAATCCAAAGAATCAATCTTATCAAAATCCCCTTTTAGTAAACTTATTATACCTTCAAATTTTTGATTTTCTTCTTTAGTTGAAGCCTTTCCTGTAGGATCATAACTTACTATGCTTCCCTCAAAGTTCCTCAGCACAATTCTATCTTCTGACATTGAAATTATATAGTTTGGCATGATGGGAATTTTCCCGCCGCCTCCAGGCGCGTCTACAACATAAGTTGGAACAGCAAGGCCAGAGATATGGCCTCTTAAGCCTTCCATTATCTCTAAACCTTTCCAGATAGTAGTTCTAAAGTGTCTTATACCCCTCGTAGGATCACAATGGAACAAATAGTAAGGTCTAACTTTTATTTTAATTAAGCTTAGCATCAGCTTTCTCATAACTTCAACGTCATCATTTACACCTTTAAGAAGAACTGTCTGGTTGTTAACGGGGATTCCTAGCTTAAGTACGTTCTTTATTGCTAAGTAAGAAACTTCAGTTATTTCATTTGGATGATTAAAATGGGTATTAAGCCATAATAAGTCACTATACTTCTCTAAAAGCTCTAGCAATTCTTCATCAAACAGTTTCATAGGCAAAGTTACAGGAACTCGACTTCCTAGCCTTAACGTATCTATAGAATCTATAGCACTTAGTTCACTTAAAATTTTTTCTAAGTCTTTGTTAGGAAGTGTTAACGGGTCGCCTCCAGAAATTACTATATCATGAACCTGCTTGTTTTGCTTAAGATAATCGACTATTTTTTGTAAGCTTGAAACACCAGTTACGGTAGCTTTACCTAGTATTCTTTTTCTTGTACAAAACCTACAGTATGTTGCACAAAAGTTAGTAGTTATGTAAAGGGCTCTATCTGGATACCTGTGAACTAAATTTGGTACAACTTCATCACTTTCTTCAGCTAAAGGATCTTCAGTTGAAGCTACGTCTAAGAGTTCTTCTTTGGAAGGAATACACTGCATCTTTATTGGATCAAGTTTATCGTTTGGATCAATAAGCGATAAGTAATAAGGACTTATGAGCAGTGGATAAATCTTGGAAACTTCTACTACTTCCTTTTTCTCTTCCTCACTTAACCAAGGAAATGCCTCGAAGAGTTTCCACGGAGAATTTATTAAATGTGTATATTGCCAACGCCAATCTAAAAATTCTTCTTTGCTAACATTTTTCCATATGTTAAATTTTTTCCACCAGTTGTCCTCAATTCTATACTTAAACTCTTTTTTTGGATTTTGTTCTGAGGATAAAGAGCTAATTTGAGGTTGCCCCAACTGTCAGTTATCTAAGACATAGATAAATAAGACGATAATATTAGTTTTTCGTATCTATAATAACGCCTTTGTTCTTATTGTTACAGGTATATGAAAACTAAAAAAAGTAGAACAATTCTTTTCCCAAAGGTGTTTTACTAAAATAGTTTTAAAACAGTCATACTTTTAGCAAAGAGTACTGCTAAGTTTGCTTAGTATTCTTCTTGGGTTCTGAACTAAGTATGGAATCCATACTTAGTCCTTGAGCCTCAACGCTCTTTTCCTCCTCAGGGTTCATTGGAGGAATCATTGAGCTTTGCTCCTTTCGGGGGGAACCCATAACTCCCCACATCCTAAGGAATGTTTTCCAAATGTTTA
>JAFNIV010000049.1 GCA_017601145.1 Candidatus Brockarchaeota archaeon
CTCAGCAGGCGTCTCTTTCGGCCTGTCCCATGCCTACTAGGTCTGCCAGCCCTTCCAGCCAAGCAGACAATGATAGATATAATGAGAAAAATATAAGCTTTTCGGCTTTCATCCCCCAGCTTTCGCAGGGGGACTTCCCGCCATAAAAGTTAAAAAAGAAAATTTTCTTGCTGTTAGATGAAGTTCAAACTGTAAAAGGCTGGGAAGTGTTCGTAAAGAGTGTATACGATGAATTCAATGGAAAAATAAAGATAATTATCTCAGGTTCTGTTAAAAGCTTGTTATCTAAAGAATATGGACGTCTCTTAAGTGGAAGACATTTAACCATTAGAAACTTTCCACTATCTTTTAAAGAATTTCTAAAGTTTAAGGGTATTAAAGAAACAAATAGACTAACGGAAGAAGAGGAAGCAAAAATAAAAAGGTCAAGCGAAGAATACATAAAATTTGGAAGCTTACCAAAGTTTGTACTAAGTGGAGAAAAACAGTATCTAGAAGAAACATTGAACGATATAATAGAAAGAGATATAAAAAGCAGGGTTAATCTAAGAAAAAAAGAGGTTGTCGATGATTTAGCTGTATTACTTATGGAAAGAGTGTCTTCTTATATCTCTTTTACAAAGCTAAAAAATATTTTAAATGATAAGGGATATAAAATAAGTACAGACTTGGTAATAAGGTATGCTTCAACTTTTTCTGATGTTTTCTTGTTTTACTTTTTACCAGTTTTTTCTGAAAAATATTCAAGTGTTATAAAAAGTAACAAAAAAGTTTATGTTGCAGACAACGGATTTATTTCCGTGTTTCCATTAAGAATTTCAGAAAATTTTGGGAAGTTAATAGAGAATGCGGTATTTGTAGAATTTCTTAAACAAGGATTAGATGTTTCTAAGAATCTTTTTTACTTTAAAGATAACCAACAAAATGAGGTAGATTTCGTAGTGAAAAGAGGTGCAGAGGTAGAACAACTTGTTCAAGTAACTTATGCTTCTGGGAAAGATGAAGTAGAAAGAAGAGAAATTAATTCCTTAATCAAAGCAAGCAATCTACTAAAATGCAGTAACTTGCTCATAATTACATGGAACTACGAAGATAGAGTAGAAGTAGAGAACAAAAAAATAAACTTTCTACCTCTGTGGAAATGGTTATCAATGAAAGATCAACAATCACTCTATTTAACAAGTTCTTCTAGTTAATTAAAATAACTAGAGATTTGACATATACGTTTACAGCTGAGAAGTTCAAAATCTTGTTAGATTGTCAATATAACTACGTACAGTAATCTTGAACCTAAAAAATGCATTGCTAAGTCTTTTAAATTCTTGGTTCTAATATGGCTTCGAATAGTTTGGGGAATGCAAGAGTTTAAGTTTTTAACGTAGTTCACTTACTGGATGTTCTCAAAATGACAAAATAGGAATCAGAAAAAAGCTGAGAATGAAGTTAATTGGAACATAAAGTATT
The DNA here is from genome assembly GCA_017601145.1 of Candidatus Brockarchaeota archaeon. Taxonomy (GTDB): domain Archaea; phylum Thermoproteota; class EX4484-205; order EX4484-205; family JAAOZO01; genus JAAOZO01. The sequence continues at coordinate 1,465 of JAFNIV010000049.1, forward strand.
TAAATTAGTGCTTTGAGCCAAAAAATATGACAAAATTATTGTACATGGATAACTCTTACCTAAAGGAATTTGAAGCAGAAGTTGTAGAAATTGACGGCAATGAAGTTGTCTTAGATCAAACTGCATTTTATCCAAGAGGAGGAGGGTTACCAGAAGATACTGGAGTAATAACAAAAGGGCTGGAAAATTATACTGTTGATCAAGTAAGAAAGGAAGGAGATAAAGTGTTTCATCACTTAACAAGTTTAGGGCTAAGTTTAGGAGATAAAATCAAAGGAACAATAAATTGGGAAAAGAGATATACTATAATGAGGATGCATACTGGAATTCATGCATTAGCCTCAGTATTCAACAAGAAAACTGGCGCATTAATCACAGGAAATCAGGTTAATACAGATAAATCAAGGTTAGATGTGAACATTGAAAAGTTTGACAGGAAATTGATCGAAGACGTTTTCTTAGAAACTAATGAGGAGCTTGCTAAGGGTAAGAACGTGAAAATTTATTATTTACCAAGGGAAGAGGCTCTCAAGATTCCTGGGATAGTAAAGCTTGCTGAAGCAATGCCACCAAATGTTGAAAAATTAAGGATAGTTGAAATAGAGGGTTTAGATATTCAAGCAGATGGTGGTCCTCATGTTTCAAATACAAAAGAAGTTGGAGAGCTTGTACTTAACAAAGTGGAAAATAAAGGTAAAAACAATAGAAGAGTTTACTTCACATTAAAACCAGAAAAATTAACTCAATAGAAATGGAATGAGCCCAATATTTGTAGTACAAGAGCATTGGGCAAGTCATCACCACTTTGACTTCAGATTAGAAATTGATGGTGTTTTAAAATCATGGGCAATACCGAAAGAAATTCCTGATGTGCGTGGAATAAGAAGACTAGCAATACAAGTTGAAGATCATAAACTAGAATATGCCGATTTTGAAGGCGTGATTCCAGAAGGCGAATATGGCGCTGGAAAAGTTTTAATTTGGGATAAAGGAACTTATGAATTAGTTGAAAAATCTGAGAATAAGATAAAGTTTAAGCTATTTGGAAAAAAACTAAAAGGAATATATCAACTATTAAAGTTTAAAGAGGGCAATCAGTGGCTTTTGATGAAATTAGAAGATTAACTTTTTTTACTTTTCTTTGTCTTTAGGTTCGGTGGACATATTTAGACTACCACATTGTTACTAAAATACTTTAGTTACAAAAATCTTATTTAATAATCATCTTCTCTTTGATGTATCTTTACAAAAACTTAAATACTTTTATGATTCATTGAAAAAAGGGAAAATGGAGTATAGAACATTAGGAAGAACAGGTTACAAAGTCTCAACATTAACTATAGGGGGATGTGGACCTGGTATTGCGCCAAATGTAAAAGAAGCTGTAGAAGTAGTAGAAAAAGCTATAGAAGCTGGTCTTAATATAGTCGACATAGCACCAAGCTATGGAGAAGCAGAAACAAGACTCGGTGACATCATAAGTAAAAATAGAAAAAGATTAGTTATTACTGAAAAAACATTAGAGAGAAGCAAAGAAGGAGCCTGGAAAGAGCTTAAACGTTCCCTTGAAAGGCTAAAAGTGGAGTACTTTGATGTTTACCAATTCCATGCTGTTGGAAGTTTAGAGGAACTCAATCAAATATTTTCAGAAAATGGAGCAATGAGAGCCTTTCTTGAAGCAAGAGACCAAGGTTTAATTAAGCATATAGGAATAACAGTTCATAAAGATATGAGAATTGTTCAAAAAGCTTTAGAAGTCTTTGATTTTGATACCATACTGATTCCAGTGAACGCAATAAGCCTAATTCATCCTACTCCAGAAAATGACTTTAGACCAATACTAAAAATAGCAAGAGACAGAGAAGTAGGTGTTATAGCAATAAAAGCTATAGCAAGGAGAAGATGGAGTTCTCAAAAAAGGTACCAAACATGGTATGAGCCCTTTGAAGATGATGAAGACATAGAAAAGGGCGTACACTTTACTCTTTCACAAGAAGGCGTAACGACATATTCAATGGCTTGTGACATTAAATTGTGGCCAAAAATAATTAAGGCTGGTGAAAGTTTCAGAAAACTTTCAGAAGAAGAACAAAAAGAGATCGTAGATTACTTTAAGAGTAAGGAAGGCTTTCCACTCTTTCCTGAACAGTAAATATAAGAATAGTATATGCCATAAAGACCTTTAAAAAAGCCATAGTTTATAGTAAACAAGTTTATATTTAGGTTATTTTGTATAGAAATCATGAATAAAAGTTCTAACTCTGATAAGAATGGCAAAACTATTTTTGGAGTTCAAATTCCACAAGAAGGTTTAACTTACGGTGAACTCGTAGACTTATTTAAATTCTCAGAGAAAATTGGTTTCAATGTTGCTATGGTTTATGACCATTTCCATCCTATATGGTCAAACTTTAAAGTACCAAACTTAGAAAGCTGGACAACTTTAGCAGCCCTTTCTAGAGATACAAAAAGCATCAAAATTGGAGCTTTAGTGACATGCAATTCCTATAGATACCCTTCTGTCTTAGCAAAGATTGTATCGACTGTAGACAACATAAGTAATGGAAGAGTACACTTTATGATAGGTGCAGGGTGGTATGAGCAAGAGTATATTGGCTATGG